>NZ_JAAIJR010000403.1 GCF_010915725.1 Thiorhodococcus mannitoliphagus
GTCGGATCAGTGTCCGCTTTCAGCTCGGAATGCTGTCCGCTTTGACGTCGGATTGGTGTCCGGTTTGGATCGGAATAGGTGTCCGGATTCGGCCGGAATACTCAGTCAGGCTCTGGCGGTGGAAGACACCGAAGGCAACGCCTTGGGCGCGGTCACGCCGCTGGATGCCTTGGCCAATGTCCATCGCCGGCGCCGTCAGCCCCAGCCGTCCGAGGCGCCATCACTGAACGTCGCCGACACGGAGGTGGAGCTGGCCTACCGCGATGACTACGGTCATACCGGGGAGGACGACTGATGGTGCTGCAACACTTTGGCCTGACCCAGTATCCCCTGGGCAAGGGCACCACCGAGCTGTGGGACGATGGGGTCCTGGCCCACCTGGGCGAGCGCTTTGACTGGCTGCTGCACAGCCCCGGCGTGGGGCTGTTGACCGGCGAGGCCGGGGTGGGCAAGACTGCGGCCCTGCGCCGGCTCACGCAGGCGCTCAACCTCCACCGCTATCAGGTGATCTATCTGGCCGAGACCGACTTCGGGCGGCTGGATCTGTACCGCTCCTTGGCGCTGGCACTGGGATTGGAGGGCGCCTACCGCCGCGCTGCCCTGTGGCGTCAGATCAAGGCCCGCATCGAGGAATTGGCGGATGGGAAGAACGTCACGCCGCTGTGGATCATCGACGAGGCGCACAATCTGCCCGCGGAGTTCTTCCGTGACCTGCCGGCCTT
>NZ_JAAIJR010000404.1 GCF_010915725.1 Thiorhodococcus mannitoliphagus
GCTGGCCAAAGAAACAGGTTTCGTTCAAAGAGAAAGCAAGATCGGCGGCGCCTTGTTTTTGGATCTCATCGTTTTTAACCATGAAAACCTTAAAGACCAGAGCCTGAATGATCTGTCAATCGTTCTGAAGGAGAAGCACGACATCGACATACGTAAGCAGAGCTTGGATGAGCGATTCAACGAAACGGCAGTCCTTTTCCTAAGAAAGGCGATCGAGAAGCTACTGAGCAGCCAACTGGATTCAGAATCATATTTGTGTGACTTAAAAGGAATCAAGCGGATTCTGATCAAGGATTCCGTTTGTTTTCAAATCGACGAAAAACTGCATGACGTCTATCCGGGAAGCGGTGGATCTGGTTCAAAAGCGGCGGTGAGAATCCAGTTCGAGTATAACCTGTTAGGAGGGATGATCAACGACCTTTCGTTGCATGCCTTCAACGATCAAGATGCAAGTAATTCAATGGAAACCATGGAGTTACTGAAATCCGGAGATTTGGTCATTCGTGACTTGGCCTACGTGGGCATTCAAGCCCTGAAAGAGATGATCAAGCGCTCGGTCTATTATCTCTGCCGCCTTGGAACGCAGGTCAAGGTCTACAAGGAACAAGGCGATGAATTTGTCGAAATCTGCTTCCACAAGATACGCCGTCTCATGGAGCAGCGCGGTTTGGATCGGACGGAGATGACGGTCTATATCGGAAAAGAAGAAAAGCTTAAG
>NZ_JAAIJR010000405.1 GCF_010915725.1 Thiorhodococcus mannitoliphagus
TCCAGGATCAACTGCTTGCCGCCGAGCCGCTCGGGCGTGAGTTGCGGGTTGAGCAGACTGACCTCGGCAATGGGCGGCTCGTCGACGCGCACGACATTGATCAGATCGACCAGCAGGTCGGGTTCCTCGGAGAAGACGCGGAAGAAGACGTAGTCGTTCTTCGGGTCGAGCAGATCGTCAGCGCACACGGATGCCATGGAGGAAGCGATGGAGACAGCAGCGGTTGATGAACCCCGACCTTAACATGGTCAGCGCGCGAAGCCGCATGCCCAAGCCGGAACCTTCCAAGCCGCATGGGGCATTCGCCCCGTGCGACTGGTTTCGGGCCTTAGAAAGCGTCCATCAACAACTTCCCCCCTTTCGCAAAGGGGGGCTAGGGGGGATTTCGGGCGGCATCGCTCGCATCGGGAAACAATTGATGGACACTTGCTTAGTGTGGACCGGCCGAGCGCAGCGCCTCGATCTGTGCAAGGCTCAGGCCGGTGGCCTGGGCGACCTGAGCATCGCTGAGCACGCCAAGTTCGATGAGGTAACGGGCTGTCGCTTGAGCCGCTTCCTGGCGGCCTTTCTCCAACCCAATCTGCTCGCCTTTCTCCAACCCAATCTGTTCGCCTTCCTCGCGCGCCTCCAACAGCAAGGTGGCCTCGTCGCTCTGCGCTTTCGCGCGCGCCTCGGCCCAGTAGCGCGTTTCCTCGTCGGCGCTCAGCG
>NZ_JAAIJR010000406.1 GCF_010915725.1 Thiorhodococcus mannitoliphagus
AATTTTCTGAGCAGGATAAAGCGGAGATCAACCAGGCGCGGTTTCACGATCCGGTTCCTTTAATACGAAAACGCATGAGCATTCTCTGGTTCAAGTCGCTCGGTTACCCGCACCATGAAATTGCGACGCTGAGTGGCGCGAGTCCTAATATGGTGACGGCGACGATTCGCCGTTATCAACAAGGTGTCCTCATGCGCGTTCGGGAGCGACGACCCTATCGACCGGAAAGCCAGTTGTATGATCATTACGATCAACTCAGGCGGCATTTTACGCATCATCCGCCGGCCACGATCAAGCAAGCGGCCGCCGATATTCAACGATTGACGGGGCTGAAGCGCAGTCTCGGCAGTGTTCGTGTCTTTTTGATCGCGCTCGGGATGGACCGTCGGAAAGTGGGAATGATGCCCGCAAAAGCCGATCCTGACAAGCAAGAAGAATTTATTATCAATAAGTTAGAGCCAGTGCTGGAGGAAGCCAAGTCAGGCCAGCGCCATGTCTATTTTGTGGATGCCGCGCATTTTGTGCTGGCTCCACTCTTAGGGTTCTTATGGTCATTCACACGGTTCTTTATCAAGGCACCGGCTGGCCGTAAACGTTTTAACGTGCTGGGTGCTTTGAATGCCTGCACGCATGAAATCGTGACCGTCACCAATGATACCTATATTAATGCTTTGAGCGTTTGCAAGCTCCTTCAGAAGTTAT
>NZ_JAAIJR010000407.1 GCF_010915725.1 Thiorhodococcus mannitoliphagus
CACGGGAGCGAAGAGGACCGAGGGCAAGGTAGCGCCAAGCGAAGGCAACGAAGTGCGGCGCGATGACGGCTGAGCAGTCAGAGTCGGCTGATCGTACCGTCGAGCGTGGGGAACGCACCCGAGCGGACCCACGGGAGGGAAGCGGCCGATCGGTTGAGACAACGTCTGGAGGGACAGATGGCGCAAACATTGGGTTGCGAGACCATCACAACGAAACAAGAGGCGATCGCGAACCTGGCGAGAGAGGCGCCGGGGATGGTGCTGACCACGCTGGCGCATCACATCGACCTGATGTGGCTGGAAGAAGCGTACCGGCGCACGCGCAAGGACGGCGCGGTGGGTGTGGACGGTGTCACCGCCGAGGCGTACGAAGCGCGGCTGCAGGAGAACCTGAGCGACCTGCTCGAACGGTTCAAGAGCGGTCGCTATCAGGCGCCACCGGTGCGACGCGTTCACATCCCCAAGGATGGAACGAAGAAGACCCGGCCCATTGGCATACCGACTCTGGAAGACAAGATCCTCCAACGGGCGGTGCTGATGGTGCTGGAGCCGGTCTACGAGCAGGACTTTCTGGACTGCTCCTATGGCTTCCGTCCAGGACGTAGCGCCCACCAGGCGCTGCAAGCCTTGTGGGACGGGGTTATGGACCTGCGCGGTGCCTGGGTGATCGACCTCGACATCCAAGCCTTCTTCGA
>NZ_JAAIJR010000408.1 GCF_010915725.1 Thiorhodococcus mannitoliphagus
CCCTCCTGCCAACCTTGCCGCCGGCCCTCCTCCAGCCCTTGGCGTTTCCAGTCTTCCGTCCATTCGATGACGCTTTCGGCGAGCATGGTTTTCACCTCCAGTAGGTCGGCCATTGCGGGTAGGTCGGCTCCAGGCAGCCGCCCGGGCAGCAGCACGCGCTTGATCCAAACCGTGAAAGCGCGGCGTAGACTGGCCTGCTCCTGCGCGGCCAGCCAGTCGATCAAGGCCGAGATGGCGTCGTGGAGCGGCCCCGGCCCCTGGCTTTTCTCCAGTCTGAATAAGGCGGCCACCAGGTTTCTCAATGCCCAGGGCGCGCTTTCGTCGATCGCTCCCTCGTCCAACAGCAGGTACTTCAAGTGTGGGGCGTAATCACGCAGACGCCCCGGCGCGGGCTCGATCAAGTCGAGGAACTCGGTGGCCGCCGTCCAGCGGGATTTGCCATTGTAGAGCACGATCGGGAGGACAGGTGGCAGCTTGCCGGTTTCGGTCGTTGCCTGCTGCTTGATCAGATCCTGATAGAGCAATCCTAGATAGGTGAGCAGGCGGACGGCCATGTATGGATCGACGGTGGATTGGAACTCCAGCAGGAGATACAGGTAGAGCCAGCGGTCACGAAAGCGCACGCGCCACAGGATGTCATCCTCGCGATCGCGCAGGTCGTCGCTGACATAGCTGCCGCTGACCTGCTCCA
>NZ_JAAIJR010000409.1 GCF_010915725.1 Thiorhodococcus mannitoliphagus
CCCTTGATCCCCGAGCGAAATCAGGTGGAGCACTACATGGACGATGAGGAACTTCACCGGTTGCTGTCGGTGCTGAGGAGGCATCCCAATCGTCCCGTGTGCACCATTGCGCTGTTCTTGCTGTCCACGGGGGCACGGCTCAACGAAGCACTGAAGGCCACTTGGGATTAGGTGGACATGGAACGTCGGGTTTGGCGGATTCCGGCCTACAACGCCAAGTCAGGTAAGGTCCGTGCCGTCCCCCTGAACGATGCTGCCCTCGACATCCTGCGCATCCTTCGGAACCTGGACACGGAGCATTATCTTTTCGTCAACAGCAAGACCGGGAAGCCCTACACCACGATTCACAAAGTGTGGGAGCGACTCCGGGAGGAAGCCGGTTTGCCTCATCTGCGCTTGCACGATCTGCGTCACCAATATGCCTCGTTTCTGGTGAACAGCGGCAGGACGCTCTATGAAGTCCAGCAGATCCTCGGGCATTCCGATCCGAGCGTCACCCAGCGTTATGCCCATTTGTCCACGCGGGCACTGCAGGACGCAGCGGACAGCGCCTCAGCGGCGATCGGGCGGGCGTCGTAGCACGGACCGGGGGCAAGGAGGCCCCTCTCTGGCCCGCTGTGCCCACCGCAGCGCCGGGGCTTGGCGACCCCCATGCCGGGGGGCTGTTTGGCACTCTGGGGCAGACAG
>NZ_JAAIJR010000040.1 GCF_010915725.1 Thiorhodococcus mannitoliphagus
CAGAAACGGGGGGGTAAGTCACTCAACACCACCACGAGTTCTAGCGGCAACATCGGGCAGCCACAAACGGCTGCAATAGCAGAGGCGGACTAACTTAATTTCTGGCTAAAACTGTCCTTGACTTGGGGTCCACCACACTCCACTTGAAGAAACCGGATTATGCCAACTTGTTCGTCTAAGGGGGGGAGGAATACCGGAATCATTCCAAGCTTGCTAGCCTTTATTCCAAGCGCAGTCGATCCGGTGGCAAGTGTTTCGAGAACAGCCTGGCAGTAAGACCCCATGATCCAGAAAAGCAAGAATTCGTTCTTTAGTAATGTTTCCAATGCCCGGAACTTAACGATTCTTTGAGCCAGCGCGATATCCGTTCGATCAATTTGGGCGACCTGCCCCAATGGAGCCTCCATGGTGAATAGTAGATCACCAATTTCTGGCCCCCCTCTTTCCAAGAGTTGCCTTGCAGAGTGTGGAGCTACGTATTCTTTAGAGCACTCATAATCTATTTTGCCTCCGCGAACATTTTTCGCGGTCACCAAAAATTGTCCTTTGTCCACCTTTGTGGGTGTTCGACCTCTGTAATCCACTATCGGCCCAATGCATTTTGTAAGCCGCATAACCTGCCAGTGCGCCGGCACCTCCCCAATCCACTCCACCCCGGAATCCTTCATCTTCACCTTGGGATCGAGTCCCTTCGTAACGGCCTGGGTGATGAGCACCTGGCGTTTCTCCTTCAGCAACTTGATGAAGCGGGTCTTCTTGGCGATGAGTGCGTCGATGCGGGCGGTTTCGCGCTCCAGCGCAGCGCCGATCAGTTGTTGCTCTTGAGCGGGCGGAATAGCAATCGTAAGGTTCTTGAGTTGGTCTGCATAAATATGGACGACTGTAAATCCGCGTCCCATCGTTGCTTTTTGAGCCGCAGAAATGGAGCAATCCAGCGCATAGCCCAAGAAGACAGGATCATCTATAGCCTTTGCGGGTTTCAAGACGATTAAATCACCGCCGCAGCACGCCTTATCTGTTGTCAAATTAACCGCTGACTTGCCGATTTCTTCGAGTGTTTCTCCAGATGCCGCGAATAGAACATCTCCATAATGAATCTGGGTATATTCTGTCGCAGTTTCAGAATCAACGAAGGAGTTGATTTCTCGGATAAAGTGGCTGTGTGTCGTATAGAGGTCTCCATATCTCACACAGGGTATGCCTGTTTCTTTCTCGTCCTTCTTGCTCCCGCCGTTCGCCTTCGACAACCGGCCAAGTTGAGCAATTCGGCCTAGACTCCAATGCTCTGGAATGCGTGCAATCCATTCCGTGCCAGAATCCTTCAATGCCGGATAACGCTTGTAATGGATCACTCCATTCCTCCATCTTGAAACAGCCAATCCCGCTCCCTGGCCTGACACGATAATTGTTTTGCTTTGCGCTCGATCGCCTTTGTCCCGAAGGCCGAAAAATCAATGGAACAATGCTCGGGGTAGGGATCACCATCCTCGATCACGGTGAGGCACTGGGACTCGCATTCCGCATGGGAGACGGCCATCACTCCGATGGACGAGCAGTTGGGCCGACTCTTGAATCGCTTGCAGGCCACTTCTGGCTGAATCCGGTCACCGTTGTCCACGGACAGGCGGTGTTCATCCTTCGGGGTGGGGCGGAAGGCTTGGGACGAGACGCGGCCATCTTGCACAAAGCTGGGATGGATCTGACGCAGCAATAAAGTCTCCGGGCTCATGCTGTGCCCTCCGACAGACCTTTCAGCAAGGCATTGAGCCTGCTCCACGCATCCTGTCCCTGCAACGACAAGAAGACCTGTTCATCCACTTGATCGGTAGGGATATGCAATGCCTGATATTGAGCGGTTCTCGCGGTCAACTCGATTTCTAGCGAGACCTCCCAGTCGCCCAGGGTCCATTCGGCTTGGACCGCGCCTTCCGCCGTGGGATACAGATAAGGAAGCGGCAGATCCGGGTCGAAATAGGTGTCGAAGTCTTGCGCCAAGGCACGCAGGGTAGTGGGGGCAAGTGGCTCGCCCTTGCCGTCGAGCCAGCCCGCCGGCAGTGTCGCTAATTCTTCCAGGCGGGTTTCGACATCCAAGGGATCGAGCAGACTGATATGCTCGATCGACTCGAACGACTTCGGGCGGTCGGCACGATCGCGCCGGATGACGCCCTGCACTGCAACGATCTGCCCCTGGCGATAGTCTCCGAACGCCTGGAGTACGGTCTCCCGGTGCTGCTCGTCCAGCGGTGCCTTCAGCTTGGGACCGGTGCGCAGCTCCAGCTCGAAGCTCAAATCCGCCTGATCCATCTCTGAAATTCGACCCTTCAGGATCACCTCCTCGGTCCACTCCTCGGCTTGGGAGGCTCTCAATAATCGTTCGCGAATCGCGGGGGTCAGCGCGGTCGTTTGGCCTTGCGCGCGTGTGAACTCGATAGCTTCCCCTTCGCGTAGCCCGCGACCAAAACGGTCGAAATAGCGCAGTAGCTTAGGGGGTAAGCTCGGTTGGCAGTCCTGCTCAACGCTGGCAATGGCCTCGATGATCTGGTCCTTGGCGCGCTCAAAGTAGAGAACATCCGCCGGTGGCAGCAGGCCAGAGAAGACAAACGTCAGAATCGGAATGGTGCTTCCCTCTTCGATCCCCGAGAGATGAAACTCGAGCCCTTTTGGAAAACCTTTGGAAACACGGGATCTATCTGGATTCAACGTCCGGTATTCGTGCTTCGCGACCTCGACCAGCATCACTTCGAGCGCGGCAAAATCCTTGAGCAGGTCAAGCGGGATCGTGTGCTCCGCGAAACGTCGGCCCAGGAGTCGGGGTTTCAGGAATGCCTCATTCATGGCGTTGGCCCTTGTGTCGGGAAACGGTCATCGGAGCCATGCTCAATGGCGGTCCAAAGCGGCCTCGACAACCAGTCAGCGGGAAAGCCCATCGCGCGCGTGGCGATGCCGTGCTTGGTCAGCAATGCGAAGAGCCGTCGGTGCCAGTGATGATCCAGGGTGATGGTGTTCATCAGATGCTGGATGAAACAGCAGGTGTTGTAGATCTTGCGTTTGTCGGTCCGTGAGATCGTTTGTGCCAGCACGGGTGGCTTGCTCTGGACCAGCGGTGCCGTGATGGTCAGCTCGCGATTCCAGACCCGGCTGTGGTGGGCGCACAGATTCCGTACATAGGTCAGGTGGTGGAGGTAGGACTGGAGCACTTGTTGGTCGAGTCCGTAGGTCCGCGCGATCTTGGATCTCAGCGAGATTGGCCGCAGCAGGGCATACCAGCGCGAGAGCTGCCCCAGTGACAGCACCTCGCAGGCGGCCCAGATCGGTGGCATGTCCGGCTGCTTGGTGTACTTGCCGCGCAGATGGATGACGAACGGCTCCTGGGAGCTTTCGAACTCGCTGGCCAGGGTGGCGGATTGGCGGATCAGCTTCCGCTGCGAGTCTGCATACTGGGGATTCAGATAAGCATGCGCACCGCCATGCAGGGCGAAATGATAGGCCCACTGTGTGCGGACCGAGACCTCGATGCGCTCGATGGCATCGAGCAACAGCAGGCGCAGCTCACGATCGAAGACGTAGAGGTTCAGCACCTCCTCGAAGCGGGTGCCGGGCTTGAAGCGGTGCGGGTCGTGGCACTCCTCGAAGGGCAGCCAGTAACCGGTGAGACGGTAGTAATTGAGGTGAAGCAGATAGTGTCGGGCGGTCGCCTCGTCCGGGATCAGCATGCCCCGCGACCTCAGCACGTCCATCTGCGCGTCGACAGACTTCGGCTCCTTGTCAAACTTCATCCGCCCGCCCCAGAAACGAGAAACCCGCCAGTTTGAGGGTATCCTTGCGGACATAGCCTTGGCGGGTGTTGTTGCAACATAGGATAGATGAGCCAATGCGGCACGGCAAGGCTCGCGCCTCGGTGGGCAGCAGACGACCGGTGCCGATCATTCGGTGACCTCCCCGAGTAGCGCCGCGATCTCGGCCTCGACCTGCTTCAGCTCGGCATCGATTGCTTCCAGCGGACGCGGCGGCCTGTACTGGTAGAAATAGCGATTGAAGTTGATCTCGTAGCCCACGCGCCCGATCTCGCCGTCGCCTTGGTCGCGGAAGTCCTCGTCGATGTAGGCGTCGGGAACATGCGGCAAGACCTCACGGGCGAAGTAGTCGGTGATGCGCTCGGTGAGCGGCACGTTCTCGTAGTCGGTCAATTCCGAATCCGGGACAAGCTGGCCGTCCTTGTCCGTGACGGGCTCGCCCTCCGGGTCGCGCTCGCCGAGAGCCTTGATCAGCGCCTTGATGAAGGTCTTGCCGACCTTGCCGATCGCGGGAGACGCGCTTGCGGCCTCGGTGGCGAAGGTTTCGGCCCAGGCGAAGGGATGGATCTGCCCGAGATGTGGGGTCAAGGCCGCTTCCCAGGCCGTCTGCTGGCTCTCGGTGAGCTTGCCCCATGCCTTTTCTTCCCTGAGCCTGTCGAGCGAATCCGCGTCGATGTGCAGCCGCATGCGCAGTGGGCGCAGCACCTTGATCCGTCGGTAGCCGAAGGTGCGGTAGTCGAGCAGACGGCTGATGCCCGCGGTCTCGGCCGCCGCATAGACTTGCGCGATCTGCCGGATCTGGTCGTCGCTGATGAGGCGGCGTTTGTTGCCTTCGTTCTTGATCGAGGTCCAGAGACCGGTGGCATCGATGAGCTGTACCCGTTCGCGTCGGTCGGCTGGCTTCTTGTTGGAGAGGATCCAGAGATAGGTGCCGATGCCGGTGCGGAAGAAGATCTCAGTGGGCAGGGCGATGATGGCCTCGACCAGATCCCGCTCCAGCAGCCAGCGGCGGATCTCGGACTCGCCGGAGCCCGCCCCGCAGTTGAACAGCGGCGAGCCTGACAGCACGATCGCCACGCGCCCGCCGCCATGCTCGGGACGCTCCATCTTGCTGGCCAGGTGCAGCAGGAAGAGCATGGAGCCGTCGTTGATGCGCGGCAGACCAGGACCGAAGCGGCCGTCGTACCCCTTCTCCGTGTGCTCTCGCGTGACCGCCTTCTGATCCTTCTCCCATTTCTTGCCGAAGGGCGGATTGGCGAGACAGTAATGGAAGCGCTCGCCTGCAAACCGATCGTTGGAGAGCGTGCTCCCGAGCTTGATGTTCTTGGAGAGATCGCGCCCCGGATCAGTCTCCAGGGTGCGCAACAGCATGGCGGTCAGACAGACGGCGTGGGTCTCGGGCTCCAACTCCTGTCCGTGGGGGATGAGCGCCGGCGGCACCTGGAAGCGGCTGCCGTGGTCGGCGACATGGTTCATGGCATCGGTGAGAAAGCCGCCGGTCCCGCAAGCGGGGTCGTAGAGGGTGCGGATGAGACCCGGATTCGACTCGAACAGGGCGTCGTTCGGGTCAAGCAAGAGCGTGGTCGCCAGATGCACGACATCGCGGGGCGTCATGAAGTCTTCGGCCGCCTCGTTGACGGCCGCACCGAATCGCCGGATCAGGTGCTCATAGAGATTGCTCATGACCCGGTCCGGCACGGCGTCGGGATGCAGGTCGATGGAGGCGAAATTCTTGCAGATCGTGAACAGCAACCTGGCCTTGTCCAGCCGGATGATGGTGTTGGCGAAATCGAACTGCTCGAAGATGACGCGGGCGTTGTCCGAGAAGCGGGCGATGTAGTCCTGGAGGTTCTGGCGTGTCTTGGTCCCGCCCAGCGTCCCGAGCACATACTCCGAGGTGTTGTAGAAGGGATAGCGGGTGACCTGGCGCAGGATGAGATCCAGGTCCAAGCCGCTGTCCCGGTGTGTCAGGTAGGCATCGCGCACCTCCACGCGCGTCGGCTCGAGCACGCATTCCAACCGCCGGAGCAAGGTGAAGGGCAGGATGATCTTGCCGAAATCCGTATGCTTGAAATCACCCCACAAGTCTTCGGCGTTCTTCCAAATGAAGTCCGCTAAGGAGGCTCCTGAGCCTGTCAACTCCGCCATTTTCCACTCCGGTCGCACAAATAGCCCAATATCATGCCTTGGGCACGCCTCTGTCGCCATGCTCCAACACATCGATCAATCGCTCGGGGCCAAAGCGCGAGATCAGCTCTCGCCGGGCTTCTTCCAGGTCGCATCCAGGCGCGATCATGGTCAGCCAATCATTAGGATGATCCGTTACACGGCAACGGTAGACGCGCATCGCACGGGCGGCCTGGACCTCGGCCTGCTGGCGCGGGAGGCCGCCATCGTGCTGCATGATGGCCGCACGCTCCGCGAGGGACTCGGTCACGTCAGCCCGCTGCTCGGCGGTGAGCGACGGGATAGCGGGAGGCTGGCGATCCCGCAACAGCCCGATCAACTCGGGCTTGTGGGTGCGGATCTCAGGCAGCCAGGCATCCACGGCGGCTCTGTCGCCCCGGTAGCGCAATGTGCCGCGCTCGGTGAGTGTCAGCTCGATCCCCTGCGCGGCCAGGTTGGCGAGGAGGGCGGCGGCGGTCATAGCTCACCCTCCACGGCCTGACCCATTTCGCGAGGACCGGAAAATAACTCGTCGGAACTCACAAACTCACACTCGGCGGTAGCCGCCCATGGCGTTTCTAGGGCGCCGCGCTGCTCGATTCGTCGGATAACCTGCAGTAGCTCGGGGGGGGTAACATCGGCGATAGGCTTACCCCCAATCCAGGGGAAGATGTCACGCTCCAAACGGCGGATGATCCGCGTCCCGTGGCTCGGTACCCATGTCGGCTCGAATTTGGCGTACCACTCCCGAGCAATGACCTCGAAGCTATTGGCGGCTCGTTCCTCGCGGGCCGCAAGATTTGCCTTCCTGTGCTCGCTAGGGTTGATCCCTCGGGCCAGCAGGCGCCGTGCCTCGTCTCGCGCTGTGCGGGCCTCATTCAGACTCACCTCGGGGTAGACACCTAGGCTCAAGAGCTTTTCCAGTCGGTCGAAGCGGTATTTGAAGCGCCACCACTTCGCGCCCGAGGTCTTCATCAGCAAGTAAAGACCGTCGCTGTCGGCCTTCTTGTAGTCCTTTGAGGCTGGCTTGAGGTTGCGAATCTGGGTGTCAGTCAGCGGCATGGGGGTAACTACCGATGGGGGTACCCCGGTTACCCCGAAAAGTTACCCCTGTCTACACGTGGATGCTCGCGGACGAGGTTACCCCTGTGCAGACAAATCAAGACAATAAAAAACCCGCACTTAGGCGGGTTCTGAAGTCCTTCGCGGATTGTCGCGGATGCTGTATTGGTGGAGGCGGCGGGAATCGAACCCGCGTCCGCAAGTCCTCTGCCATTGGTCCTACATGCTTAGCCCGTTCTATTTTTTTTAGCCTTCCGCCGCCCGAAGGGCAGGGCGATCAGTCAGCGATTCCGTTAGGTTTTAGCAGATCAGGTCCGGACTCCCGTCACTGCGATCCCATGTGATTTTACCCCTGGAATCCGCCGCCCATAGGCAAGAGACGGTCAGAGGCCCGCTGGGTTAAGCAGCGAGAGCGTAGTTGTCGTCGTTGGCAACTATAAGTTTGCGGATGGATTTACGAGGTAAACCGCACCTCGGCATGCACCTCAGGTTTCGTAACCCACGTCGAAGCCATGTCGCCCCCAGGTACTGGATTGGTCACTATAGGGGAGCATTGGTTCCCCGGCAAGGTCAGCCCGTTTTGAAAATGCGCTCTTTCTCGCGTTGCCAGTCGCGGTCTTTCTCAGTGGCCCGCTTGTCGTGCTGCTTCTTACCTTTGGCGAGGCCGATCTCGAGCTTTGCTCTGCCGCGCTTCCAGTACATCGCCGTGGGAACGAGCGTGTATCCGGAACGCTCGGTCAAGCCGATCAGTCGGCTCAGTTCGGAGCGTTTGAGCAGCAGCTTGCGTGTTCGGGTTGGGTCCGGGTTGACGTGGGTCGACGCGCTCTGCAATGCGGAGATGTGGGTGCCGATCAGGAATGCCTCGGCATGCAGGATCTTGACATAGCTTTCCTTGAGCTGGATGCGCCCGGCGCGGAGGCTCTTGACCTCCCAGCCCTCCAGGGCGATGCCTGCTTCGATCCGTTGCTCGATGAAATAGTCGTGCCCCGCCTTCTTATTGAGTGCGATGGTCGACCCGCTGTTGGGCTTTTTCTTGCTGCTCTTGGCCATTGCGCCAGTTTAGCGGAAAGCGGAGATTGGAATAAGCCTGAAGCGCGCCGGACCGGCTAAGGCCCACGAGTCGTGGGGCAGCCCTTGTCGCCGCCTTGGTCTGCCCGCCGCTAGCCGTCTCGGCAGCTGGGTCTGTGGTGCGGATTCCGTTTTCGGTCACGACTTGGGCTTGAAATCCGCTCAGAAATGGCTATGATGCGCAGCTCACCTGAAGGAGTACCGTTGTGCGTCAGCCTCTTATCGCAGGTAACTGGAAGATGAACGGCACCAGATCGAGCGCAGAAGCGCTGATCAAGGGTGTGCTTGAGGGTGCGGAGAAGCTCGGCAAGGCGGAGATCGCCATCTGTCCGCCCTTCCCTTTCTTGGAGGCTGGGGAGCGCCTGGTCGCCAACAGCTCAGTGCGTCTTGGCGGGCAGAATGTTTGCACGGAGGCGAGCGGGGCCTATACCGGTGAAGTCTCCGCTGCCATGCTGGCAGAGTTCGGTTGCAGTTATGTTATCTGCGGTCACTCTGAGCGGCGCGAATACTACGGTGAGACCGACGCGATCGTTGCCAAGAAATTGGCGATCGTCGTCGAGAATGGCATGAAGCCGATTCTCTGCGTTGGAGAGACGCTTGATCAGCGGGAGCAAGGTAAGACCCAGGAGGTCATTGCTCAGCAGATCGATGCTGTTATCGCGCAAAACGGTATCGCTTCGTTCGCGGAGCTTGAAATCGCCTACGAGCCCATCTGGGCGATTGGGACCGGGAAGACGGCTACGCCAGAGCAGGCGCAGGAAGTGCACGATTTCATTCGGCAGCGGATCGCTGGTCAGGATCAAGCGATTGGCGCCAAGGTTCGGATTCTTTATGGCGGCAGTATGAAGCCCGGTAACGCAAGCGATCTGCTGTCCCAGCCGGACATCGATGGTGGCTTGATTGGTGGTGCTGCCTTGGCCGCTGAAGATTTTCTAGCGATTTGCCGGGCCGGAGAAGCCGCTGCGGGCTGATGTCCTGGCCTGTGAGTGATACATGCAAACGATTTTAACAGTACTCCAAGTCTTTCTTTCGTTGGGGCTCATCGGACTGGTTCTGATGCAGCACGGGAAAGGTGCGGACGCTGGGGCAGCCTTCGGAAGCGGTGCCTCTTCGACGGTATTCGGTGCGCAAGGCTCGGGGTCGTTTTTGACCCGCCTGACTGCTATTATTGCGACCCTATTTTTTCTGACGAGCATGGGCCTGGCCTTCTTTGCGGCGCAGGGTCCAGAGCCTGCGGGCTTGATGGATGCAGTGGATGGCGCGACCATCATGGCGCCGCCTGAAGTTGAGCCTCCGGTGACGACTGCGCCGACCGATATTCCGGTCGTGCCAGGCGGTCCAAGTGCGCTTGAGGCCGTGGTTGGCTCGGATGTGCCGGTAGCGCCCGTAGAAGCTGCGCCCGGGCCGGGTGTCGAGGGCGAGCCCGCAGATCAGAGCCTTCCGGCTGCGGTTGATGAGTCGGGGGCGGAGAAGGGTCAAGAGAGTTCGGAATGATTTACGCCGACGTGGTGAAATTGGTAGACACGCTATCTTGAGGGGGTAGTGGCGAAAGCCGTGCCAGTTCGAGTCTGGCCGTCGGCACCAACAGCAAACGGCATGCCGCACGAGTGGCATGCCGTTTTTTTGCGCCTAGAGTTTGTGTCTAAGGCTTTGAAAAATATAATAGTTTGAATTGCTCGTTAGGTTGACACTGTGCGGAAGGGTGCACTAGACTCCCAACGCTGCTGGCTTATATTAGAAAAACGATAGAGAGGGGACAGTGATAGACAACTATCTGCCGATCCTGATTTTTATCCTGGTCGGGATACTGGTAGGGGTTGGGCCACTCGTGATCGGTTACCTCCTCGGACCACGTCGCCCGGATAGCGAAAAAGATTCGCCCTACGAGTGCGGATTCGAGGCATTTGAAACGGCACGTTTGAAGTTCGACGTCCGCTACTACCTGGTCGCTATTCTCTTCATCGTCTTCGATCTAGAGATTGCATTTCTCTTCCCCTGGGCACTTGTGCTCCAAGAACTCGGGATCTATGCCTTCTGGGCCATGGTCGTATTCCTAGGCATCCTGGTCGTTGGCTTTATCTACGAGTGGAAAAAGGGGGCTTTGGAATGGGAATAGAAGGTCTTCTCGAAGAGGGGTTCGTCACCACCTCGGCTGACAAGCTCATCAACTGGGCGCGCACCGGCTCTTTGTGGCCGATGACATTCGGGCTTGCGTGCTGTGCCGTTGAGATGATGCACGCCGGGGCGGCGCGGTATGACCTAGACCGTTTCGGTATCATCTTCAGGCCCAGTCCGCGTCAGTCGGACGTGATGATCGTCGCCGGCACGCTGGTCAACAAGATGGCTCCGGCGCTCCGCAAGGTCTACGACCAGATGGCCGAGCCTCGCTGGGTGATCTCGATGGGCTCTTGCGCGAACGGCGGCGGCTACTATCACTACTCCTACGCTGTCGTCCGTGGCTGTGACCGTGTCGTGCCCGTGGATATCTACGTTCCCGGCTGTCCGCCCACGGCGGAGGCGTTGCTCTACGGTATCTTGCAACTCCAGAGCAAGATTCGCCGAACCAATACCATCGCCCGCTGAGTAGTACCCAGAGAACATGGTGAAACATTCCCTGACTCGCAATGCCAGGCTGGACGCGCTCGCCGCCGCGATCCGCGAGAAGCTCGCGGCGCATGACTGCGAACTCATCGACGGCTTCGGCGAGCTGACCTTGGTCGTGCCTGCGGAGCAGTTGCTCGATGTCTGCTGGACATTGCGCGATGACGCGGCCTTTCGCTTCGAGCAGCTGATCGACCTCTGTGGCGTCGACTATGCGGCTTACGGCCATTCCGAATGGGAGACGGATGAGGCTTCCTTCAGTGGTTTCGGTCGCGGCGTCGATCGCGATCTGGACGTGGCCGCCGACGATCCCAAACGCTTTGCAGTGGCCGTCCATCTGCTCTCGCTCGCCTACAACTGCCGCCTGCGTTTGCGTGTCTATGTTGGCGGCAATCAGCCGATGGTGGACTCGCTGATTCCTGTGTGGGCCGCCGCGAACTGGTTCGAGCGCGAGGCCTTCGACCTCTACGGCATCCTCTTCAAGGGGCATCCGGACCTGCGTCGCATCCTCACCGACTACGGTTTCGTGGGGCATCCCTTTCGCAAGGATTTTCCGCTCACCGGTCAAGTCGAGATGCGCTATGACCCCGAGCAAAAGCGCGTCGTTTACGAGCCTGTCTCCATCGAACCGCGGGTCCTGGTGCCACGGGTGATTCGCGATGACAGTCGCTATGTCGGGGATGGTGTGAGCAAGGAGGCGGGCGATGCCTGAGATCCGTAATTACACCCTGAACTTTGGGCCTCAGCACCCTTCGGCGCACGGTGTTCTGCGTCTAGTGCTGGAGATGGATGGCGAGGTCATTGAGCGCGCCGACCCGCACATCGGTCTGCTGCATCGCGCGACCGAGAAGCTGGCCGAGTACAAGCCCTATAACCAGAGCATCGGCTACATGGATCGTCTGGACTACGTGTCCATGATGTGCAACGAGCACGGTTACGTGCGCGCCATCGAGAAGCTGCTAGGCGTCGAGGTGCCGGAGCGCGCGCACTACATCCGCACCATGTTCGACGAGATCACCCGCATCCTAAATCACTTGATGTGGCTGGGTGCGCACGCGCTCGATATCGGTGCCATGAGCGTCTTCCTCTATTGCTTCCGCGAGCGCGAGGATCTCATGGACTGCTACGAAGCGGTCTCGGGTGCGCGCTTGCATGCGACCTATTATCGTCCCGGCGGCGTTCATCGCGACCTGCCCGATCGCATGCCGCAATACGCCGGCAAGTCGAAGTGGCATTCCAAGCGGGCGATCGCCAAGCGTAACGTCGCGCGTGAGGGATCGCTGCTCGACTTCATCGAGGACTTCACGCAGAGATTCCCCAAGCTCGTCGACGAGTACGAGACGCTGCTCACCGACAACCGCATCTGGAAGCAGCGCACGGTCGATATCGGCGTCGTTTCGGCGGAGCGCGCCCTGCAGCTCGGCTTCACCGGCCCCATGCTGCGTGGTTCGGGGGTCGAGTGGGATCTGCGCAAGAAGCAGCCCTATGCGGCCTACGACAAAGTGGATTTCGATATTCCGGTTGGCGTCAACGGCGACTGCTACGACCGTTATCTGGTGCGCATGGAGGAGATGCGCCAGTCCAACCACATCATCAAGCAGTGCGTGGACTGGTTGCGTACCAACCCGGGGCCTGTGTCGATCGACGACCACAAGGTGGTGCCGCCCCGGCGGGAGGAAATGAAGGAGGACATGGAGGCCCTGATCCACCACTTTAAGCTCTTCACGGAAGGCTATTGTCCGCCGCCCGGCGAGGTCTACGCAGCGGTCGAGGCGCCCAAGGGCGAGTTCGGCTGCTTCATCGTCTCGGACGGGGCCAACAAGCCCTATCGTCTGAAGGTTCGCGCACCAGGCTTCCCGCACCTGGCCGCGCTTGACGAGATGTCCAGGGGGCACATGCTAGCCGATGTCGTCGCGATCATCGGGACCTTGGATATCGTGTTCGGGGAGATCGATCGCTGATGAGCTTCCGTAACCTTCCCCTCGCCATTGATCACGAGCGCGACAAATCGACCCTCTTCACCCCGGAGATCCGTGCCGCGATCGACAAGCATATCGCCAAGTATCCGTCGGAGTGGAGGCAGTCCGCCGTGATGCCAGCGCTCACCCTGGTCCAGGACGCGAACGGCGGTTGGCTGACGCAGGCGTTGATGGACGACATCGCCGTCTATCTGGACATGCCTCCCATGTCGGTCTACGAGGTTGCGACCTTTTACGGGATGTACGACCTCGAGCCTCAGGGGCGTCACAAAGTCTGCGTCTGCAACAGCATCTCCTGCATGCTGCAGGGCTCCGAGGAACTCATCGAGCACGTCGAGCACAAGTACGGCGTCAAACCGGGCGAGACCACCGCCGACGGGCGTTTCACCCTGAAAGAGGTCGAGTGCCTCGGCGCCTGCCGTGATGCTCCGGCAGTTCTCTTGGATAAGACCTACCATGAGAAACTGTCCCCGGATGCGCTGGACAAGCTGATCGACGACTTGGAGTAAGCGCATGGTCGAGAGCCAGAACACCCAGAATCAGAACAGCGTCTGCTTTCGCACGATGCACCTGGACGAGGCGGTGCGCCACACGCTGGAGAGCTATCGCGGCATCGGAGGCTATGCCCAGTGGGAGCGGATCCTGCGCGAGCGGCCGGATCCCAACGACCTCATCGAGGAAATGAAGATCTCCAACCTGCGCGGCCGTGGCGGCGCGGGCTTCCCGACCGGGTTGAAGTGGAGCTTCATGCCGCGCAACGCGCCGGGACAGAAGTACATCGTCTGCAACTCGGACGAGGGCGAGCCGGGCACCTGCAAGGATCGCGACATCCTGCGCTACAACCCGCATCAGTTGATCGAGGGCATGGCGATTGCGGGCTACTGCATCGGCGCGACCGCTGGATATAACTATATTCGAGGCGAGTTCTACGAGCCGATCGCGCGCTTCGAGGGCGCCTTGGAAGAGGCCTATGCGGCTGGCTTGATCGGCAAGGACATCCAGGGCTCGGGGATCGACTTCGACTGCTACAGCCACATGGGGGCGGGCGCCTACATCTGTGGCGAAGAGACCGCGCTACTGGAGTCCATCGAGGGCAAGAAGGGTCAACCGCGTTTCAAGCCGCCGTTCCCTGCGCAGTATGGTCTCTTCGGCAAGCCGACGACCATCAACAATACAGAGTCGCTTGCCTCCGTGCCGGTCATCCTGGAGAAGGGCGGTAAATGGTTTCTTGAGCAAGGACGGCCCAACAACGGCGGGCTCAAGCTGTTTTCCGTGTCGGGTCACGTCAACAACCCGAACAACTTCGAAGTGCCCATGGGCACCCCGTTCCGCGCGCTGCTGGAGATGAGCGGCGGCGTCAAGGACGGCAAGGCGCTCAAGGCGGTCATCCCAGGTGGTTCGTCGGTGCCCGTGGTTCCGGGCGACCTCATGATGGACGTCGACATGGACTATGACTCCATCGCCAAGGCCGGTTCCATGCTGGGCTCGGGCGCGGTCATCGTGATCGCCGAGGGGACCTGCATGGTGAAGGTGCTCTACAACCTGTCGCACTTCTATATGCACGAGTCCTGCGGTCAGTGCACGCCCTGCCGCGAAGGGACCGGGTGGCTAGCCCGCGTGCTGCACCGCATCTTGGATGGCGAGGGACGGTTAGAAGACCTCGGCCTGCTCGATAGCGTCGCGGGTCGCATCGGCGGCAGGACCATCTGTGCCTTGGGCGATGCTGCTGCCATGCCTGTGCAGAGCTTCCTGAAACACTATCGGCACGAATTCGCTTACATGATCGAGCATGGCCGCAGCATGATGGCCGCTTGACCCGGCTCGACCGTTCTTTTCGCGGTGAAGCGCGCGATGGCATGGCGCTTCGTCAACTTAACGCGCAATTAGGCAGAATTTCGCTACGGCGGGTGCCGCAGTCGCTGCTGCCGGGTGTCCAATAGACTCCGCTGGGCGTGCCTGGAGGGTCTGCGCAATTGGTGCCGATCGAGAGACCTAAATGACGGACAAGCTCAACATCGAGATCGACGGCCGCGTCTGTGAGGCGGCGCCGGGAGAGATGATCATCGCGGTCGCGGACCGTGAGGGCATCTCGATCCCCCGGTTTTGCTATCACAAGAAGCTGTCCATTGCGGCGAACTGCCGGATGTGCCTGGTCGAGGCCGAACAAGGCGGTCGTCCCTTTCCCAAGCCGGTGCCGGCATGTGCGACGCCGGTTGGCGATGGGCTCAAGGTCTGGACGCGTTCTCCCAAGGCCATCGAGGCCCAGCGGGGCACCATGGAGTTCCTGCTGATCAACCACCCGCTCGATTGCCCCATTTGCGATCAGGGCGGCGAGTGTGAGCTGCAGGATGTCGCCATGGGCTACGGCGGCGACGTCTCTCGCTTCGCCGAGCGCAAGCGTGTGGTGAAGGATGAAGACCTCGGCCCCCTGATCGCGACCGAGATGACGCGCTGCATCCATTGCACCCGCTGCGTGCGCTTCGGCGCCGAGGTTGCCGGTGTGCGCGAGCTGGGCGCAACCGGCCGCGGCGAAGAGATGCGTATCGGCACCTTCATCGCCCAGACCGTCGAGCACGAGCTGTCCGGCAATGTCATCGACCTTTGTCCGGTCGGCGCGCTGACCTCCAAGCCTTACCGTTTCACGGCGCGGCCTTGGGAGCTGACCATGCACGACAGCATCGCGCCGCATGATGGGCTCGGCTCCAACATTCGGCTGCACGTGCGTCGTAACCAAGTGATGCGCATCCATCCGCGCGATAACGAGGCGGTCAACGAGACCTGGATCTCCGACCGTGACCGTTTTAGCTACGCCGGCCTTTATAGCGAGGACCGCCTGACCAAGCCCATGCTCAAGCAGGACGGGAGCTGGCGCGAGGTTGAATGGACGGATGCGCTGACCCTGGTGGCGGAGCGCCTGAAGGCCGCTGACGCCGCAGACACGGGCTGGCTCATGGCCCCCAATGCGACGCTTGAGGAACTCTATCTCGCGGCGCGGGTGGCGCGCGGGCTAGGCTGCGCCAACATCGATCACCGCCTGCGTCAGCAAGACTTCCGTGGCGATGCCGCCGACCCGCTGCTGCCTTGGCTCGGCGTCACCGCATCTGAGCTGGAGCGTCAACAGGCCATTCTGCTGATCGGCTCCGACATCCGGCACGAGCAGCCGCTCCTTGCGCACCGCATTCGCAAGGCGGCCCTGGCCGGCGCCCAGGTCGTGTGCGTCAACCCCATCAAGTTGGAGCTGAACCATCCGGCAACCCAGCTTATGGGATCGCCGGCACAGATGCTGTCCGATCTCGCGGCCATTGCAAAGGTGCTGGGGGCACGTGGCTCTTCAGCGGCCAACGATCTCATCGGGGCGGCCGAGCCAACCGATGCGCAGACGGCTGCTGCCGCGGCGCTGCGTGAAGCGGGAGGCCAAGGGGGCGGGGTGGTACTCTTGGGTGCGCTGGCGATAGCGCACCCCGACTTCACGCTGGTGAAGGGGCTCGCCCACGCCATCGCAGCCGCCGCCGAATGCCGGATCGGTTATTTGCCAGCGGCAGCAAATTCGCTGGGTGCCTATCTGGCGGGGGCCCACCCCGATCGGTTGCCCGGTGCCAAGCCGAGTGAGACCAAGGGCGGCGCGGTCGCCGAGATCTTGGACGGCACCTCCAAGACGCTGGTGCTCTGGGGCTTCGAGCCCGATCGCGATCTCATCGATACCGCGGCTGGCATGGAGGCGATCGGCAAGGCTGACTTCGTCGTCGCCTGCTCGGCGTTTCGCAGCGCAGCCTTGGACGAGATGGCCGACGTCCTGCTGCCCATCTCCGCCTTCGCAGAGACTTCTGGGACCTTCGTCAATGCGAACGGCACCTGGCAGCGCTTCCAGGGTGCGGTCGCGCCTCCCGGTGAAGCCCGTCCAGGCTGGAAGGTGCTGCGGGTGCTCGGCAATCTGCTTGATCTCGAGGGGTTCGAGTACCGCGACGGTGCCGAGGTGCAGGCCGAGCTGGCAGCGCTCTGCACGGATTCGCCGCTCGACAACGCGCCTCGGGGGGACTTCGATGCGTCTCCGGCGAGTGCATCCGGCAGCGGTCTCATGCGCGTCGGCACCATCCCGATTTATGCTGCGGATCCATTGGTGCGGCGATCAACTCCGCTGCAACAGATGCCGATGCCGCGCTGCGAGCTTGCGGTCTATCTCCATCCGCAGCAGGCCGCGGCCGACAGCTTAGGTCCGGGTGACATCGTCTACGCGCAGCAGGGGCATCAAGGCGCTCGGCTGCGTGTGATCCTCGACGACCATGTCCCCATGGGCTGCGCGCGTATTTCCGGCGCGCTGGCCGGTAGCGAGTCACTGGGGCCGCTGGTGGGTCCGGTCAGTCTCGAACGTGTGAAGAACCCTTAGGCCACTCGCGAGAAGTGACGAGACGACAAAGATGATTGAGCTTTGGAACGCGCTCCCGCTGGTGATCCAAATCCTTTTGAAGATCACCGCAATCCTCCTGCCGCTGCTGGGCATGGTGGCCTATTACACCTACGCCGAGCGTAAGGTCATCGGCTATATGCAGGTCCGCATCGGTCCGAACCGCGTCGGCTGGCGCGGTCTCTTGCAGCCCATCGCCGATGCGGTGAAGCTGATGATGAAAGAGATCGTCATCCCCACCAAGGCGGACAAGACGCTCTTTCTGCTCGCGCCCATGATCACCATTGCGCCAGCCATGGCCGTTTGGGCGGTCTTTCCCTTCGATGAGGGACTGGTGCTGGCCGACATCAATGCCGGACTCCTCTACATCCTGGCCTTGAGTTCCGTGGGTGTCTACGGCGTCATCATCGCCGGTTGGGCCTCGAACTCGCGCTATGCGCTCTTGGGGTCCATGCGTGTCGCGGCTCAAATCGTCGCTTATGAGATCGCCATGGGCTTCGCCCTGGTCGGCGTGCTGGTCGCCGCAGGGAGCCTGAACCTGGGCGCCATCGTCGAGGCGCAGCAGGGCAATGTCCTCACCTGGTTCTGGCTGCCCTTGCTGCCGTTGTTCGGGGTCTACCTGATCTCCGGCGTCGCTGAGACCAACCGCGCGCCCTTCGACGTCGCCGAGGGCGAGTCCGAGATCGTGGCCGGCTTCCACGTGGAATATTCCGGCATGGCCTTCGCGGTCTTCTTCCTGGCCGAGTATGCCAACATGATCCTCATCGCGGCCCTGAGCGCCTTGCTCTTCATGGGCGGCTGGCTGTCGCCGCTGCCGCAGGGTTGGACTGGAGGCATCTGGGTCCTGCAGGACGGCTTCCACTGGCTGCTGCTCAAGACCTTCTTCTTCATGTTCGTCTTCCTGTGGCTGCGGGCGACCTTTCCCCGCTACCGCTATGACCAGATCATGCGCCTGGGTTGGAAGGTCTTCATCCCGATCACGATCGTCTGGATCCTGGTCGTGGCGCTCGCGGTGGTCTATCGGCTACCGCCCTGGTGGTCCGCTTGACCCGGAGAGGAAGGATGCTGAGAACCACACGCGATTACCTCCAAAGCCTGATGTTGACGGAGCTCTTCAAGGGGCTCCGTCTGACGGGCGGCTATCTCTTCAAGCGGAAGTTCACCGTCCAGTACCCCGAGGAGCGTGCGCCCATTTCGCCGCGCTTCCGTGGTCTGCATGCCTTGCGCCGCTACCCGAACGGCGAGGAGCGCTGCATCGCCTGCAAGCTCTGTGAGGCGGTTTGCCCCGCGCTTGCCATCACCATTGAGGCCGAGCCGCGCGAGGATGGGACGCGCCGCACGACGCGCTACGACATCGACCTTTTCAAGTGCATCTACTGCGGCTTTTGCGAAGAGTCCTGCCCGGTCGACTCCATCGTCGAGACCGGCGTCTACGAGTATCACTTCGAGAGCCGCGGCGAGAACATCATGACCAAGGACAAACTGCTGGCGATCGGTGACAAGTACGAAGCCGATATCGCGGCTGCCCGCGCTGCCGATGCGCCGTATCGCTAGATGCGCCCTGTCGCCAAACGAGAAGAAATATGGGCTTTGAAAAATTCCTCTTCTACGTCTTCGCGCTAATAACCCTATGGGCCGCGGGGATGGTGATTACGCGGAAGAACCCGGTCCATTCGGTCCTCTTCCTGGTGCTCGCCTTCGTCAGCAGCGCGGCGCTTTGGCTGTTGCTGGAGGCTGAGTTCCTAGGCATCGTCCTGGTGCTGGTCTATGTCGGTGCCGTCATGGTGCTCTTCCTCTTCGTGATCATGATGCTCGATATCGACATCGCCACGCTGAGGGCCGGGTTCATCCGTTACCTACCGATCGGGATCCTGATCACGGCGGTCATGGCCGTCGAGATCTTCCTCATCGTCGGGCCAAGCAATTTCGGTCTCGAGGCCTTCCCTGCGCCCGAGCCTGCTGCCGCAGATGCCAGCAACGCCGCGGATTTGGGGCGCGTGCTCTACACCCTCTACTTGTACCCGGTGGAGATCGCCGCTGTGATCCTCTTGGTCGCGATCGTCGCGGCCATCCGTTTGACACTGCGACGCCGCCCGGAGACCAAATTCGTGGATCCGTCGCGTCAGGTACGGGTCAAGAAGGGGCCCAGGCGGATCCGGCTCGTTAAGATGGCTGCGGAAGTCGCGGTTCCGGCCGCAGTTAGCAGTGCTCAGCCTGGGGTGGAGGAGAACTCATGATCGCGCTTTCGGACTACCTGATCCTGGGGGGGCTGCTCTTCTCCATCGCCGTCGCGGGGATCTTCCTCAACCGGAAGAACGTCATCCTGCTGCTGATGTGCATCGAGCTGATGCTGCTCGCGGTGAATATGAACTTCGTCGCCTTTTCCCATTTTCTCGGCGACATGACGGGGCAGGTCTTCGTCTTCTTCATACTCACGGTCGCTGCGGCTGAGGCCGCCATCGGCCTGGCTATTCTGGTGGTCCTGTTCCGCAACCGGAAGACCATCAACGTCGAGGACTTGGATGCGCTGAAGGGATGAGGAGCGAGCCGAGCGTCCGAAGGCTTCTTGCCCCGTCCACTTACGCTAGCGAAAGAGCCGATACCAGAAGATGGAAAACGTCTACATAACCATTGTGCTCGCGCCGCTCATCGGCGCCATCGTTGCCGGATTCTTCGGTGGCCGAATCGGTCGCCGGGGCGCGCATTCGGTCACCATTGGCGGTGTGGCCGTCGCGGCTGTACTCTCGCTCTGGGTGCTGTCTCGCTTCATCTGGGGCGATGCGGCCGTCTTCAACGACGCCGTCTATACCTGGATGGTCTCCGACGGGATCCGCTTCGAAGTCGGCTTCCTGGTCGACAAGCTGACTGCCGTCATGATGGCGACGGTGAGCTTCGTCTCGCTCATGGTGCATATCTATACCATCGGTTACATGGCCGATGACGAGCACAACTGGCCGCACGGGGCGCTCTCCGGCAAGAACAGTTATCAGCGCTTCTTCAGCTATATCTCGCTGTTCACCTTCTCCATGCTGATGCTGGTCATGTCGAACAACTTCATGCAGTTGTTCTTCGGCTGGGAGGCGGTCGGCCTGGTCTCTTACCTTTTGATCGGCTTTTGGTCGACGCGCGAGAGCGCCATCTTCGCGAACCTCAAGGCCTTCTTGGTCAACCGCGTTGGCGACTTCGGGTTCATCCTGGGCATCGCCGCCGTCGGCATGTATTTCGGCTCGATGGACTACGCGGAGGTCTTCGCCGCCGCGCCCGAGCATGCGGATACCCAGGTCCAGGTCTTCGGCGGTGTCTCGCTGATGACGCTGATCTGCATCTTGCTCTTCATTGGCGCCATGGGTAAGTCCGCGCAGGTTCCTCTGCACGTTTGGCTACCGGACTCCATGGAGGGTCCAACCCCAATCTCCGCGCTCATCCACGCCGCGACCATGGTCACCGCGGGCGTCTTTATGGTGGCGCGCATGTCGCCGCTCTACGAACTCTCGGAGACGGCGCTCAGCTTCGTGCTCATCATCGGCGCGACCACGGCCTTCTTCATGGGCCTCATCGGCCTGGTGCAGAACGACATCAAGCGCGTGGTCGCCTACTCGACACTTTCCCAGCTTGGCTACATGGTCACCGCCTTGGGTGCCTCGGCCTACGCCGCGGGCATCTTCCATCTCATGACCCACGCCTTCTTCAAGGCACTGCTCTTCCTGGCGGCAGGCTCGGTCATCATCGCCATGCACCACAAGCAGGACATTCGGGACATGGGTGGCCTCTGGAGGCGCATGCCGCTGACCTGGGTGACTGCGCTCCTGGGGAGCCTTGCGCTGATCGGCTTCCCCGGCTTCTCTGGCTTCTTCTCCAAGGATGCCATCATCGAGGCGGTTGGGGCCTCGCATGTGGCCGGGTCCGGCTATGCCTCGTTGTTATTGACCGCCGGGGTCTTCGTGACCGCGCTCTACAGCTTCCGGATGTACTACCTGGTCTTCCACGGCCGGGAACGGATGGACGAGCACACCAAGCACCACCTTCACGAGTCACCCTGGGTCGTCACTTTGCCGCTGGTGCTGCTGGCGATTCCGTCCGTCTTCATCGGCTGGTACACCATCGAGCCCATGCTGGTGAACGACTGGTGGGTCTCCGGCGATTGGAATCCCATCGTCGTCGCCCATGATCACGACACCCTGCACCACCTGCGCGAGCACTGGGAGGGGCAGGCGGCCTTCGTGCATCACGGTCTCGGCGCGCTGCCATTCGTCCTGGCCGCGACTGGGCTGACCTTGGCCACGATCATCTGGTGGCTGTTCCACAAGTGGAATCCGCGCATCGACGAGCAGCTCCAAGCCCTGGGCGGCCCGGTGACGCGCATCCTGCAGGACAAGTACGGCTTCGATGACTTCAATCAGCGTGTCTTTGCCGGCGGCAGCCGCAGCCTGGGCCGCGTGCTCTGGACCACCGGCGATCGCGCAGTGATCGACGGCGCCATCGTCAATGGCTCAGCGCGCTCGGTTGGTCGAATGGCGCAACGCTTCCGTCATCTGCAGACCGGTTACCTCTATCACTATGCTATTGCGATGATCGTCGGGCTGGTTGGCCTCCTGACGCTCTTCGTAACGCTTTGACGCCGAACGGAGGCGACCCAGCATGAATGAGCTTCCCCTGCTGACGCTGACGATTTGGCTGCCGATCATCGGTGGTCTGGTCGTCCTGGCCAGCGGCGACAAGGAGAAGGAACTGTCCAAGTGGACGGCTCTGGCCTTCGCGATCCTGACCTTCGTCGTCAGTCTCGGACTTTGGATCGGCTTCGATTCCAGCACCGCCGAGATGCAGTTCGTCGAGCGCGCGGCCTGGATCCCTAGCTTCAATGTCGAGTATTACTTGGGTGTCGACGGCATCTCCATGCCGCTGATCGTCCTCACCACCTTCATCACCATTTTCGTGGTGATCGCGGGCTGGGAGGTCATCACCTATAAGCCGACCCAGTACCTTGCGGCCTTTCTGATCATGGAAGGCGTCATGGTGGGCGTCTTCTCTGCTTTGGATGCCGTGCTCTTCTATGTCTTCTGGGAGGCGATGCTGATCCCGATGTTCATCATCATCGGGGTCTGGGGAGGGCCGAACCGGGTCTACGCGACCATCAAGTTCTTCCTCTACACCTTCTTCGGCTCGGTCTTCATGCTGATCGCGCTGATCTACATGTACTTCCAGTCCGGCAGTTTCAGCATCCTGGATTTCCATACGCTGGAACTCGGGATGAAGGCGCAGACCCTCATCTTCATCGCCTTCCTACTCGCCTTCGCGGTCAAGGTGCCCATGTTCCCGGTGCACACCTGGCTGCCGGACGCGCACGTCGAGGCTCCGACGGGCGGCTCGGTGATCCTGGCGGCGATCATGCTGAAGATCGGCGGCTATGGCTTCCTGCGCTTCTCGCTGCCCATCACGCCGGATGCGAGTGCCTCGCTGGATTGGCTCATCATCGCCCTGTCGCTCATCGCCATCGTCTACATCGGCTTCGTCGCGCTGGTGCAGCAGGACATGAAGAAGCTGATCGCCTATTCGTCGATCGCTCACATGGGCTTTGTGACCCTGGGCTTCTTCATCGTCTTCACCATCGTGATGAATCCCAATGTCTCGGGTGGCTCCGTCATGGGCATCGAGGGCGGCATGGTGCAGATGATCTCGCACGGCTTCATCTCCGGGGCGCTCTTCCTCTGTGTCGGTGTGCTCTATGATCGTGTCCATTCGCGCGAGATCGCCGACTACGGCGGCGTCATCAACACCATGCCTTGGTTCGGCGCCTTCATGGTCTATTTCGCCATGGCCAACGCGGGCCTGCCCGGCACCTCCGGTTTCGTCGGCGAGTTCATGGTGATCCTGGCGACCTTCCGGGCCGATTTCTGGTGGGCCGTTCTCGCGGCGACGACGCTGGTCCTGGCCGCTGCCTTTACCCTGTGGATGGTCAAGCGGGTCGTCTTCGGCGAGGTGAAGAACGACAAGGTCGCCGCACTAGGCGATCTCAATCTTCGCGAGCGGATCAACCTGGGCGTGCTGGCGGCCGCGGTGCTGGCGCTCGGTCTCTGGCCCGCGCCGCTGATGAATGTCATGCATGCGACGGTTGAGAACCTGGTCGAGCAGGTCAGGGTCTGCAAACTGCCCGCCGCCGAACGCGGCGACTGCGTGCTTCCCGTGTCTGAACGGGTGGCCTTGAGCCTGAATCAGGAATAGTGCCGCGGCCATTGCCGACGCATCGAGCCTAATCGAATCGGACTAAGAACATGCATTTCGACGCCGCCAATCTGATCCCGATCCTGCCGGAGATCACGCTCCTGATCACCGCGAGCCTGGTCCTCATGGTCGATCTCTATCTCAAGGAGCACGAAAAGGGGCTCAATCACACCCTGACACTGATCGGCATCGCCATCGCGATCGTCCTGACCGGGGCCGTCGGCGGGGGTGAGCCTCAGGTCTTCTTTGACGGCAACCTCATTCGCGACGACATCAGCGATCTGCTCAAGGGCGCCATCCTCATCGTTAGCCTCTTGGCATTCGTCTATGTCCGCGCCTGGCTCCAGGATCGCGGCATGCTGGTCGGCGAGTTCTACGTGCTGGGCCTCTTCGCGATTCTCGGGATGCTCATCATGGTCTCGGCCAACAGCTTCCTGCCGCTCTATCTCGGTTTGGAACTGCAGGCCCTCTCGCTCTATGCCCTCGTCGCCTTCGACCGCGACTCAAAGAAGGGCGCCGAGGCGGCCATGAAGTACTTCGTGCTGGGTGCGCTGGGCTCCGGCATGCTGCTCTACGGCGTTTCCATGATCTATGGCGCGACCGGATCCATCGAGTTCGCGCCTGTCGCACAGGCCGTGGCGGAGCAGGGCATGTCCAATAAGGTGCTGGTGTTCGGCATCGCCTTCCTGGTGATTGGGATTGGCTTCAAGTTCGGTGCCGTGCCCTTCCATATGTGGGTCCCCGACATCTATGAGGGCGCGCCAACCCCCTCGGTGCTCATCCTCGGCAGCGCGCCCAAGATCGCCGCTTTTGCACTCGCCATCCGTATGCTGGTCGATGGCTTGGGCAGCTTGCATCCGGATTGGCATCAGATGCTGGTCATCCTGGCCGTGCTCTCCATGGGCTTGGGTAATCTGGTCGCCATCGCGCAATCGAACATCAAGCGCATGCTGGCCTATTCGACCATTTCTCATGTCGGCTTCATCTTCTTGGGGTTGCTGGCTGGGTCGGAGCAAGGCTATGCCTCCGCGATGTTCTACTCCATCGTCTACGCCGTCATGGCGGCAGGTGCCTTCGGGATTCTGCTGATCCTCAGCCGCGAGGGTTTCGACGCGGAGCGGCTCGAAGATCTGAAGGGGCTGAACGATCGCGATGCCTGGTATGCAGCCATGATGGCGCTCGTCATGTTCTCCATGGCTGGTGTGCCGCCGACCGTTGGCTTCATGGCGAAGCTGCTGGTGCTCGAGGCCGTGGTGCGCGTCGATATGGTGTGGCTTGCGCTCGTCGCCGTCTTCTTCTCCATCATTGGTGCCTTCTACTATCTGCGTGTCGTCAAGTTCATCTACTTTGACAAGCCAGCCGACGACGCACCCCTGCTGGTGACCACCGGCGGCGTACGTGTCGCCATGTCCATCAACGGGCTTGTCTTGCTCGCGCTCGGCGTCTTTCCGGCGGCCTTGCTAACGCTCTGCCAGGACGCCTTTGCCTGAGGGCAAGGGGCTTTCAGCACTGCTCAGGGGCAGGCCTGCGGAACTCGCTCGCCGATCCCGAGCACCTGAGCGAGTTGTCTCCGCCTAGCCGCGCAAGCTACCATGGCCACTTTCGTTCTACGCCTTCGATAAGTGGAGTTGGAGCATGTTTCGCGGCAGCATCGTTGCGCTCGTTACCCCCATGCACGCAGAGGGGGAGGTCGATGACGCGAGCCTGAAACGTCTCGTCGATTTTCATGTGTCCGAGGGAACGGTCGCCATCGTCTCCGTTGGCACGACCGGCGAGTCCGCGACCCTGGACGAGGACGAGCACTGCGCGGTGATTCGCCGGACCGTCGAGCTGACTGCGGGGCGGATCCCGGTCATCGCTGGAACGGGCGCCAACTCGACGCGCGAGGCCATCCTGCTCACGCGCTGCGCCAAAGAAGCAGGCGCGGACGCCGCGCTCCTGGTCACGCCCTACTACAACAAGCCCACCCAAGAGGGGCTCTATCTCCATCACAAGGCCATCGCCGAGGCCGTCGACATTCCCCAGATCCTCTACAACGTTCCCGGTCGGACCGCCTGTGATATGCAGCCGGAGACCGTGGCGCGGCTCGCCGAGGTCGACAACATCATCGGCGTGAAGGAGGCAACGGGAGACCTGAGCCGCGTGCGGATGATCCGCGAGCGCTGCGGTCCGGATTTCGCGATCTACAGTGGGGATGACGCGACCGGGTGCGAGTTTATGCTGCTCGGCGGCGACGGCGTGATCTCGGTGACCTCCAACCTTGCGCCGCGCCAAATGCAGGATATGTGCGAGGCCGCCCTGCGTGGTGACCGCGAGCGCGCGCTAGCCATCAACGCCAAACTCGATCCGCTCCATCACGACCTCTTCGTGCAGTCGAATCCCATTCCCGTAAAATGGGCAGTCGCCGAGATGGGCCTGTGTTCGAAAGGGATTCGCCTGCCGTTGACCTGGCTGAGCGATGATTGCCACGAAAGAGTCCGCCGCGCCATGAGCCATGCAGGTCTGCTCTGAGGCTTGGGGCGCTGATGAGCGCTGGATGGCCACTGCCATTGAGATAACCATGATTCTTAGACCGCGTTTCAAGCGCCTTACCCTGCTCGCGACCTTGGTGGTGCTCGCCCAGCTCATGGGCTGTAGCTCAAGTTCGATCAGTGATGCCGTGCCGGATCAGCGGCTCGTGTACAAACAGCAACGCGAGGCCGCCGACAATCTCGAGATCCCGCCAGACCTGACTGCGGGAACTTACAATGACGCGCTCGACATCCCGGATGGCAGCGGTGCCCCGACCACATACTCCGAGTACAGCGGAGGCCGTGCGCAACGCCAACGCGTCGCCACCAGCGGAGACGTCCTGCCTGAGGTTCCGAGCGTCGAGCTGAAGCGGCGCGGTAACGATCGCTGGATCCAGGCCGATGCCTCCCCGCAAGCCATTTGGCCCAAGGCGGTCTCCTTTTGGCGTCAGCAGGGGATTCTCCTCGTCGAGCAGGATCCAACCATTGGGCTGATGCGGACCGACTGGCTGGACAACCGCGCGGAGATTCGCAAGGACTTCGTGACACGCATGGTCAGCAAGGTCGTCGAGGGCGCCTATTCCACGTCGACGCGGGATCAATACACGCTGAGGATCGAGAAAGGGGTCAAGGCCGGGACGACGGACATCCATTTGACGCAGCGCGGCATGACCGAGCGCTTGGTGACCAACGCCATCGGAGACGGCAGTCGCACCATCTGGGAGCCCAGCGGGACAGACACGGAGAAAGAGGCCGAGATGCTGCGTCGGCTGATGGTCTACCTCGGTGCCTCGCAGCAGCGTGCCTCGACGGCCGTCGCCGCGACGGGTGACAGTGCTGCGCCGGCGGGTCCAAATGCACGCTTGGTGACCGAGGGCGGTGTCCCAGTGCTGGTGCTCTCCGAGGAATATCGGAGCGCGTGGCGCAGGACTGGGCTGGCGCTGGATCGCGCGGGCTTTGCCGTCGAGGACCGCAACCAGAGCAGTGGCGTCTACTATGTGCGCTACGCCGGCCGGCGTGGCCCCGAGGGCGGGCCACCTCCGCGCGGCGAGAAGAAGCCGGGTATGCTCTCTCGCCTGGCCTTCTGGCGTAAGGATGACGATCCCGACAAGGTGCGTAAGTACCAAATCAAGGTCACGGGGGATGGTGCGGAGTCGCGCGTGACCGTGCTTGATGAGAATGGCAAGCCTGAGCAGTCGGCAAACGGTCAGCGCATTCTCGCCCTGATGCAACAGCACATGCGCTAGGTCTTTCTTCCCCGGTCCTCGCGACTTCGCTCAGGGACCGGGGCGTCTTGGCTCCATCTGCCCTTGGGGCCGCATTCGAAGCCCTTCTGCGCATATGTTGTCCCACCATTGACACTCTAGATCGCTGAAAATCCATATGCTTCTTCCGCACGCGATTGCCTGCCCTTGTTCCACGGCAGATGGCCGGTGGGACGCGCGTGCCGAGTGTTTGACGTCGACATCGTCTGTTCCCTCCGAGGGTTTGAGCAAATAGCAGTGGCGACCATTCAGTTTCGAGGGACGGTTTCCGACCCAGATCAGCCACTGAGCCAGGCCACCCGACTGACCGGCGTGCCGTAACAGCGGTCGGCCGCGCTCGCGAGGCAAATGTCCGCTGTAGCCCAATCACCATAGAGTGCCCTAGGCTTCATCTCGCCAACACCATGCAAGCCTCAACCCCTCCGATCTGCTTGCGTCAGGCGGTGGCGCCTACAGGCTTATTGGCTTGCTGTCGGTGCGTTGGCCGATTTGACGACCTTGGCCATGGCTTCGGAGAACGCAATCGACGCGGTGAATAGGGCATCACCGGCGCGGTGCGCGAGTTGGGCGGCAACCATCTGCTCGAGGCGCTGATCCACGGTGGGTATCGATGACGGACGCAAGGTGGTGTCTCCCGGGAAGTGGCGGATGTGATGGCCCTCATGCTGATAGTCGGCATGGCTGGCAGGCTGACCATCACCACTCCGCCAGGCGATCCGCATCCGATCGATGCGCGGTGGCCCCTCGTCACGGCGATGCACCGCGATCCGGATCGGCCCGTTGGGCGACGTGAACTGCCAGATCAGCTGCTTGCCCGATGTGGCCAGGCCCTTTTGGGGTTTCCAGTCGAGACGCGAGGCCAGCCAGCCAAGGAGTAGCCATGCCAGCGGCAGCGCATGTGGTCCGTGGTGCAGCTCGATCGAATCGATACGCTGCAGCGCGCCTGGGACTATGGTCGGGGACAGGCTTTGGGACAGAATCCGCCGCCAGGGTTTCAGTCGGCGCCACGCCAGGTTGAAGATCACGGTGCGATTGTTCTTCGACCATTGGGTCATCGCCAGGACGCCACGCGGTGGGTCCGCCCAGCCGATGCTGTCGTAGATGATCTGGTTAGCCATCGGGGCAAAGGCGTCGAACACTGGGCCGGTGAGCGCCGGCGGCCGCGGGCTGAGCCACCAGAGCGCGGCGGGCAGGTCGCTAATCAAGAGCGAGCGCACGATCGACGCCGCGCGCTCCGCGCCGCCCGCGCCGAAGCGAAGCTCGATGTGCTCGGCGCACACCTGCTGGCCGTCGCCGGTCTGTCGAGAGTGCGACGTCACCCAAGCCCGCACCTCATCGGTAGAGTGCTCATCGATCAGTGCCAGCACCAGCACCCGCGCCGGGTGATGTTGCACCAGCCGAGGGATCCGCTCGGCAGCGTCCAATGCCTGCTCCTCGCCATCGCAGAACATCATCACGTTGGACATCGAGGCCCGTGTCACCGTGCCGCCATCTTTCTGATGGCGGCTGATCGACGCCCAGATCGCGGCGAGTTCGCGCTCGATCTCGACGGGGTCTATGTAGTGCTCAACGGAATGGTTCATGACACTCCAGCCGTTGTCAGAGCCGACGCCAGGCGTGGCCGTCGGCGTCGATCAGCCGATCGGCCTCGATCGGACCCCAACTGCCCGCCGGGTATTCCGGCAGCCAGCGCTCCCCACTGGCAGCCCAAGCATCGAGGATGGGCTGGATCCAGTGCCAAGAGGCCTCGACCGCGTCGTCGCGCATGAAGAGTGTGGCGTCACCGGCCATGACATCGAGCAGCAGGCGTTCGTAGGCCTCCGGCGACTGATCGCCGAAGGTCGATCCGTAGCGAAAGTCCATCTTCACCGGATAGATCTTGACCTTGGGGCCCGGCAGCTTGGTGCCGATGCGCAGGGACAATCCCTCGTCCGGCTGGATGCGCAGTGCGAGCACGTTCGGCTCCAACGGATGGTCGGTGTCGGTGTTGAACAGCATGTGCGGGACCGCCTTGAACTGCACCGCCACCTCGCTGACGCGTTTCGGCATCGCCTTGCCGGTACGGATGTAGATCGGCACGCCGGCCCAACGCCAGTTGTCGATGAAGAGGCGCAGGGCGACGAAGGTCTCGGTCGTGGAGTCCGCCGCGACGCGCTCCTCGCGGCGGTAGCCCGGAGCGTCCTTGCCGCGAAAGAAGCCTGAGGCGTACTGCGCCCTCACCACCTGCCGGTCGACCTCGTGGCTCAGCATCGGACGCAGGCACTGCAGCAGGTCGAGACGGCGGTCGCGGATCACATCGGCGCGCATGCTCCAGGGCGGCTCCATTGCCACCAGCGACAGCAGCTGCAGGATATGATTCTGCACCATGTCACGCAGGACCCCGGCGGTCTCGAAGTAACCTGCACGGGTGCCGACACCCTCCGCCTCGGCCACCGTGATCTGCACATGATCGATGTGCTTGGAGTTCCACAGCGGCTCGAAGATGGAGTTGCCGAAGCGCATCGCGAGGATGTTCTGGACGGTTTCTTTGCCGAGGTAGTGATCGATGCGATACAGCTGATGCTCGGCGAAGCAGGCCTGCAGCGACCGGTTCACGCCGCGCGCGCTCTCGAGATCCCGCCCGATGGGCTTCTCGACGACGAGACGGGTGAAGGGTAGATCCTGATCCGCAGGTGCGACCAAGCCGCTGTCCCTGAGCCCGAATACACAGGTGTCGATGAAGCTCGGAGGGATCGCAAGATAGTAGAGGCGGCTGCCGGCGATGCCGAAGCGCGGCTCGATCTCTGCGGCCCTTGCCTTGAGCGCGGCGTAGGCGGCGGCTTCGCCGAAATCCCCTTGCTGATAAAACAGATGCTCGGCGAAATCTTGCCACTCCTCCTCGTCGAGCTGGCGACGCGAGAAGCGTTCGATGCCGTCACGCGCGAAGTCGCGAAACGCCTCGTCGCTCAGCTCATCGATGGCGAACCCGATCACCGCGAACTGCGTCGGCAAGAGGCCGTCCAGCGCGAGGTTGTAGAGCGCCGGGATCAGCTTGCGTTTCGAGAGATCGCCGGCGCCGCCGAAGATCACGAGGGTGCAGGCCTGTGGAAAGAGTTCCTCGCTCCGGCCGGTCATCAATGGGTTGGCGTCGGCGTCGGTCTCAGTCATAACTGGCTACCTGTTGCCTGGCGCGGCCGATCCGTCGTACCCCGGCGGTCGCGTCGCGCTCGGAATCTTGGCCTGAACTGCCTCGTCGATCACCTCTGACGAGCGCGACGTGAGCAGTTCAGACCCTCTCTGTTGAGGAGGTTGAGGCGGATCACGTCGAGGCAAGGCCGAGAGAAGCGCTTTGCAGAGCCGGCACTTCCAGGGGAAGTCAATCAGCCAAGTCCCGGAAACCTGCGACGGCCGATTGGGAATGCTGCAATGGCTGTAATGCAAGAACCCTCTGCGTCTTGCTGTCCCGCTCGAGTCTGCCCTTTGTGTTGAGAGGCTGTCTGAAATCCGGGATCCAGCCGAGCTACAAAGACAGGATCAGCAGGAGCGCGGAGAACAGCGGCGCGACGGTCCGCACGTGATTCATTCGCACCCATTCCCGCTGATAGCGCGCCCAGTAGGCGGCACCCTCGCTGCTGTCCGGATCGAGACCGGCCAGGATCCTATTGCGGGGCACGTGGTAGCCCAGGGTCAGCAGCACGACGCCTGCGATATAGAGTGCCGCCGCGATCACCCGCAGCGCAGCGCCGGGCTGGTCGAGATTCAGGCCCGCGTGTGCGCCGAGCGCCAGGCAGGCGGCGCCGGTCCCGAAGAGCAGCAACATGAATACGGGGCTCGGCGCGGCGGCGTTGATCGCTTGCATGGCGACCATCCCATGCGCTGCGCTCAGGCGCTTGAGACCCGTCATGGTGAAGGTCGAGAAGGTGAAGAAGACTCCTGCCACGGTCGCCGCGCCCAGCGCACAGAGGATGGCGAGGACCGGCGCGAGGACGCTCACGCCGCCACCTCGTCTCGGTCCCAGACACCGGCCGCCGCCGTGGCACGGGCATAGTCGCGGAAATCGCGCGGTGGGCGCCCGAGCGCACGCTGAACACCGTCGCTGAGATAGGCGTTGCGCCCATCGAGCACCTCCGCGACCAGCTGTGCGATGGAATCGCTCAGGTCCCCGGGGAGGCCCTGAGCGGTGAGCGCCTGCGCGAATCCAGCTGGCGTGACCGGCGCATAGCCTACCGCACGTCCAACGGCGGCACTCAGCTCCGTGGCGACGTCAGCGAGCGTCATTAGGCGCGGGCCGGTGAGTTCGTAGAGCTGTCCGAGATGGCGGTCGTCGGTCAGGGCCGCGTAGACCACATCGGCGATGTCTTCGGCATCGACAAAGGGCTCTAAGGTCTGCCCGCCAGGCATGGCGAGCACCCCGTGGCGTACCGCCTCGCGCAGGAGGTCCTCGAAGTTCTGATTGAAGGAGGCGCAGCGCAAGATTGTCCAGTCGGCGCCTGAGGTTTGGACGCGCCGTTCAGCCGCCCGAGCACCGGCCTCGCCACGTCCGGAGAGCAGAATCAAGCGTCGCACCCCGCGGGCCACCGCGAGGTCGGCGAAAGCGCCGATGGTGTCGGCGGCGCCGGGCAGCGCCAGATCGGGGTGATAGGTGATGTAGACGGCCGCAACACCGGTCAGGGCGGTATCCCAGGTGCCCGGGTCCTCCCAGTCGAAGCCTGTCGCGGTCGAGCGCGAGGCGGGACGCAAGCGCATCCCTGCGGCCATCAGGCGCTCGCTGACCCGGCGTCCGGTCTTGCTACCGGCGCCGATGACGACTGTGGTTCCAGTCTGTGCGGCCGTTGTGTGCGGGGTCATCAGTGGTCTCCTCCAGAGGGTTGATCAAACGCGTATCTGTTGGAGAACAAGTCTGGACGCTGCTGTCCGCTTGGCCCATGGCTGAGCGGCTCAGATTCATACGCCATCGTCTAAACTTGCGCGCATGGACCCCTTCACCAGCCTGCTCGGCGGCCCCCGCGCCCGCGACGCCTTTGCCCTGCGCGCCAGCCTGTCGCCGCCCTGGTCACTGCGCATCCTGGCCGAGTCGCCACTGACCCTGCTTGCCGTCGTGCGGGGACATGCCTGGGTGATCCCCGATGCGGGGGCGCCTGTGCGGCTAGCGATGGGCGACGTGGCGGTGACCCGCGGTCCCGACCACTACAGCGTCGCCGATGACCCGAGTACGCCGACCAGGGTCGTGATCCACCCGGGGCAGCACTGCCGCTCGCCGGAGGGTGAATCGCTATCCGAGCGGATGACGCTCGGCGTGCGGACCTGGGGCAATCATCCTCAGGGTGAGACGCTGATGCTGGTGGGAGCCTATGAGGCGACGGGCGACATCAGTGCGCGTCTGCGCCAGGCGCTGCCGCCGCTGCTGTCGCTGACGCGGGATGAATGGAGTTCGCCCTTGGTCGCACTGCTTTGCGACGAGATGAGCGAGGACAGGCCCGGTCAAGCCGCCGTGCTGGATCGCCTGCTCGACCTACTGCTGACCGCCGTGCTGCGCACCTGGTTTGCCCGACCCGAGGCATCAACACCAGGGGCATCTCCGCCCCAAGCCGATCCGGTGGTGGGCCACGCCGTGCGGCTGCTGCATGCAGATCCCGCGCATCCCTGGACGCTGGAGCGTCTCGCGCAGCGGCTTGGGGTCTCGCGGGCGGCCCTTGCGCGGCGCTTCCATGAGGTGGTCGGCCAGCCGCCCATGACCTTTCTGACCGAATGGCGCTTGGCGCTGGCCGCCGATCTGCTGAGCGCGCCGAAGGCAACCCTGGGCTCGGTGGCTGCGAGGGTCGGCTACAGCACGCCGTATGCGCTGAGCAGCGCCTTCAAGCGGGTGCGCGGCATCAGTCCGCGCGAGCATCGCGCTCGCGTCATGGACGGAGGCGCTTGAGCCTTGGCTCGCGACCGGGCCGCCACGCATGCTGTCGCGGACGCGGTGGACGACGGCCCTGCAGCAATCGCCTACATCGACCCCTCAGCCTTTCAGCTCGACCCTATTGCCTTCGGGGTCTTGGAGATAGAGCGAGGGGCCCGTACCGGCGGCGCCGTAGCGCGTAACGACCTCACCCACTGCCACGCCATGACGCCGCAGATGCTCGCCAATGGCGTCGGCATCCCAGGGCTGTACCTGCAGGCAGACATGATCCATGTTGGGTGCCCCGTGATCGGGCGCAGAACCGCCTTGTCGACCCAGCGCGCTGTTGCTATCGACCAGGTCGATCAGCGACTGCCCGGCGCGCAGTTGCGCAAGCCGCAGTTCGCCGGGGCCGCGCTCGAGCCGACAGCCCAGCACGTCCCTGTAGAAGGCGATCATGCCATCGAGGTCGGTGACGCGGATCACGACATGGTCGATCGAGCGAATGTTGATGGGATTCGGCTGATGCATGGCGTTTCCCTCGTGAAGCAAATGCGGGCAAGCTCAGGGCGCAAAGACAGGCCAGCGTCGAGCGACGTGACTCCGGCAGGACGGCTCCGAGCAGGGCGGTTCCAAACCGAAGGCAGGCGCGGGTGAGCCCTTGCCTTAGAGGATATCCGGAACAGAATATGCCTAAGCCTGGAAATTATATAATTTACAACATCTAAAGGATCAATCGCCGAATCGTTGTGGTGTTAGAGTACAGCGATATATTCAAGAAATTACAGATGCTTGTGCTTTAGAAGCAAGTTCTGAACCGGATATCCTCTTAGAACGTGTCCATCAATTGTTTCCCGATGCGAGCGATGCCGCCCGAAATCCCCCCAGCCCCCCTTTGCGAAAGGGGGGAAGTTGTTGATGGACGCTTGCTTAGAGAGAATAGTTCCAGTGCCATGTCGCGCAAGGTGACAAGATCGAACGCAGGCATCCTTTGTTCTGGTGCATAAACGAAGTACCTGCTCGGCCTGACCCCGTCTCACCTTCCTCACTCAGCACCATCGAGTATGCCTTCGCTAACGTCCGCCGGGCGCTTGCTAAAGCGATCGTCGAGGAGCGTTTCGGTAGCGATCGTGCGGAATCCGGCGAGACCCATCGCAAACCCTTCATCGCATCAGTAATGCGGCTCGTGGCATCAGGAAAACGGAGACACCTTGGCTGTGAATTATTCAGCAGCGCATGTCAGGAGTTCTGCATGGGGTGCCCGCCGCCGCTGAGTTTCAGCGTCGCATCAGAGACGATCAGCTGGTTGGATTGCAAAAATGATGGTTGGAGTTTGCCGTGCCGTCCTCGGTCAGGATCGACCATTTCAGGGCAAATGGACGCACCGCTTGTGTCAGTTTGGGCGATGTGGCATAGAATGTTGAGCGAGCAGTTTCAATAGATTCAGCTTCAGCAATCTGCTAGGCGTCGCGGTTGCAGAGGTGTCAGACGCTATAGCCATCGAGATCCCGCTGTCTTGACTGTGGTTTTTGCAATTTTGGTACTTTTGATCGAGCGTGGGCCGACCGGGCCGCAGCATGCCCGAGGGTAGTCGCATCGGTGGCGAGATGACGCCAGTCGCTTGCCATGAGTGCGACCTCTTGCAGGTGCTGCCCGACCTTCCGCCTGGAGGCAAGGCAAGCTGTTGTCGTTGCGGTTGCACGCTTGCCACCCGTCCAGCCGATCCGATCGAACGCCCTCTCGCGCTCGGACTGGCTGCCTTGCTGGTCCTGGTCGTGGCCAATACGACGCCGCTGATGGGGCTGTCTGCCGTCGGTCGGCATGCGAGTACGACGATCATCGGCGGCGCCTATCAGATGTGGTTCGAGGGACAGGAGGTGACCGCCGTGATCGTGGCCTTTTGCGCGGTCATCGCCCCTGCCGGATATCTGCTTTTCCTGTTGATCGTGCTGTTCGCGGTGCGTCGACCGCCAGCCCCCAGTTGGGTCGGCGGCATGCTGCGCTGGGCTGAGCGGGCGCGGTCTTGGGCGATGACCGAGGTGATGATGCTTGGCATCATGGTGGCGCTGATCAAGATCGCGGACTTGGCCAAGGTGGAGGCCGGTATCGGGATGTATGCCGTCGGTGCCTTGATGCTGCTCTTTCCCGCGATCCTGAGCAGCGTCGATACCGAGGAACTCTGGGCGAGGGTGGCCTGGCACGCATCTGATCCAGAATCCGGCCCCGCTCCCGAAGGGGAACTCGCATCCCAGCCAGCGCCTGATGTGATCGGCGGCTCAGAACCCCGCACCGGTGAGACCCCATCCGCAGGGTCCGCTGCATGACGTCAGCCCCCCTGACCGCGAACAAGGCCGGATTGCTGTCCTGTGAGACCTGCGGACTCTTGGCCCAGCCGGCGAGCGTGGCCGAGCCTGGCTATTGTCCGCGCTGTGGAAGCGCGCTCGAATCACGCCGTCACCGCTCCATCGAGCGGACCTGGGCGCTCGTCATCGCTGCCGCAATCTGCTACATCCCGGCGAACATGCTGCCCGTGCTTGGTACCACCACGCTCGGTTCGACCGAGTACGACACCATCATGGGCGGTGTGGTGTTCCTATTTACCTCCGGGTCCTGGCCGCTGGCGCTGATCGTCTTGATCGCGAGCGTCATGGTTCCGCTGGGCAAGTTGGTTGCCTTGAGTTATTTGCTGATCACGGTTCAGCGCGGCTCGATGCAGGGCAGCAGGGAGCGAACCCGGCTCTACCGCATGGTAGAGTTCATCGGCCGCTGGTCGATGCTGGATGTCTTCGTCGACACCTTCACGGTCGCGCTGGTGCAACTGGACCCGCTGATGTCTGTGCAGCCCGGACCTGGTGTGCTGTTTTTCGCCGCCGTGGTGGTGCTGACGATGATTGCGGCGAGCACCTTCGATCCGCGCCTGATTTGGGATGCCCTTTCGGGTGCCGGTTCTGAATCGATCCCATTGGAAGAGAACAGTCCGCAACAGGAGTCCAACCTTGGCTGAAGTCATTGATGGCCAAAGCTTGCCGCGCGCAACCCTGACACCCAAACGGCGTGGCCGGGTCTCGGCGGTCTGGCTCATTCCGCTGTTTGCCGCGCTCGTTGCGGTCGGCATCGCGGTCAATCGGATCCTGAACGAGGGGCCGACCATCACCATCCTGTTCAAGTCCGCCGAGGGCGTCGAGGCCGGCAAGACCTTCATCAAGTACAAGGACGTGAAGATCGGCGAGGTCTCCGCGGTGGAACTGCACGATAACTTCTCCAAGGTGCTGGTCACGGCGAAGATCGACAAGCATGCCGAGGATCTCATGGTGCAAGACGCCAGTTTCTGGGTGGTTCAGCCGCGCGTCACGCTGAGCGGTGTCTCCGGTCTGGGCACACTGCTATCAGGCAACTACATCGGCTTCGAAAAGGGCAAGTCCACAGAGAGCCAGCGTCGCTTTATCGGGCTCGAGGTCGCGCCAGTGATCACCATGGATCAGCCGGGCAAGCAATTTGAGCTGACGGCTGCGGACATGGGCTCCTTGGGGATTGGCTCGCCGCTCTATTTCCGTCGCCTGCAGGTCGGCCAGGTCATTGCCTCTAAGCTTGCCGCCGACGGCGATTCAGTGCAGTTCAAGGTCTTCGTCAACGCCCCCTATGATCGATTCATCAGCGCGGAGACACGCTTTTGGAATGCCAGCGGCCTGGACGTCTCGCTCGGCGCGGATGGGGTCGACGTGCGCACCCAATCACTGGTGTCCCTGCTGATCGGCGGGGTTGCGTTTGAGACGCCGACCTTCCTCACCGCCGGTGAGCCTGCCGTCGCCGACAGCGCTTTCCCCCTGTTTGCGGACCGGACCACCGCGATGAAGCAACCGGATGCCATCGCCAGACACTATGTGCTCTATTTCGACGACTCCCTACGTGGGCTGTCCGTGGGTGCGCCAGTGACCTTGCTCGGTCTGGAGGCCGGCGAGGTAATCGACGTCGGCTTTGAGATGGACCCCGGGACCCTGGTGCTGCGCGGCCGTGTCGAGGTTGTCGCCTATCCGGAGCGGCTCGTCGCACGCCTGCGCAGTGCGCAGGCCGAGCAGTCGAAGCAGATCCTCGGTGACGAGCAACAAAGCCACGCCTTCTTGCAACGGCTGATCGAAGAGCGTGGACTGCGCGGCCACTTGCGCAGCGGTAGCCTGGTCACGGGGCAACTCTACATCGCCTTCGACTACGTCCCGGATGCCCCCAAGGTCGAGATCGACTGGGACGTACCGATGCCGGTGATCCCGACTGTCCCAAGTACCCTACCCAATCTCGAGGACAAGGTGACGGGTATTCTGGACAAGGTCGATAAGATCCCATTCGAGGCGATCGGTAACGAGATCAAAGAGGTCCTAGCGACGCTTGATAACGCGATCAAGGACATCGACAAGGCCGTGGATCACATCGATACCGGCGTCACCCCGGAGTTGAAGTCCGGCCTCGTCGAGTTCCGGCGCGCCCTAGCATCCGCCGAGCGCGTGTTGAATAACACCGATGCCACTTTGCTCGGGCCGAATGCCCCCGCCCAGATAGAGTTGAGCAAGGCCTTGCAAGAGGTGGCACGCGCCGCCCGTTCGGTGCGCGTGCTTGCCGACTACCTCGAACGCAACCCGGGCGCGCTGATTCGGGGTAAGGGCAAATTGCCCTGATCTTGATGGTCCCGTCAGTTCTCGCAATCTCGGCCGTTTGCGTGCTTCTGATTCAACCGGGCGTGGCCATGCGGGGACTGATGAAAGTGTCCATCGACAACTTCCCCCCTTGTTTTCGCAAAGGAGGGCTAGGGGGATTTCGGGCGGCATCGCTCGCATCGGGAAACCATCGATAGATCGGCCGTGCCTTCTTGGCGCAGCCTGAGGCCGAGGCCCAGATGCTGCCTTGCGTTGGCAAGCGCGGCCCTGAAGGCAACACCAAACTCTAGCGTTTTGTTTTCCAATCAGCCCAAGATCATCCGCTATGCCTGAGATCACCCGTTTCGGTCCCGGAAAAGCCGCAGATCACGGCGCCGCCGGCGGCGTCACCTGGTTCGATATCGATATGGCCGTCGACGCTGATCGCGAATGGCTGATGGCGTGGCAGGAGATCACGGAGCAGACCCGACAGGCGTTGTTGGAGCCTGTGCGCTTCAACCATTATGAACAAGTGCCTGACGGCACCTTGCTGCGCGTGAAAACCCCGCGTCCCGGTGCGACTGAAGATGTCATCGATCTCGCTGACTTGAAGCTGCTGATCGGCGCCAGCCGTGCGGTCACGGTAAGATCCGGGGCGCTCACCGCCGTGGATGAGTTACGCCAGAACCTCTTGTCGGACAGGTCGCTGGTGACGGCAGTCGATCTCTTGGGGTTCATGGTGTCGGCAATGACCAACCGGATGGAAGCGGTCATCTACGACCTGACTCAAGACATCGATAACCTCGAGGATGCATTGCTCGACGGTGGTTCAATGCCAGCCCCGCAGACGCTGAGCGCGATTCGGCGCCGAATCTTTCGCACCCGACGGCAATTGAATTCCACCCAGCAGGTGCTCGCGCCCATGACCACCGATCCTGCCCTGGCGCTGGATGCCGACGATCGTGAAACGCTGGATCGGGCGTCGAGGCACGTGACGCGCTACTTGGGCGGGTTGGATGAATGCCGCACGCGGTTACAGATGCTGGCGGATCAGATCGAGGCGCAACGCTCGGACACCATGACACGCTCCAGTCTCGATCTGAGCATCGTCGCGACTGTTTTCCTGCCGCTGAGCTTCATTACCGGCCTGCTTGGGATGAACATCGGAGGTATCCCCGAAGAACATAATCCGCTTGGCTTCTGGTTGGTGACTGCGTTGTCTATCACCATTTCCGTCGTGGCTTGGCGCTGGCTGCGTCGTCAGACGTTCGATCGCTATCGGCCTCAGGCGAGCATGGGCAAGGAAGAACCTGAAGGCTTGACGGAGACCCCTGTGATCGATGGCGCGGGGTTGACGCCTGCCCTCAAGGAAACCAAGGGTGAGCCCAGCAAGCAGACTGCCTCCCTCCCCGATACCGAACGCGGGCGCCAAGACCCGTCAGGGGGAACGAACCTTGACAGAAATCGCCCTTTTCCGCCAAGCAAGCCTGGTAGCGTCTATCTCCTCGCATTACTGCTCGCGCTCCTGCTGTTCTCTTTTCACGTTGTCGTGATCCTGGATGTGGTGGGCGAGTTGTTTGGTCACGAGGCATGGCTGTTGGCGCATCTTAGTCGCCTTGCTGGCGAGGCCGCCCTGCTCGGCTGCTTTTTTGTGTTGTTCGCAGCCCACTTCATCGAAGCGGCGGCATGGGGCCTTTTTCTGCGCTGGACCCGGCTATTCCCGAGCACGCTGGAAGGCATCTACTTTGCCGCCACCTCCGCCACCACGCTTGGCTATGGCGATGTCGTGCTGCCAAGGCCTTGGCGACAACTCGGGCCCTTGATCGCCATTCACGGGGTGCTGTTGTTCGGCTGTTCGACGGCGTTCTTGTTCGTGATCCTGCAGCATGTATGGGCGCAGCAACTTTAGAAGCTGTCTGGAAACTCGGGGACTGAAGTCGCACCTGCACCCGTCCATCGGGGCCGCTACGATGATCTTCTGAGCGCGATTCTCCCGATGCATGTGCTTGGACACGGCCGCCAAACCCCGTCGAGGGCGCCTGGAAAGCTGACGTAAGCGTCGGGCCTTTGTTCAATGAAAACAGGGACCCGCGAGCGCTCCAGCGCTCGCTCGACCGGCACGCCAAGGTCTCGGAGGACTCCGATCGCGTGAATCAGATGCTGCGCCCGTACGACGGGGATATTCAGGTCGCTGTCTCCGTGGTGGGCTCGGACGGGGACACCCGGCAGATTGTCGTGAAATGGTTAGACCGAGGCGATGAAACCTAAGACCATATCTGGTCGACATCTGGCTATCATAGCGATGATTCCAAATTTCTATCCCAGCCCTGAGCGACAACGCCTGCATAGCGCAACACTTGGCGCTCGGGGCGGCCTCATTGATCCACGCGTTAACGGAATAAGTCATGCTCGTAACCATACCCCTCCATCGGACGCTAACCGCCCTAGCGGTGCTCGGCCTATCGGCGTCTCCGGCCATCGCCCCAGCAGCGGACAAGGTCGATCCCTACGACGGTGGCTGGCATTTCACGCTAACGCCCTACCTCTGGCTGCCGAATGCCAACGGTACGATCAACGGACACGTGCTCGGGTCTGATCTCGGCGATTTCAGCGCCAGCACCGAGATCGGTCCAAACGACTATCTGCAAAACCTCAAGTTCGGCGCTATGGCCACCGGCGAGGTACGCAAGGGCGATTGGTCGGTGTTCACCGACATCATCTACATCGATTTCGGCGATCAGCGCTCGCATGTACGCAACATCACCGGTCTCGAGGGGCGGTCCCTGAGCAGCATCGACCGCAACGCCACCACCAGCCTCTCGGCAACCGTCTGGACGATGGCCGGTGCCCGAACCATGGTGCACGATCCCAAATTCAACCTCGATCTGTTGGCCGGGTTTCGCTACGTCGGGATCGATACCGAACTCAAGCTGGACATCATTGGCTCCGACGGTGTTATCGATACCAGTGCGCGAAGCTCCCGCGAACTGACCGAGTGGGACGGCATCATCGGGGTCAAGGGCCAGGTCCGGTTCGGTGAGGGTCGCTGGTACATGCCCTACTACCTGGACGTTGGCACTGGCTCATCGAACTGGACCTGGCAGGCACTGCTGGGCCTGGGCTACGCCTTCGACTGGGGCGATGTCAACCTCTCTATCCGTAGCCTCTCTTATGATTTCAACGACAAGCATGACGTGGATCTGCGCATGACTGGCCCAACGCTGGGGGCGACCTTCCGCTGGTAAGCAAGTGTCCATCAATTGTTTCCCGATGCGAGCGATGCCGCCCGAAATCCCCCCTAGCCCCCCTTTGCGAAAGGGGGGAAGTTGTTGATGGACGCTTTCTAAGTGAAGGATTTCGGTCCCGATTGCGATAGCGATTTGGAGGCAGACGCCAAGAATCCCCTGATCGCCTTTCGCAATCCGCCTTTCGCAATCCCTAGCGAAGCTGCGCCTCAGACCGACGACTCATGCCATCGGAATCGCTATCGGAATCGGTATCGCTATCGTCGGTTCGATCCCGATCCCGATCCCGATCCCGACGGTCTTGGATAGTCGGACGCTTCATCGAAATTTGACTCATCTGCAAGCATTTTGCGCCCTCAAGGATTCTAGCCAGGCTGCGCCTCAGACCGACGACTCATGCCATCGGAATCGCTATCGGAATCGGGATCGCTATCGTCGGTTCGATCCCGATCCCGATCCCGATCCCGATCCCGATCCCGATGGTCTTGGATGGTCGGACGCTTCATCGAAAAAGGTAGAGGGCTTGCACGCGCCCGCCGGGCGCTCCCCTCACGCAAGAAGTGCAGGTTCCGCCCTCCTTATACATGGAGTGATCCGCAGCTGGTGCGGCGGGCGCTGCGCATGGCGCCGATCCTGCCCGTCTGCAGCCTGCTCGCGGAATTCGGCCTGGATCCAGCGCCGATTATCATTGAGGCGTCGGTGAAGGATTTGACCGCGCGGCGCGGCGTCCCAGCGAATCGTAGATCGGCGGATTTCCGACCCATGTCGGGACCACCATCGCCGTGAAGCTGGCGGCGACCATCGGCAACAACAGGGTCGCGCTGCCGGTCATTTCGGTGACCAGCGCGATCCCTGTCACCGGTGCGCGCACGACGCCCGCGAAAAAAGCCGTCATGGCAACAGCGGCGAAGGCTTCGGGGTCGATCTCGATACTCGGGAACAGGAGGCGGCAGGCGAGCCCGAAGAACAAGCCGGCTTGAGCGCCGAGCACAAGAATCGGCGCCAGCAGCCCGCCTGGCGTCCCTGCTGAATAGGAGGCGGCTCCGAGCGCCAGGCGCAAAAGAAACAGCAAGGGGAGCATCAAAATGACTTCGGCGCCGTTCAAGGTCCGCTGCGTGATCTGATCACCGCCGCCGACGAGGTCCGGTGCGAACCATGCCAGGGCACCGACACTGGCGCCAATCACAAACGCCCGTGTCTCGGGCTGCCAGCCCAGGCGCTCGATTGCTGCAACCGATGCAAGCAGGCTTCGGTTGTAAAAAATGGCCAACCCCCCGGTGAAAAGGCCGAGAAGGATGTAGAACGGCTTGACCACCATGCCGCCGGCGGTCACGTCGGGCAACACAAAGGCGGTCGCGTCCCCGAGCAGCAGGCGCGCAACGCTGATGGCGCTGGCAGAGGCGCCCAACGCGACCACAGCGATTCTGGGATCGAATCGTCCGACCAGTTCCTCGAGTACGAAGATCGCCCCGGCCAGTGGCGCATTGAAAGCGGTTGCCAACCCGGCACCGCCCGCACCGGCCATCAATACCAGGCAATCAGCCTGGGTGCGCCGGAAGGTCTGTCCAACCCAATGCGCCAGGCTGACCGCCATCTGAACGCTCGGCCCTTCTCGGCCAAGGGCCAGCCCGGACCCGATCGCAAGCACGCCGCCGACGAACTTGACCGGGACAAGGAGTAGCGGCGCAGGCGTGAGCCCGCCCTTGAGTACGCCCTCGATATGTGGGATACCGCTGCCCGCTGCGGTCGGCACAAGCCGTCGCACCAGAAATGCAGCGATACAGGTGGCTGTCGCAGCCCCTCCGACGATGACCGCGACCCCGAGCCACGACTGCCCATGGGCCCATTCGATCAGCGCGTTCCGTTCCCTATCTGCCCATTGCAATGACATCCGGAACAGGCCGCCGGTCAGCCCAGCACCAAGGCCGACCAGACTTGCCAGCACAGCCAGCACAAGGAGGTTGCCCTCGTCGGTATCCCGCTTAGCCATTTTCATTTTTAACTCAATAACTTGCTAAGAAAGCGCTCATCAATTGTTTGCTGATGTGAGCGATCCCGTCCGAAATCCCCCCCTGGCCCCTTTGCGAAAGGGGGGAAGTTAAAGGGGGGAAGTTGTTGATGGCCTTGATCATCGTTTCGTTGCGCCAGGCAAAGCCTGGAAGGAGAGGAAGATAGCGGACGGATAAGCGAATCGGAAACTCCTTGTTGTGGCCCACCGGGTGCAAGTCCCGAGCCGGTAAGGATTGGCCATCCACCGGAACCGAGTGTGGCGTGGTTCGGGAGTGA
>NZ_JAAIJR010000410.1 GCF_010915725.1 Thiorhodococcus mannitoliphagus
AGACTGATGGCGTTACAACGCTTCATCGGCATGCTCCTACAAGGTTCCTGCGAAGATGCCTTATTTTAATAGAATCAAAGCCTTAGATGCTAAGTCCATGGCATTGGGGCCGGAGCTGGCCCGACAGGCGCAACGCAAGCTGGCGATGCTCAACCGCGCGGCGTCCCTGGATGATCTCAAGGTTCCGCCGGGGAATCGGCTGGAGCGATTGGCCGAGGATTGGGAAGGGCAGCATAGCATCCGCATCAATGACCAATGGCGGCTGTGTCTTGAATGGCGCGACGGGCACGCCTGGGGTGTTGAGATCATTGACTATCACTGAGGGGCAAACCGCCATGAGTATTGCCGTTGAATCCTTGCATAAATGCGACTTTTCCGATGTTGCCGAGGGCGACCTGCCCCCCGTGCCACCAGGAGAGATCCTGGCCCATGAGTTCCTAGAACCCCTGGCGATCACGCCTTATCGGCTCGCCAAGTCGATTGGCGTGCCTCAGCAGCGGGTGGGTGAGATCCTGGCCGGTAGACGCTCCATCACGGCGGATACCGGACTGCGCCTGTCGCGCTTCTTCGGGATGAGTGACGGGTTCTGGATCGGGCTACAGGCCGACTGTTACGTCCCTCCCTTAAACAGGCGTAGCCGCCTGAAAAATCCCACGGTCCGCCAGGACCTCGGTTGAACCATTCC
>NZ_JAAIJR010000411.1 GCF_010915725.1 Thiorhodococcus mannitoliphagus
GACTCGCTCAAGAGCGCCTCGACCTCAACCTCGACGGCCCGCTGGATCAGCTGGCGTGCACCACGGCGCACCAACTCCTCCAGGGACACATCCAACTCTTCCAGGGTCGTCGTCGGCAGCAGGCTTGCGCTGTCCTTCGGCTTGCTCGTATCGTCTCTCATCGCGCACCTCTTCGTTGCTGTTGTGTGTCTTGAACAACCACATTGTCAGCAACGGTGTGCCGCCTTCCAAGCCCCCATCAGCCCGCGCTCATACACCAGAATTCAGCATAGCTCGCTTGTTCCGACAGCACTAGGGCTTGCTTATGCAGCGGCTCCGCCTTGGCATAATGCCCCTGAGATTCGTAGAGACTGCCTAGATTGTTGAGGCTCACCGCCACATCGGGATGTTCGAGACCCAAGGCTTCTTCACGCAGCGCTAAGGCTCTCTTGTGAAAAGACTCGGCCTCGGCATAGCGGCCTTGCGACCCATAAAGGCTAGCGAGGTTGTCGAGGCTGGTGGCTACGTCAGGATGCTCAGGGCCGACGGCATTCTCCCCCAACGTTAGGACTCTCTTGTACAACGGCTCGGCCTCGGCATAGCGGCCCTGGCGCGCATAAAACAGAGCTAAACCCCACCTAGGCCGGAATGCGTAATTTCTCCTCCTCTGGATCGAGTGTCGTTCTCGTCCACAGGCGGTCGGCG
>NZ_JAAIJR010000412.1 GCF_010915725.1 Thiorhodococcus mannitoliphagus
CCGCTGGACCTATGAGGGAAAGCCGCTCGCGGCATGAATGATTAAACAGTCTCGGGATTTCCACTCTGTTGCACTAGACATCAAGTGATCCCGTCAAGTAATCTAGGCGCAGGGTTTGAGCGGCTCGTTGTGCGGCAGGTCATCTTAAGTGCTCGAAGTGTAATTGGGTGAGATAGCCTGCAAATCCGTGTGCCTCGGTTCGATTCTGCGCTGAGCCTCCGCATCTCCCCCGTCCTAATCCGGTCCTGCTCGACGTTACAGTCACATCAGGGTCGGCAGCTTGATGACCCCTCCTCGGCCCGGATGGCGAAATTGGTAGACGCAAGGGACTTAAAATCCCTCGACTTCGGTCATGCCGGTTCGATCCCGGCTCCGGGCACCATCCTGATTTAGAAGAGAATTTCTCGACTTCCCGCATCCGCCCAGAGCGGCGCAGTTTGAGCCTCTGCTATGCCGGTGCTAGGTCGCAGGCAAGCCACAAAAAACCCGCCACGCGGGCGGGTCGGTGTATCGAATTCCCGCCGTTGGCTGGGTTTGGGTCACATCCGTTGTGGCCGCTGCGGCGGGTGTCAAGACAGTTGTCGCATTTTTCATGCGGTGTTTGAGGTGGCTTTGGCCTCCGTTTTCAGAGGTTTCCCGGGATTGAGCAAGACGGTGGTGTCGGGCTCGCAGTTGCGCGTGTT
>NZ_JAAIJR010000413.1 GCF_010915725.1 Thiorhodococcus mannitoliphagus
CTGCACCTGTTGCGCGGTGGCGAGCAGCCAGGCGGCCATCGCCTCGGGCGTGAACGTTTGAAACACGGCCCATTCCTCGGGCGTGATCAGGGTGTTGAGGCACTCATCCACGCGTGCCATTTCGTTGACGAGATAATAGCCGGAGACCTCGGTCTCGACCGTCGCGGCACCATGCACCTGGCGCAGCGTCGCCTTGATCACGGCCAAGGCGTTGTAGGCGACGATGGCCATGGCCAATCCGAACTGGGCGGCGGGCGGATAGGCCAAGGTCTCAATCTCGCAGCGCAGCTCGGTGGTCACATGCAAGAAGGCCTTTTCCAGGGTCCAGCGCTCGCGGTAGAGAGCCGCGACCAGCGCGGCGTCGGCCGCCGCCTCGGGCAGTGTCGTCAACAGGTACAGCGTCGTCTCGCCCTCGCGCGTCGGGGTGTTCAGCTCCAGGCGAATCCGGCGCAGCTCCAGGCGCTGCACCCCGTCAGGGGCGGGGATGGTCACGCGCTGCTCGCTGAGTTGCCCCTCGGCGGTGGTGGCGACCAGGCGCATCGGCTCAAGCGGTTGGCAGGGGATCTGCTGGTGCTCACGCACCAGCACCACCGCGCCGCGTTGGTGCAGTTCCCAGATCCAGGAGGCGACACAGAAGTTGCGATCGGCGATCCACAGATCCCCTGCCTCGATCGCGCCCTC
>NZ_JAAIJR010000414.1 GCF_010915725.1 Thiorhodococcus mannitoliphagus
CTCAGCAAGGCTTTATACAGCGGGCGCACATGACTGGGGTCAAGCTCATCGAGACGCTCGCGCAGGCGGGTGTCGCTCGGGGCCTGCTCAATCCCGTAGAGGGCCTTGAGATTCGCTCGCGTCGTCTCCTCCCGGCAGTCCTGGTCGAACTGCAGCAGCGAGGGATACTTCAACCCGAAGAGCGCTAGCCCTGACATCAGATGATCGACCAAGGCGATGTCGTGACCCGGTGCATCGGGGATTCGACGAAACACCCGATGCGCTTCTTTCAGCAGCCCCTCAATGCTGAGATGCTTGCGGCAAAACGGAGCGCTCATCAGCACCGCCCTCTCAATCCGACACTGAAATGATGCCGGCCAGTCTACCGAGTCGGCGCCAAAAGTCTACGAAGAACTTTTTTTCAGGCTACCCCAACCCATTGTCGCTCAAGAGAAAAAATTTTCAGCGGGAATTGCTGTTTCCAGTATTTCTCTCTCAAGATCAAATCCTTAAAGGGATTTGCATCTTCCGCGTTCGCGGCATCCATCGCTTCCTATCTCGGGCTCGTCCAACAAACGGTTCAGATCGTCGCTCGCTTCGCTCGGACGATCTAACCTTATTCGTTGGGCCTCGTAACGTCGGCCCAACCTAGAGTCGCTGGCCGGTGTTGCCCAGGACCTCACCCTCGCCACGAGCGTG
>NZ_JAAIJR010000415.1 GCF_010915725.1 Thiorhodococcus mannitoliphagus
GCGTCTTACTGCAGCTGCTCGGGCCGCGCTATGTGGCGATATATTCTGCAAGCGGCTGACGGGGTGCGGAATGACGGCTCTGCGTGGAGACCACCAATGCAGGGCCGGATCGGGTATCCATTGCGCCCGGTGGGGCTTATCGGCTTGGGGTCGATATCCGAGCGGAGCGCCTCTGAGGTGAGCCCGTTGTGATCGATGATCGAGGCACGGCGGATGCCGAGATCGCTCCCGCCCTGTGCTCGGTTCATGGGGCGTGACAGGGGAAGGCTCGCGCATGTGCTGTCGGGCAGTGCAGATCGCCTAATTTTCCGGCTCGTCCCCCTTGTCGGTCAGCGGTCCGTGGGTCACCAGTGGCGGGTAGGTCTCCAGAAGCGGACATCCTTGAGGCGATCAAGCAACGCGCAAACTGCTTGACGTATTACGTTGCACGTAACATCCTATACCCAATGATCAAATCGTTTCGCTGCAAAGCCACCGCCAAGCTGTTTGCCGGCCAGTCGCCGCGCCCGTTCCGCGCGTTCCAGTCGGTCGCGGAGCGCAAGCTCACCCAACTGCACGCGGCGGTGACGCTCGACTTCCTTCGCAGCCCGCCAGGGAATCGTCTGGAAGCGCTGAGCGGCGACCGCGCGGGACAGCACAGCATCCGCATCAACGCGCAGTGGCGGCTGTGCTTTGT
>NZ_JAAIJR010000416.1 GCF_010915725.1 Thiorhodococcus mannitoliphagus
GCCATGATGCGTTTCCTGAGATGCATAAGTGGCTTGCACGCTATCCCAAGAAGCCACATCAATGCAAGGCCGCACTCCTTGGTTCGAATTGCTAACTGGGAGCAAAAGGGTGCCTCGTGGCGATCACGCCAAGGTGATCATTTATTGGTCAGCGCTTTCAAGGAGAGGAGATGCCCTCGTGGCCCGGAGTCAGCTTGACTCCGTGAAACGGCATGGGTACCACACACCGTTTGGGATGCTCACTTATTTCGGGCCTAGGATATCTTTCGAATTGACCAGTAGGTCTAATAGTGAGCGCGCCCCCGCTACCACATACAGAAAGGGGGGCCTTGGTCGTCAGTTGGACCGGTAGGGTGGACGAGCGAGAGCGAAGTCCACCGAATCCCGCGCCGGCGTTGGTGGACTGCGCTGCGCTTGTCCACCCTCAGGAGACGACTGACCGAAACGATGATCGACGCCAGAAAGGGCCTAGAGATTTCATCTCTAGGCCCTTTTCTTTGTCGGCTGCTCAGGTAGCCGCGCTGTAACCAAATTCCAGAAATTCGGCCTGCAAGCCTCCCCCCTCGCAGTATCCAGGTGAAAGCCTCAGTCAACCACTACGGCTGATCGGAGCCGCTGTTGCTCAGCAGGATGTAGCCGACACTCTCCTTGGCGTGCCCGACCTCGCTGTCT
>NZ_JAAIJR010000417.1 GCF_010915725.1 Thiorhodococcus mannitoliphagus
TGCAGCAGCGCGATCAGCTCCGCTTGACATGACGACAACAGGCTACGCGCCAACAGCACCTCGCCTGAGAGCACCTCTCGGATGACCCACAGCACCTCATGACCCACATCCGGCTGCAGCCCGTCAATGGCCAAGATCAGGCGCCCTTGCGCCGCGAGGCGCGCGCGCCGCTCTGGGCTGTCGCGCACCGATAACGCCACCAGTTCATCATAGCGTTCGAGCAGGTACTGGACGTTGCGCTGACTGATGCGGACTGCGCGTTGCTCTAGGGCGGCGTGAATCTGTGCCGCCGTGGAGCGCTCGCAATAGCGCTGCCGGCCAATGAACGCCAGCACATCCAAACCGTACTCGTAGTACGGCAGCGCGATATGCCCTTCTTCCAAGGGATGCGTCGGCAGGTGATAGCGTGCGCAGGCTGGATTGACGCAGCGCCCGATCGACACCTTCAGTTGCAGCATCCCCTCCAGCGTCGCGACCTTGCGCCATGTGCTGTACGCCAGGCGCAACCGCTCTCCGCAGTCACGACACTCCATCACTTCCGGGCGCAGCCGTTGCTCCCGGCTGGACTCCTCGCGGCGTGTCTTGCCTCCCATGATCCACCTCCGCCTCACCAGACTGGATTGGCTTCCCTACTGGGTTGGACAGCCGCTGAGACGATTTTGCTTCCATAG
>NZ_JAAIJR010000418.1 GCF_010915725.1 Thiorhodococcus mannitoliphagus
TTCACAGCCCGGCCAACCAGCAGCGCCTCGCCGAGCTGGTGGATTTCCCGGTGCTGCCGAAGAAGGGCAAACGCTCGGCCACCGAGCTTGAGCGTGAGCACGACCCGCGCTTCATCGCGCGACGCCACCAGCATTCGGCCGTCGAGTCCGCCATCAATGCCCTCGAGGCCCATGGACTCGACCGCTGTCCCGATCACGGGATCGAGGGCTTCCGCCGCTATGTCGCGTTGGCGGTCGTCGGACGCAACGTCCATCGCCTCGGCGCCATCCTGCTCGCCCAAGCGGCTGAGGTGGAGCGCCAGCGTCGGCGTCAGCGCGCCGCCTGAGGCCATCGGCCACGCGATCCCGACGGATCCGAGGGAGTGGTCTGTCCAAAAAACGCCCTTGCCTTCAAATCGCCCCATCCACTCCCGTTCTGCCCCGCATCATTGCGCTGAAACGAATAGAAACCCGCTGCACTGGGATCACGATCAGGGGGCCGCGCTGAATTGAACGGGGTTTTCGTTCAGGCACAAGTTAGGCTCCCGCGCCCGGTTTCTGCGACAATCCAGAGTTTTGCATGACCCCTTTGAAACGAGTGCAAGCCCTGGAAACGACGCGGCGCCTGGTCGCCGATGAAGCGTTCAAGAATCGGCATCGTACGACGGCCAAGGCGTTCACT
>NZ_JAAIJR010000419.1 GCF_010915725.1 Thiorhodococcus mannitoliphagus
CGCCTGGCTGAAAGGATTTCGGGCGATTCGTACCCGTTATGTTTGCCAGTTGCAAAACTACTTGGCACTGATTCAGCTGGCTTGCGCAGAAATCTTATTCCGAAAACTCCAAGAAACCTAAAGGTAATGCAAATTCTGTTCCGGATATCCTCTTAGCCAGTCGTAGAAGCCGGATTCCGAGATGAGGATCTTGCGTCCGAGCTTGCGCACATATGGAGCGAGCCCATTGGTGTCGGCATTCCGGACGTAATGGCGCAGGGCATGCTCACTGAGCGTGGTCTTCTTGGCGTCGCCATTGACGATCTCGGCGAGGGCGGCAATGGAGCGCCAGTCATGGCGGGCGGGGCAGGACGTGGTGGTCATCTGGGTACCTCTGTCGCATACAGTCGTCAGCGTCGCGTCAGGACGGCGCGATGCACGGGAGGTAGCCTAGGGTGGCGGGGCAGGGCTGTGTCCCTATAGGGACGGTTGGCGATCCCTATAGGGATCGTGGCAGGGTTATGGCGCGCGGAGGTCGGACGGTGTGGTGGACCCCAAGTCAAGGACAGTTTTAGCCAGAAATTAAGTTAGTCCGCCTCTGCCATTGCAGCCGTTTGTGGCTGGCCGATGTTGCCGCTAGAACTCGTGGTGGTGTTGAGTGACTTACCCCCCCGTTTCTG
>NZ_JAAIJR010000041.1 GCF_010915725.1 Thiorhodococcus mannitoliphagus
GGGGGTTGTTTTCGGGGCGGCCCCCCGGGGGGGTTGCGGGGGCCCGGGCAACCGTTGCGCCAACCCCCCGGGGGGCGGGGCCCCCCGCCGCTCCCGCCCCCCGGGGGGGGGGGGGCGCCGCTCCCACCAACTGCGCGCCTGGGCCAAAGGATGGTCGAGGCCGCCGCAGACAAGCCACAGCAACCAGTACAACTGCGGTGCCACCAGCTTGCGGCGCAATAGGCGCTCGCGATTGCGCCCTACTCCGACCTTCAATCCTGCCGCGCGGGCGCTTGCCTAAGGCGTGATCTCCAGCAACACCTCGTCCGGATTCACCGCATCGCCTTTGTTGACGAAGACGCCGGTGACGGTGCCGTCGATCGGGGCCTGGATCTCGGTCTCCATCTTCATCGCCTCGGTGACGAGCACGGCCTGCCCCGCCGTGACGCTGTCGCCCTCCTTGACCAAGACGTCGACGATGTTCCCCGGCATGGAGGTCGTCACATGCCCGGGTTGGCTGGGCTTGGGGCGCTTGCCGGCGATCGCCGTCTTGACCGCACCCTCGGCACCACCCGTCAGGACAAGCTCGTCCAGCGTCTCGACCACGACCTCTTCCGGGATGTCGTCGATGGTGAAGTAGAAGTGGCGCTCGGCCTGGCCCTTATGACCGGCACCTGTGACCTTGATGTGGTAGCTCTCGCCGTGGACGTTGATGTTGAACTCGGTTGGGGCGGACTTGACCTCGTCGGTCGCGCTCGGCAGCGGCTCCAGCGGCTCCGGATGCAGGGTACCGGCAGCACGCTGCTCCAGGAAGGCCCGCCCGATCTCCGGGAACATGGCAAAGGTCAGGACATCTTCCTCCGTCCCGGCCAGGCTGCCGATGTCCTTGGTCAAACGCTCGATCTCAGGCTTGAGCAGGTCAGCGGGGCGACAGTCGATCAGCTCTTCCTTGCCGACCGCCTCCTGCTGCAACGTCGGGTTGACGGGCGCCGGGGCGGCGCCGTAGCGGCCCTGGAGATAGAGCTTCACCTCGTTGGTGATGGTCTGGTAGCGCTTCTCGGTCAGCACGTTCAGGACCGCCTGGGTGCCGACGATCTGCGACGTGGGCGTGACCAGCGGGGGGTAGCCGAGGTCCTTGCGCACGCGCGGAATCTCCTCCAGCACCGCGCTCATGCGGTCGAGGGCGTTCTGCTCCTTCAGCTGGTTGGCCAGGTTGGAGATCATGCCGCCAGGGACCTGATTGATCTGAACCCGAGTGTCGACCCCGGTGAACTCGCTCTCGAACTGGTGGTACTTCTTGCGCACCTGATAGAAGTACATGCCGACCTCCTGGATCGCCTCCAGGTCCAGTTCGGTGTCGTACTCGGTGCCGCGCAGTGCCGCGACCATGCTCTCGGTCGGCGGATGGGAGGTGCCGCCGGCCATGGAGGAGATGGCCGTATCGATGGTGTCGCAGCCGTTCTCGATCGCCTTGAGATGGCACATATCGGCCAGTCCGGCGGTAGCGTGGGAGTGCAAATGCAGCGGCAGGTCGACGCTGTCCTTCAGCGCCTTGACCAGCTCGGCCGTCACGAAAGGCGTGAGCAGGCCGGCCATATCCTTGAGGGCAATGGAATCGCAGCCCATGGCCGCCAGCTCCTTGCCCATCTTCACGAAGCCGGGCACGTCATGGACCGGGCTGACCGTATAGCAAATGGTCCCCTGAGCATGCTTGCCAGCGGCCAGGGTGGCTTCGATCGCGGTCTTGAGATTCCGCAGGTCATTCAAGGCATCGAAGATGCGGAAGACGTCCATACCGTTGTCGGCCGCCCGGTGCACGAAGGCGCGGACGACGTCATCGGAATAGTGCCGATAGCCGAGGAGATTCTGACCACGCAGCAGCATCTGCAGGCGCGTGTTCGGCAAGGCCTCGCGCAGCTTGCGCAGCCGCTCCCAGGGATCTTCCTTCAGAAAACGCACGCAGGCGTCGAAGGTCGCGCCGCCCCAGCACTCCAGCGACCAATAGCCAATAGCGTCCAGCTTGGGACAGATCGGCAGCATGTCCTCGGTGCGCATGCGCGTCGCGAGCAGTGATTGATGGGCGTCGCGGAGGATGACGTCGGTGATGTTGATCTTTGGCATGGTTCGCTCACTTGGGAACGGTGGTCGGTGGTCGGTGGGCAGTTGGCAGTTGGCAGTTGGCAGTTGGCAGTTGGCAGTTTTCAGTTTTCAGTTTTCAGTTTTCAGTTTTCAGTTTTCAGTTTTCAGTTTTCAGTTTTCAGTTTTCAGTTTTCAGTTTTGCAAGATTGTTGCGCAGTCCAACGAGCATGGCGGAGATTTCTCGCGTTTCCGCGATCCACGATGCCCCTTCTTGCCTTTGGATGTAACCGATCTCGATACCGATATAGATCTGCGTGCGCAGCTCTCCGCAGGACCCCAGGGCAATGTCGATATAACGCTGCCGATCCTTGTTTGGCCGCCGCTCCAGCCCCTCAGCAATGTTGCTTGGCACCGAGAGCCCCGACCGCGTGATCTGATCCCGGAAACCGAAATCCCTCAATCCGGACATCGCCTTGTAAAGCTCAACGCTCAGCCGCGCCGAGCGCTTCCAGACCTCAAGATCCTCAAACCGCAGCAACCCCAAGATCCTTCTCCATGACCCCCAGGCAGCTCCCACTGACAACTGACAACTGACAACTGCCAACTAAAAACTGACAACTTCCCCGCCAAGCGCTTCCAGACCTCAAGATCCTGCGCCATGACCCCCAGGCAGCTCCCACTGACACCTGACAACTGACACCTGACAACTGCCAACTGCCAACTGACAACTCCCACTAAAGCCCGGCATGTGCGGCGAGCGCCGCCGCCAAGGCCGCCGCGATATCCTCCCGCCGCCGCTTGGTCGAATAGTTCAGCAGCTCGGGATGTGCATCCAGGAAGCCGGTGTCGAAGCTGCCCGCGAGGAAATCCGGGTGACGGAGGATCTCTTGATAGAAGGGGATGGTCGTCTTGACGCCGAAGAGTCCGGTGTCCCGCAGTGCGCGATGGCCGCGGTTGACGACGTCCTCCCAATTGAGCGCCCAAACGATCACCTTGGCGAGCATGGAATCGTAGTACGGCGGGATGTGGTAGCCCGTGTAGATGGCGCCATCCGTGCGCACGCCTGGGCCGCCTGGTGCGTAGTAGCGCGAGATGCGTCCAAAGCTGGGGAGGAAGTTGTTCTGCGGGTCCTCCGCGTTCACGCGGAACTGGATCGCGAAGCCGCGGCGCTTGATCTGATCCTGGCGGTAGCGCAGCTGCAGGCCCGCCGCCACACGGATCTGCTCCTCGACCAGATCGACACCCGTGATGGTCTCCGTAATGGTGTGCTCGACCTGGATGCGGGTGTTCATCTCCATGAAGTAGAAGCGCCCGTCTGAGTCCAGCAGGAACTCCACGGTGCCCGCATTGGTGTAGTTCACCGCGCGCGCCGCGAGCACCGCGAGTCCGCCGACGTACTGGCGCTGCGCGTCATCCAACTGCGGCGACGGGGCGATCTCGATCAGCTTCTGGTTGCGGCGCTGGATGGAGCAGTCGCGCTCGTAGAGGTGGACGCAGTGGCCGTGGTGATCGGCCAGGACCTGGACCTCGATGTGGCGCGGATTGACCACGCACTTCTCGAGAAAGACCTCGGCGCGGCCGAAGGCCTTGGTGGCCTCTGAGATGACGCGCTCGAAATTGTTGCGCAGCGCGGCCGGATCGTCGCAGCGGCGAATACCCCGCCCGCCGCCGCCCGAGGTCGCCTTGAGCATGATCGGATAGCCGATCTGCTCGGCGCAGGCTAAGGCTTCATCCAGGTTCTCCAGATTGCCGGGACTGCCAGGCGTCACAGGAACCCCGGCCTTCTGCATCGCTTGGCGCGCCGCCGTCTTGTCACCCATGCGGGCAATGACTTCGGCGTTGGGACCGATGAAGGTGATGCCGCGCCGCGCGCAGGCCAGCGCAAGCTCCGGGTTTTCGGAGAGGAACCCATAGCCGGGATGCACGGCGTCGCAGCCGGTCGCGACCGCCAGGTTGACGATGTTGTGGACGTTCAGGTAGCCAGCGAGCGGGTCGCTGCCCAGGCTGTAGGCCTCGTCGGCCTTCTTGACGTGGAGGGAGTGACGGTCGGCCTCGGCGTAAATGGCCGCCGAGCGGACACCCATCTCGGCGCAGGCGCGGATGACACGCACCGCAATCTCGCCACGATTAGCGATCAGGATCTTACGAAGCATCGGTTTGCCTTTAGGAGGACCGCCTAGGCGGTCAGTGTGGCGGTATCGAGAGACGCTCGCCGCCAATGCTGCTTAGCAGCATTGGCACTCCTGGGGATTGTACAAAGGCAAGGCGGGAATTGAAATCGCGGTTTCGTCAATCAGATGAATCAATAATCTGGTAGACCCTAGCCAGAGCGTCATCACCGCCCACATTGCCGGGGAAAATGACGACGGGCAGATCCGGGAAGCGCGAATGATCCGTCGGACAGCGCACCACCGAGCAGCCGGGATGGATCTGACCCAAGACGCGGGCCGTGCGCAGCGCCAACCCCTTACTCAGGGTGTCATTCGACGTGATACCGCCCTTGCTGATGAGAAAACCCGTCTCGCGCGGGAGATTCTGCACCAGCCTGACCAAAAAGCCGGAAACACGCTCGCCAAAGGCCAGCCGCTCCGCCTTGGTCGGAAACTGCCGCTCGCCCCGGCTGGTATAGAGCACCGCACTATGGTGCTCATGCTGGGCCGTCTCCAGCCGGTCGATCAGCTCGTGGAAGAGCGACTCCTCGTCCCGCGTCAGACGCTCCAGGTCGATCTCGATCGGGATGACGTCCGTCTGCTCGATGAGGGTCTCCAACTGCCGCGTCGACTTGGCGACATGCGAGCCCACCAGCACAACTCCGGGCCGGCCGCCGCGCACATAGGCCGACATCGCCTCGGCGGCAACCGGCTGCGGCGGCAAGGCGGCAAATGAGGTCAGCAGGCTCGCCGCGCTGCGAAAAAGAAAGCGCTTGCCCTCGCCCACGGCCGCCAGGACCTGGCGCGCGAAGTTGTCGAGGTCTGATTGCTGCTCGGCATCGACCGCACAGCAGACGTTGTCCGTCAGACCTCGGAGGCGCGCCGCGATGTCGCCGCGCACATCGTCTAGGGAGAAGCGCTCGACCTCAGCGGACGCGATGCGTCCAGCGGTCTTCTCCTCGACATAGTCAGGCAAGAAGGCGTGCTGGAAGCCGAAGACTGAATCCTGCGCGAACTCGGCCTCGTTGACCGGAACGGGCTTGCCGTCCACCACCAGGTAATGTACCCCGTCGCGCGTGATGCGGCCCCCTTCGAAGAAGGCCGGCACCAGGAAATGGGCATCGAAGGGACCCAGTTCCTCGGCAATGATGTCCGTCTCGACCGGATAGTGGCCCCGCAAGGTCGAATCCGAGCGGCTCACGATGAGCGGCTGGATCGGACTCCCCGCCTCCGCAAGCCTCGCGAGCGCCTGGCGCAGGTTGACGCAGATCTCGCGGGTGACGCTCGCCGCGTCGTCGGCACTCATGCCGCGCGTGTTGCTCAGCACGAAGAAGAGCGGCGCCGCGTCGGTCAGCGCCTCGATCAGGGTCTCCGGGTCCCAGCGCGTCAGCAGCAGACAGGAGTGAACGGTCTGGGAGCCGGTCGGGTCATCGTCGATGGCGATGATCTTGGTGGCGGGTGTCTGGGTCATGGGATTCTCATTCAGGGCGGCCGCGAAGGGGCTCGCTCGGCCGTCTCATAGAAGCACCCTGCGTGGGAGCGCCGCCCGGCGCGACCTGCGCCAACATCGGAGCAGGCCTCGTCGCGGCGGGGCGCCGCTCCCACCTAGGCGCGATCGGCTAGTCGTAGAGGGTGGACAAGCACAGCGCAGTCCACCAGCGTCGGTGCAAAATGCGGAGGACTTCGCTCAGGCTCGTCCACCCGACTCAAGCTCCGCTAGGCCGCGCTCTCCAGCGCTGGCCCTACCCGCTCCATCAGGGTCTTGGCCCGCTGCTCCAGGCTCTCCGGCGAAATGCCGTTGAAAGCCATGATCTCCGCCGGGCTCGCCGTGGTCTCGCCGCGCTGCCAGCCGACCAGATCCCGCGCCGCCGTCTGACTGCGCAGCAGCACGGACTCCAGGGCGACGGTGCCGCCGCCGCTGACGCCGATGAGCGCGTCGCCGTGGAAGAGTGCCTCGAAGTCGGCGTCGCTCATGAAGCGGTCGTCCGGCTCCGAGCTGTGCGACCAGGCGACATCATCCGGCCGATAGAGGCGACGCGGGTTGGCCACGGCGACGATGCGCACCCGATAGCCCTCCGACTCCAGTCGGTCCTTCGCCGCGAACACCGGCTGAAACACCATGTCCCCCGTCACGGCGAAGACGATGGTGCCCTGCCGCCCCTGCGCCGACTCGTAGAGACAGGTGGCACCCTCGTCGATCGCCTGGCGCGCCTGCTCCATGCTGGTGTGGACCGGCAGCGCGGACTTGGAGGCGATGATGCTGATGCACTTGTTGGACTGCTCCACCGCCCAGCCGTAGGCCGCCTGGATCATGTTGGCGTCCGAGGGATAGAGCAGATAGACGTTGCCGTTGCGCATCTGGCCGCCGATGTAGTTCTCGATCTCGGGCCGCTGATGGGTCCAGCCGTTGCGCCCCTGCTCCAAGGCGCCGGCCGTGAACATGGACACCACGGCCGGCGTCCTGTGCCGCAGCTCGGCCATCGCCTGGCCCACGGTCTGTACGATGGGCCAGCCGTTGATGGCGAAGCTCTCGTAGGACAGCCACAGCGAGCGTCCGCCGAAGAGCGCCAGACCGGCCGCGAAACCGGCGCAGGCGTCCTCGTTCAGGGGCTCGTAGACCTGACCGTTGGGCGACTGGTTGTAGAGCGGATCCTCGGTCGGATGGCGGATCTTCAAGGCGTCGTTGATCGCCTTCATGGCGGACGCCTCGTTGCCGTCGGCGTTGGTCACCACGAAGTCCGGGTCGCGCTGACCGAGCGCCGCCACCATCTGCGCCATGGTTGTCGCGGGCACGGCCTGCTCGCCGGGGGCAAATTCCTGGGTCGGCAGCGTGCCGATGTCCGTCAGCGGACGCTCGAACTCCGTCACCACCGTCCGCCCCGCCGGACCACCGCCCGCGCGCTGCATGTTGGTCCGCACCAGCGCCCAGGCCTCGGGCGCCAAGGCACCCCGTTCCAGCGCTGCGGCGATGTTGGGCTTGTCGGCCGTATCGCCGGGATAGAGGTTGTGGGCCTTGGCGCCGCTGGCATGCACGCCGGCACCCTTGAGCTGCTTGAGGATGACGCAGGTCAGGGTACCGCCCATGGCCGACTCCGCCGCCTCATGCATGGCTTCGAGCACGGCGCGCGAGAAGGCCTGCCGCGCCTCCGGGCTAAAGCGAGTGCTGTCGACGTAGGCGCCTTCCTGTCCAGCGTCATCGAACGCCTTGGCATCGATGAGGATCACGCGCTCGAAGTCGTGCGCCCGCCAGTAGGCCTCCATCTGGGCGTTGTCCATGAGCGACACCATGGAGTGATGCTCCTGGCTGTAGCCGTTCCACACCAGCACCGGCAGGAAGTTGGTGACCTCCGGGTAGGCGGTGTGGAAGTGCTTCATGGCCGAGAGGATGTAGGGCTCGCCGAGACCGCCGTCGCCGATGGTGCAGGGGAACAGCTTGTCGCGATTCAGATAGGCCCCGGCCATGGCGAAGTGCTGCCCCTGCCCGAGCGGGCCGGCCGGCGCCAGCAGACCCGGAATGGCGCCGGAGAGATGCCCGAGCAACCCGTCACGCTCGCGGAACCTGGACTGGAGATCGGTCACCGTGCGGATGCCCATGTCCTCCAGCGATCCATCCAGGAACATGGCGCTGTAGAAGCCGGGCGCATGGTGACCCACCTCGGTCACGATATTGGTGTGCCCGAGCATGACCAGGGACGCATAGGCGTCCGCCGAGCTGGCGAAACCGCCTGGATGACCGGACTGCTTGGAGGCGCAGAGCTGCAGGGTCAGATAGCGCAGGGCATCGGCCGTCAGCTGCGTTTGGTAGACCGCCGCGTCATCGATCTCCCGGATACCCGTCTGGCCGTCTTGGATCGCAGCTTGGCGGCCGTGCCGCGCGAACGCCTGACCGGCCGCCGCAAAGTGCAGCACGCCGTCGCAGAAGGCGGGCGCGGATTGATTCGGGTAGGTCGCGGTGGTCATGGTCTGTCCCCTCTCAGTTCAGGTGTTTGAGCCCTTGCTGGCGAGACCGCCAGCGCTGGGGGAGACTCTAGGGCGCCGAGCGAAATTCCGCAATAAGCAATAGATCCCACATCGTGGAATAAGGACGGCAGGGCACTCGAAGCTACCGCGAGCAAAGGCGTTCTTGCGATCGAGCTGGGACATCTTCGGGATTTTGTGATTTCATGATATGAAATTTCTCATCAGAGATTTCTCATGACGCAAGAAAGCACCACGACCGCCGCCCGCATTCAGGTCATCGACAGAGCCGCCGCCCTGCTCGACGCGGTCGCCCGTTACCCGGATCCCGTGAGCCTCAAGGTTCTGGCCGCCGAGGCCGGGCTGCATACGTCCACCGCGCACCGCATCCTCGCCTCGCTCATCCAGAATCAGTTTGTCGAGCGCGATGCCGCCGGCCACTACCGGCTCGGCCTGCGCCTGCTCCAGCTGGGCGTGCGCCTGCACGGCAACGTCGACGTGCGCGCCATCGCTCGCCCCATCATGGAGGCGCTCAGGGATCAGCTCGGGGAGACCATCAATCTGACCATTCGCGAGGGCGACGCCGTCGTCTACATCGAAAAGGCCACGCCCAACCGCATGATCCACGTCCAGCAGCTCGTGGGAGCACGCGCGCCGCTGCACGTCACCGCCGTGGGCAAGCTCATGCTCGGCGCGGCCGGCGAAGACGCCATGCGCGCCTACGCCACGCGCACCAACCTCCCCGCCTACACCCGCAACAGCCTCACCACCCTGCCCCGGCTCATCGCCGAATGCTCTGAGTGCCTCGAGCGCGGCTACGCCCTGGACGACGAGGAGGCCGAGATGGACGTCGGCTGTATCGGCGTGCTGATCTATGACAGCACCGGAAACGTCAGCGCGGGACTGTCCGTCTCCGCGCCGATCAATCGGCGACGCATCGAGTGGGTGGAGGAGCTGGTCGCGGCGGGGCAAACCTTGTCGGAGCGGCTCGGGTATCGGTCAAGGCAAGACGAGAGAAACTGAGCCCCTTCGCCCAGTGACGACGCGCAAGGCGCTGGACGAGCCCAGTTGGCTGGACGAGCCCAGTTGGGACCAGGGTGTTGAGGCCCTCACCCAAGCGCGCCATCAGCGGGCAACATCAGGGGGCGCGACGCACTTCGGCGCCCCACCAAGCCTTGCGCTCCGACACCTCGAGGAAGCGCCCGACAGCGGTCCTGATCGCACCCGAACGAAGATTCCCGAGCGAACATTTACGCAGGCTTTACGGGGCAAGCTTGCTCCTGCCTAGGATAATGGTTAGCGTTCGAACGCATTGAAGCCCATGCTTCTCGATTCCCCGCTAGGAGCCTTGAGGGCGCAAAATGCTTGCAGGTGAGTCAAATTTCGATGAAGCGTCCGATCATCCAAGGCCATCGGGATCGGGATCGGGATCGAACCGACGATAGCGATTCCGATGGCATGACGCGTCGGTCTGAGGCAAAGCCTCGCTAGATCCTTGTCTGGGTTTCACCGGGATTCAAACTTCGGCTGGTCGGATCCATCGAAGGCTTCGCAAAAACGCTATGCACTGGCGCGCCATTATTCGTCTCTTCGGGATTCTGCTGCTGATCTACAGCCTGAGCTTCCTGACTTCGGTCGCCACGGCCCTGATCTACGCGGACGGACAGTGGCAGATCTTCACGCTCTCCCTCATCTTGTGGGCCGCGTTCGGCGCCATGCTCTGGTTTCCGAACCGGAACGAGCACAGCGAACTGTCTGTCCGGGAAGGCTTTCTCATCGTCGCCCTGTTTTGGGCCGTGCTGGGCGTCGTCGGCGCGACCCCCTTCCTGCTGGGTCTGCATCTCAGCTTCACCGATGCGGTCTTCGAGTCCATCTCGGGGTTCACCACCACGGGCGCGACCGTCATCGTCGGCCTGGATCGATTGCCGCCCTCGATCCTCTATCATCGCCAACAAATCCAGTGGCTTGGCGGGATGGGTGTCATCGTGCTCGCCGTCGCGGTGCTGCCGCTGATGGGGGTTGGCGGCATGCAGCTGTATCGCGCGGAATCATCCGGGGTCACCAAACATGAAAAACCGACGCCGCGCATCGCCGAGACCGCGCGCGTGCTATGGACGCTCTATTTCGGCTTGACCGCTATTTGCGCCTTGGCGTTCTGGGCCGCGGGAATGAGCGTATTCGACGCCATCGGCCACGCATTCACCACCGTCGCGACCGGCGGCTTCTCCACTCATGACGACAGTCTGGGCTACTTCGACAGCCCGATGATCGAGTTCATCGCCATCGTCTTCATGCTGGCTGGGGGCGTGAATTTCGCCATCCATTTCATCGCTTGGCGCAAGCTCGATCCGCGAGCCTATACCAGCGACCCGGAGGTTCGGGTCTATGGGCTGATCTTCCTCGGCGCCTCGCTATTCATCGCGGCAAGTCTGTACTGGGCCGGCGCTTATGAGAGCATCTGGGAATCATTACGCTACGCGGCCTTCCAGGTCGCATCGATTCTCACCAGCACAGGTTTTGGCACGGCCGTCTTCGCTGACTGGCCTCTGCATGTCCCCTTGGTGCTGGTCATGCTGTCCTTCATCGGCGGCTGCGGCGGTTCAACGGCGGGCGGCATCAAGGTGCTGCGCATCATGCTGTTGGCCAAGATGGGGGTGCGGCAATTGTTCCAGCTCGCGCATCCGCAGGCGCTCACCGTGGTGAAGATTGGCGGCCGACCGGTGGAGGAGAGAATACTCTTCTCAGTTTGGGGCTTCTATGTGCTCTACATCGTGACCGCCCTGCTACTGACGGTGGCCATGATGGCGGCGGGTCTGGATCTGGAATCGGCCTTTGGTGCCGTAGTGGCCACGATCAATCTCATGGGACCTGGGCTCGGCGAGGTCGCATCCAACTTCACGACCGTCGATCCGCTCGTCAAATGGCTCGCCGTATTCAGCATGCTGGCCGGACGCTTGGAGATCTTTACGCTGCTGATTCTCTTTCTTCCCTCGTACTGGCGGAATTGAATGGACCAGGCGTCCTATCCGAGACCAGCGTCCGACTATCTCCTCGCCGCAGCGGTCGTGCTCGCGGCCTTGACGCTGGCGCTCCTGGTGCGCCCCTGGCTACCCTTGGCGAACCTCTCGCTGGTCTTTCTGATCGGCGTCTTGTGGGTCTCGGTGCGCACCGGCCCGCTGCCCGCGCTCTTCACCGCGCTGCTGAGCGCGCTGACCTACAACTTCTTTCTCACCGAGCCGCACTACAGCCTCCTCATCCAGCATACCGATGAGCTGCTGACGGTCGGTTTCTTCTTGCTGGTTGGCCTGATCGGCGGTCAGGTCGCGGCAAGGCTGCGTCGACAAATGTTGGCCTTGCGCGTCGCCAACGATCAGGCGCGAGTGCTGCTCGATCTCGGGCGTCGGCTCGCCGGACTGTCGAATCTGGTTGAGGTCCAGCGCGAGACGGTGCGCATGCTCAGTGAGCACATGCGCCTGGCCGTGGTCCTCTTTGCGCCGGGAGAAGAGGGCCAGCCGTTGATCCTGGCCGCCCATTCCGAGCCAGAACCGAGCTTGGACGACAGGATTCGCCAGTCGGCCGACTGGGCTTTCGCGCATCGCCGTCCCTGCGGGCTGCAAACGACAACTCAGGCCGAACTCGACTGGCGTCTGTTGCCGCTGGGCCTGGAAGAGGAGTGTTTCGGCGTGGTCGGCATCTCCTATTGCGGGCAAGCGCAACCAACCACGACCGAACTGACGGCACTCGACGGCCTGATCGCCCATGCCACCCTAGCCATGGCGCGGACCCGGCTGACGGATCATCTGCAGCAGGCGCGCCTCGGCGAGGAGACCGAACGCCTGCGCGCGGCCTTGCTCTCCTCGGTCTCCCATGATCTGCGCACGCCGCTGGCCTCGATGATCGGCGCCGCAAGCAGCCTTCGCGCCCTCGATCGGCAGCTCTCCGCCGAAGATCGCGACGAGTTACTGGAGGCGGTGCTGAGCGAGGGCGAACGGCTCGACCGCTACATCCAGAACCTGCTCGACATGACCCGGCTCGGCCATGGCACCCTCAAGCTGGAACGCGACTGGATCGGCATCGACGACATCCTGGGCGCGGTTCTGCGGCGTCTGCGCGATGCGCTTCGCAGCCATCGAGTGATCCGCGTGATCGAACCGGACCTGCCCTTGCTCTACGTCCATCCGGCGTTGATCGAGCAAGCCCTGATCAATCTGCTCGAGAATGCGGCGAAATTCTCGCCCAGCGACAGCGAGATCCGTCTAACGGCAAACCGCGAAGACGATGCGCTCAGGGTCAGCGTCTCCGACCAAGGGGCGGGCATTGCCGAAGCCGAGCGCGCCCGCATCTTCGACATGTTCTACACCGGCCGCGATGGTGACCGCGGTAAGCACGGAAGCGGACTGGGGCTCGCCATCTGCAGCGGTATGATCGGCGCCCATGGCGGGCGCATCGAGGTGATGGATGGTCTCGACGGTCGGGGCACGACCTTTGTCGTTCATCTGCCGCTGATCGAGGCGCCAGTGAAGCCGGAGTCCGGCACATGAGCGATGCCGGCGCCCAGGCACAGATCCTGATCATTGATGACGAGCCGCAGATACGCCGCTTCCTGCGGATCAGCCTCAAGAGTCAGGGGTACGCGGTCGCGGAAGCCGCGAGTGCCGCCGAGGGCATCGCCGTCTCACAGGCCCACAGGCCCGACCTCGTCGTGCTCGACCTCGGCCTGCCGGATGCCGACGGCAGGACCGTGCTCGCCGAGCTTCGGGCCCAGTCATCGGTGCCCGTGATCGTCCTCTCGGTCCGCGACAGCGAAACGGAGAAGGTGCTGACCTTGGACAGCGGCGCCAACGACTATGTCACCAAGCCCTTTGGCATTCAGGAGTTTCTGGCGCGCGTGCGGAACCTGCTGCGCGCGCGGCCCGAGCCGACAGCGACGGGAGAGGCGGTCTTCACCGACGGTCATCTGACCGTCGATCTTGGTCGGCGGCTGGTCAGCCAGGACGGCGTTCCGGTCCATCTCACGCGCAAGGAATTCGCCGTGCTGGGAATGCTGATCGGTCATGCCGGGCGCGTCGTGACGCAATCACAGCTGCTGCGTCAAATCTGGGGGCCGACCCATCTCGCGGACACTCACTATCTGCGCATCGTCATCGGCAAGCTCCGCCAGAAGCTCGGTGATGATCCCAATGATCCGCGTTACCTTCGCACCGAGCCCGGCGTCGGCTATCGCTTCATCGGCGCAGACGTTTGAGTGCTGTTCAGCATGGACCGCCGTCGCAACTGCGTGTTCGGTTTTGGGCCAGCCCAGATTCCAAATCGAAGGGACAAATGGCCGCAGGGGCAAAAGAGCCGCAGGTAGGCAGAATCAACGAGGTCAAGCATGACGCAACGCATCAATAAAGATACCCGCCTCTGCATCTCCCTGGCAGCCCGGCCCAGCAATGTCAGCACCAGGTTCCACAACTTTCTCTACGAAGAACTGGGCCTAGACTTCATCTACAAGGCCTTCACAACCAAGGACTTGGCCGCGGCCATTGCCGGCATCCGCGCGCTTGGCATCCGTGGCTGCGGCGTCTCGATGCCATATAAGGAAGGCTGCATTGCCTATCTGGACGCGCTGGCGCCATCGGCCGAGGCATTGCAGGCGGTGAACACCATCGTCAACGACGACGGCAACCTCTGTGGCCACAACACGGACTACATCGCGGTCGCGACCTTGCTTGAGCAGCACGCCGTGCCCAAGCACCTACCCTTTGTCCTGCGCGGCAGCGGCGGCATGGCCAAGGCGGTCGCCGGCGCCTTGCGCGACAGCGGCTTTCGCGACGGCATCATCCTGGCCCGCAACGCGGCCACGGGCCGACCGCTGGCGCAGGCCAATGGCTATGAGTGGCGGAGCGCGCTTGGCGACGCCCGACCCGGTCTGCTGATCAACGCGACCCCCATCGGCATGACCGGCGGCCCTCAAGCCGCGACCTTGGCTTACGAGCCAGGGGTCATCGATCAGGCTCAGGTGGTGTTCGACGTGGTCGCCGTGCCGCCCGAAACACCGCTCATCCAATACGCCAGGTCGGCGGGCAAGTCCGTCATCACCGGCTACGAGGTGGTCACCTTGCAGGCGGTGGAACAGTTCGCCCTTTACACGGGCGTGCGACCGACCGCGGAGCAGATCCGCCGCGCGGCTGAGCATGCCCGCGGCTGAGCAGCACCCGCGGGCGGACGCAGCGGCGAATGTGTGGTGATGCCTGCGCACAGCTGAGATGCACCACGGCGGCTATCCAGTGCTCCGACGCCGCGCTGCCCCGAGCAGCCGACCGGGATGGCCAGCCGCTGCCGGACTCCGTCAAGATCGGGATACGTCAGTCATCCCATGGCCCATAGCCCGGAATGTCGATTTGCCGCTCGTTATAGTTTCCCTCCGCAGCACGACGGTGACAGGCGTTGCATTTGCTGAAGCTGCCGACATCGGGATTGCCGGTGACGAGCCGCGCAGGGATCTCATCGTGCTCATCGCGGAACTTCGCGATCTTGGTGATCCTTGGGAGTTGCGCGCCGGTGGCAGTGGTCGCAGCGACTCCGACCGCATCGGCACCCAGGAAGCTGCTGATCTCCAGGCGCAGTGCTTCGGACAGGGTGGCGTCGTCGCCATAGTGGTCGCTGAGCGCGGCCGGCGTCATGATCTGCGCCCAGGCGCGAGCCGGCAATAGCTCCGGTTGATAGGCCATATGGCAGGCGCCGCATTCGTCAATATAGGCTTGGCTGCGGATCGGCGCGAGTGGAACGTCATCGTCAATCCACTCTTTCGAGGCATGACCGCGCCTGCGGTCGTCATCATCATCATCGTCGGCGAGTGCGAGCCCGGCGATGCTCAGTGAAACCAATGCGAGCATGAGCAGGACGAAAGGTGGCGTGCGTTGCATCATCATGGATTCTCCTGGTTACTGTGTCTTGATGTAGGCGAGGAAATCGGCCTTCTCGGTGGCCGTGCATTCGCGATCGAGGGTCCAGCGGCAGTTGCGCAGCAGCCATTTTTCAATCTTCGCCTGATCCGTCAGGCGCTCAGGATTGACGGAGGGCGCCAGGGGATCGATGGTCTTGCCGGTCTTGGCGTGTTTTCCCGGCTGAGTCAGGTCGCGGCCGTGACAGCTCACGCAACTGCGCGCAGGGGAGCCATCGGCTTGCGGATGGGTCTCGACCCAGGCGGCCTGTCCCGCCGCCGGATCGGCGGCGAGCAGGGACGCTGGAGCTGTTAGTGTCAGGGCAGCCACAGTGGTCAGGAACGAGGCGGCGAGCGTTGGTCTCATGGGGGTTATCTCCCGTTGATTTTCGGTGATCGGCTTCAGAGGCTGTCTGACAAACCTCGGAGCGACTTTAGAAAGCGTCCATCAACAACTTCCCCCCTTCGCAAAGGGGGGCTACGTCCATCAACAACTCCCCCCCTTTCGCAAAGGGGGGCTAGGGGGGATTTCGGGCGGCATCGCCCGCATCGGGAAACAATTGATGGACACTTTCTTAGGCGCCCTTGGCACCGGCGAGAGGGCGAATGAATTCGCCCCTACGGCTCGGGCGATTGCAATATTCAGACAGCCTCTCAGGTCTGACTGCGATCTGTTGCCCGAGAGATTACGCTGGTGTAGCTGACGAAGTGCTGCCCGCTACTGTCAGCGAATTGTCAGCAGCAGCTGTGGTCGCACCCTGAGAGGCTGTCTGAAAAACCTCGGGGCGACTTTAGTCGCCCTTGGCACTGGCGGGAGGGCGAATGAATTCGCCCCTACAGCTCGGGCGATTACAATATTCAGACAGCCTCTGAGAGGCGTCCGGAAATCATCGTAGAGGCCCCCTGGGATCCTTGAGGGCGCAAAATGCTCGCAGATGAGTCAAATTTCGATGAGGCGTCCGACCATCCAAGGCCGATGGCATTCGGATTCGAGGCGTTGTAAATGGGTGAGTGCGTTCATCGCATCCTGTCCATGGCAGTGGTTATTGGTCTCACCACCTATCGGTTTTATGTAGCCAGGGCTTCCAGCCCTGGCAAACCAGGCCAGGATGGCCTGGCTACGCAGGCTTGGAGCGGCTGTTCAGGTTGATTTCGGGAAACCGATAGGTGTTGAGGTTATTGGTATCGACAGCCGAGGTGACCGAGCCTGGACGCGAGATGTTGGCCATCGTCGCCCCTATGCTCGGAGACATGGAAAATCTGCGGCAGGTGGGTCGCGAAAGTTTGGGGATGCCTCAGGGCCTGTCTCGCATTTCCCCAATAAGCACAATGCCCTGTCCGTGCGGCATTTTCCCGCCGTCCGGGCCTGGGCAACCGCTGAACGCACAGACCTGACTTGGGCCAAGGATGTGAATGGTAACCGCACGCGGCGAAGACGCGCGGGTGAGCTGAGCATTGGCTGACAAGCCTGTGTAGGGATCGGTCAGGCGGGGTTCTCTAAGCTGACCTCATGCCGCCATGCATGGTGGCGAGAGTCTTCTTCAACCCTGCCACGACCTGGAGTGCTTACCCATGATCAGCTATTCGATACAAGCCCTCGATTCACACCGCTGCGATCTCTCGGTTCGGCCAGGGCGCGCGGTCCGTCGCGCCCGCATGGGCTCCCTGCCCCGCCTCATGACGATCGCTCGAGAAAAGAGAGCGCCGGGTTCGGGCGAGGCCGAGGAACGGACGCTCTCGATCGAGGAGCGGATTTGCCGCTATTTGGACTCCCAGCCTGCACAGCTGTATCGCGGCGGGGCCTGACAAAGCCGTGGTTCCGGGCGACCTGGTCCGAGCACGGCCTTGCCGGCCATTCCTCAACCCGCCATCGCCGCCTTCATCTCCGCCGCGTATTGATCGGCATTGAGCCCGACGATCAGGTGCAGGACATTGTCGGGCAGGCGCAGAATGCCTTGGACGCCGGCGGCCGTGAGGGCGGCCTCGTCAAGCTGCGCGCCGTCGCCAAGGGCAACGCGCAGCCGGGTCTCGGCGGCAGACTCGGCTTGCTGGACGTTGCGGGTGCCGCCGAGTGCGGCGAGGATGGCGCGGGCCTTCTCCGGTGCCTTCGGGTCGCGGGCGCGGGGCCTGAGATCGTCGGCCTTGTAATTGACCTTGGGGGCCGCGGCGCCCTCGGGCAGTTCGGCCTCAGGGCCGGCATGGGCCAGGTACTCTTCCATGTCGGTCTTCAGGTTGTCGGACTTAGGCCCGAAGATGGCCTGCATGTTGTTGCCGACGACGACCACGCCGGCGGCACCCATGGCTTTGAGCTTGTCCGGGTTGGCCTTGTGGATGTCCACCACCTCGACGCGCAGGCGGGTGATGCAGGCGTCGAGTCCGGCGATGTTGCTCTTGCCACCGAAGGCCAGCACCAGTTCCTTGGCGAAGTCGTCGGCGATGATGTCCTTGAAGTTCTCGGCATCCGCGACGGCCTCCTCGCGGCCCGGCGTCTTCAGGTTGAGCCACTGGATCAGGGTGCGGAAGACCAGGTAATAGACCACCGCGAAGATCGGCCCAAGGATCAGGATGATCCAGGGCTTGATGTTGTTGACCCAGTAGAGGGCATAGTCGATGAAGCCGTGGCTGAAGCTGTAGCCGAGCCGGGCGTCGAGCAGATAGGTCACCAGGTAGGCGATGCCAACCAGCCCCGCATGGACAACGTACAGTAAGGGCGCGACGAACAGGAAGGCGAACTCCAGCGGCTCGGTGATGCCGGTCAGGAAGCTGGTCAGCGCTGCCGAGCCCATGATGCCGGCCACCCGCGCCTTGTTCTCGGGTTTGGCGGTGTGATAGATCGCCAGCGCCGCAGCGGGCAGACCGAACATCTTGAACACGAAACCGCCGCCGAGGATGGCCGCCTCGTAGTCGCCGGCGAAGAAGCGGCTCAGCACGCCATGCACCGCCTCGCCGGTCTTGGGGTCGATGTAGGTGCCGACCTCGAAGAAAAACGGCACGTTCCAGATGTGGTGCAGACCAAAGGGCAACAGCATGCGCTCGACGACGCCGTAGATGGTCACCGCCGCCGCCGGGTTGCCGTAGGCGGCCCAGTCGCCAAAGCTGCGGATGGCGCCGCCGATGGGCGGCCAGATCACCGCCAGGATTGCGGCCAGCCCGATGGCCGCGAACGACACCACGATGGGCACGAAGCGCTTGCCGGCGAAGAAACCCAGATAGGCCGGTAACTGGATGCGGTAGTACTTGTTGAACAGCCAGGCGGCGATGAGGCCGATGAGGATGCCGCCGAACACGCCGGTGTCGATGGACTCGATGCCGAAGATCTCCTTGATCTCGGCGCGACTCTTGGCCACCGGGAAGGGGACCGCGTTGCCGCTGCTGTCTTGATAGAGGGCCAGCACGCCACCGCCGTCCTCCACCTCTTGGATCGAGAAGGGCACGGCGGCATTGCCATCGCCGCAGCTGATGCTGCGGGTGCCGCTGCCGTCGGAAGCAGCCTCGTCGAGTCGGACCTTGCTCAGGGTGCGCCCCTGGGCATCCAGACAGATGAAGCGCTCGCGGGCGGCGTCGTATTCGACATAGGCGCTCTTGCCATCCTGAAGCGCCAGGGGTTCGACGGGCGCCATCCAGTCGATGAACATGAGCCCGATGACACCGAGCGCGGCGACCAGGACGAAATAGCCGACGGTGGCGGCCATGGCCGCGACACCGTCGTTCTTGGTGAAGCCAAGCACGACGCCGATGGCGAAGATCAGCGGCAGGATGGTGAAGACCGCGCCGCCGGAGGCGGCCATGATCTCGCCGATCTTGATCAGCCAGGGCGCGAGATCCTCGGCGCCCGCGATGGAACTGCCGACGCCGAGCAGGATGCCCGCCACCGGCAGCACCGACACCGGCAGCATGAGCGCCTTGCCGATCTTTTGCAGGTTGGCGAAGGCGCCGTCCCAGGTTGCTTTTAGATTCATTTCGGCATGCTCCCGGTCAATACTCGGTGGGTATCAGCGCGCGGACCTGCGCGGCGGTGTCGCAGGCCAGGGCCCGTTCGGCCAGGCCCTGACAATCACCGAGCGAGCGCGTGCGCACCTCGGCCTTGACCGCCGGGATGGCCGGGACGCTGACCGACAGCTCATCGACGCCGATGCCGACTAGGATGGCAACCGCCTGCGGGTCGCTGGCGATGCCGCCGCAGACACCGACCCACTTGCCCTCGGCATGGGCGCCGTCGACGGTCTGCTTGATCAGCCGCAGTACGGCCGGGTTCATGGCGTCGGCCTTGGCGCCGAGCTTCGGATGCCCGCGGTCCATGGCCAGGGTGTACTGGGTCAGGTCGTTGGTGCCGATGGAGAAGAAGTCGACCTCACGGGCGAACTGCCGGGCCATGACCGCCGCTGAGGGCACCTCCACCATGATGCCCAGTTCGACCGCGTTCTCAGCCAGTTCAGCGCCGGGGACCTTGGCACGTTCTTCCATCACCAGGCCCTTCACCGAGCGGATCTCGTCGATGGTCGCGATCATCGGGAACATCATGCGTAGCTTTCGGCCGATGCCGGCGCGCAGGATGGCGCGCACCTGGGTGCGCAGAATCTCAGGCTTTTCGAGCCCGATGCGCACGCCGCGAATGCCGAGGAAGGGGTTCTCCTCGCGCGGCATCGGCAGGTAGGGCAGCGGCTTGTCGCCACCAACGTCGAGCGTGCGGATGATCATCGGCCGACCGTCGAGCGCCGTGGCGATGTCTGAGTAGATCTGCACCTGCTCGTCTTCGGTGGGCGCGGTCTGGCGCTCCAGGTAGAGGAACTCGGAGCGCAGCAGGCCGACGCCCTCGCCGCCGAGTGGGATCGACTGCTTGGCATCGTCGAGGCCGCCGATGTTGGCGACCACTTCCACCCGATGGCCGTCGCTGGTGGTTGCCGGCTCATGGGCCCTGGCCAGGTCCGCCTCTTTCTTCTCGGCCAGTTTGTGCTTCAGGGTCAGGATGATATCGACCTCAGCCGGGTCGGGGTCGATGCGCATCCGGCCCGTGCCGCCGTCCAGGATCACCTGGGTGCCGTTGGCCAGGTCCAGCGCGCGCGGCTCGATGCCGGCGACCGCTGGGATGTCCAGCGAGCGGGCCAGAATGGCGACATGGGAGGTCGCGCCGCCGCCGATGGTGGCGAAGCCGAGCACCCGCTTTGGATCGAGCTTGGCGGTGTCGGAGGGCGACATCTCCTCGGCGATGAGGATGCAATCGGCCGGGATTTCGGGCTCCTCGGTGGGATGATTGGTCAGGATACCGAGCACGCGGCGGCCGACATCGCGCAGATCGATGGCGCGCCCGGCCATGATCTCGCTCTTGAGTTGTGCCAGTCGATCGGCGTGGGTGCTGTAGGCGCGCTGCCAGGCGAAGGCCGCTGACTTGCCCTTAGCGATGGCGCTCTCGGCGATCTCCATCAGGTCCGGGTCTTCGAGCAATTCTTGATGGGCGGCGAAGATGGCGGCCTTGGCCGGGTCCGCCTTGGCGCGCAGCTCCGTCTGCAGCGACTCCAGCTCGTTCTTGGCCCGCTCGACGGCGTCCTCCAAGTGGCGGCGCTCGACACGCGGCTCGCCGTCCGCCGCTTCGGGGACATCGATCTCGTCGCGGCGCAACTGGAACACCCGCCCGACGCCAAGTCCAGGTGATGCGGCAACACCGAGCAGCACCTTGGGATCATCCGAGCGCGGTCGCGGCGCCGGGGCATTGGCCGGGTCCGGCTCGGTGGTCGCCGGTGCCGGGGCGGGCGCCGTGCCCTCGTCACCGAGTCCGGCGGCGAGCTGCGGCGCGATGCTGGCGATGGCCGAGTCCGCATCCGGCCCGATGGCGACGATCACCACCTTGTCGTTCTGCGCGATCTCCAGGCCCATGATCGAGACCACGCTCTTGGCGTTGGCTTGGTCGTCGCCTCGGGTCAGCAGCACGCGCGACTTGAAGCGCTTGGCCAGATTCGCCAGCACCGCCGCCGGGCGCGCGTGCAGGCCGGTGGCGTTGGGAATGAGGATGGCCTCTGAGCTGGAGGTCTTGCCGGCGGCTTCGGCCTCGGCGGCATCGGAGGGGATGGTCTGGATGGTCAGGAAGGAATCACTGCCTGCCATGACCGATCCGCTGGCAGCCGCCAGAGACGACACCCGCTCCATGTTGGCCACCAGGATCTGAGTCAGCAGGCTCTTGGCGTGGGTTGCCAGATAATCGGCGTCGAACTCGATCAGTGGGTCACCGGTCTTGACCTGGTCACCCTCCGCGACCTTGGCGGTGAAGCCTTCGCCCTTGAGGTTCACGGTGTCGAGGCCGATGTGCATCATCACCTCGATGCCGTCGGCAGTGGTCAGGGTCACCGCATGATGTGCCCGGTGCAACTGCGTCACGCGACCCTCGCAGGGCGCGGTGAGCAACTGGTTGGTCGGGTCAATGGACGCGCCATCGCCGACCATCTTCCGCGCGAAGACCGGGTCCGGAACCTGTTCCAAGGGCACGACAACGCCGTCGAGCGGCGCCTTCAGGATCAGTGAAGCCAAGGCGCTGTACTCCTAATTCCGGTGGTAGTCGCCCTAAGGCGATGTCTGTCAATCGCCTTAGGGGAGCGAGGCTGTTGCTCGCACCCTGAGTGCGAGGCGCTTGCTGTTGATCGGACCATTGAGCCTGGATGCAGTGTAGACGAATCGCTCAAAAGTTGACGCTGACCCGGGCGCCGATCAAAAAGGCGTTATCGATGTCGCCGGTTCCCGCCGGACGGATAATGTACTGGATATCCGGCTGGATGCTGATGCCCCTGCCGAGGACGAACTGGTGATTCAGTTCGATGACCGCCTCATAGTCTTTCTCCGGCAGGCCTTCGGCAGTGCGCGCAACGTTGACCTCATCACCGAACCAACCACTGCTGATGGCCACACCCGTGGTATCCCTCGGCCGAGCCTCGAACAATCCCTCGTAGACGAGACCGGCGCTGACATACCAGGGCATGGGGTTGGTGTCATTGGTGAAGCTGAACACCAGGGAGCCAAAACCCCACAGCCCCCGGTCCGCGCCGGGCTTCTCCCGGTAGAGCATCTGGTCGGCCATCACCCAACCCATGGCACTTCCGGTCGTAGTGGAGTTGTCCGTGCTCGCGACGTCCAGGAAGTCGCCGGTCATGTAGTAGCCGCCGACCTTGTAGGTGCCCGGCAGGGCCGTATCGGAATCGCGGTTGACGTGGTAGTGGAGTTCGCCAACCATGGTCACCCCGTTGTTGCCCACACCCCAACTGGTGCCGTGTTGGTTGTGGTCAGGGCTCGCCGGGTCCCCTCCCTTGCCGGTGGGATCGCCGTCATAGACGGCGGCCTGGAGGGTCCAGACACGCGACGGCGTGTCATAGCGAGCCAATGCGCCCCAGGTTGCCAGCGGGTAGGAGGTAAAGGTGAAGGGGTTCTGCAGGAAGACCGGTTTTGGATTGCCGCAGTAGGAATTGTTGATGAACTGGCAGTTCAATGGCGAGCTCAGGAAGTCGCTGTTCGCCGTGAGCCGCCCGTAGGAGAGCATCAGCCGCTCATCCAACAGCAGGGTGTTGAACCGGACATCGACGAGTTTGACATTCTGCCCGCCGTAGAGCTCCTGCACGGTGAACTGGTTTCCGCCCTCCGAAGGCGCGACGAAGCGCTCCGAGACCGAGGTTCCATCTCGTTTTGACCCCTTGATCACCAGGTTAGTCGCAGGAATGCCGAGAATGCGTTCGAGATCGAAGCCAAACTCCAGGGCGATGTTGTCGGCATAGGTGCCGCCGAGCTTCTCCCCGCCGACGATGTTGAACATGGGCTCTGAGGTATAACCGAGCCCGAAACTGACCCCATGCCCCTTCCAGGCATCCCTTGTCTCAGAGTCAGAGAGAAGGTAGTCGCTCGATGGATAGTCCGATGCCAGAACTCCTGGCGCTGTCAACGCCAGAAGGATGGCCGTCGCCGGGAGGCCCGGCCCAATCCAGTTGCATTCATCCTGAATCATTTGGCTCGTGATTCGGTTGGTCATTGCGTTCGCTCCGCTGGTGATGCGGCCGGAGATGCGTGAGCCGACAAACCCTGCCGACCCCTGCTCTACGAATTCCGCGATCATTTGATTGTTGTTGGCATTGCCCCGGAATCTGCATACGCAGTTCATTGAACCCTTTAACTCGCCCCCTCCAAATATCCTGCGAGGACGGACTCGACACCTTCCGCATAGAGGGCAAGAAGGGCCGCCGAAAAACGCTCCTGGAAGAGCGGCACCCGACCGACTTCGCCGTAGATATCATCCATCGCAAGCCAGGCCAGCGGATCCTGCCGAGCCAAGTGAGCGACCGCGTTCAGCCGACTCCACTCGGGATCATTCGGCTCGATCTCCTGGCCGTTCTCCAGGGTCCCGAAGCAATAGCGACTCCACAGCGCCGATACCAGCGCTAAACCCTGTATATCGGCTCCCACCTTGAGCCGGTCATTGATCGAAGGGGTGATGAATTTCGACTGCCGATTGGAACCGTCATAGCAAAGCCGACGCACGGTATCGGCAATCTTAGGATTCGAGAACCGCTCCTCGATCAAGGTGAAATACGCATTGAGATCGGTCGTCGGAAGCGGTGGAACAATGGGGATGATTTCGTCGTGCTCGACCTTCGCGAGGAAAGGTCGCAGCAATGCATGCTCCATTGCCTCATGCGCATACTGGATTCCCAAGAGGCCGGCCGCATAAGCAATGGTCGCGTGTCCGCCGTTGAGCATTCGGATCTTCATCGTCTCGTAAGGCGTGACATCGGGCACGAACTGGACGCCGACCGTTTCAAGGGCAGGTCGGCCGCTCGTGAACCGATCTTCTAGGACCCATTGTGAGTAATGCTCGCAAAACACAGGCGCAGCGTCTTCAATGCCGAAATCCCTCGCCAAGAGTTCACGCTCGCGCGTGCTGGTGGCCGGCGAGATGCGATCAACCATGCTGTTCGGAAAAGCCACCTTGTCTTGGATCCAATCGGCGAGTCCGGGATCGGACAAGCGCGCCAATCCGACCACTGCATCCCGAGTCACGCGACCATTGTGCGGGATGTTGTCGCAAGACAAGATCGAGAAGGGTGGAATGCCCGCGCTGCGGCGCTCTTTCAAGCCAGCGATCATCAAGCCGAAGACGGTCTTGGGGTTCTCTGGATCGGCGCTATCGCTAATCAGCACTGGGTGCCTGGGATCGAATACACCTGAGCCCGGGTTGATAAAGTAGCCGCCCTCGGTGATGGTCAAGGAGACGATTCTTATCGCCGGATCCGCGAGTGAACGAATGATGTCCGCACTGTTTCCAGGCATCAAGAAATCGACCATCGCACCCGTCACTCGGGCGTTGCTCTCGGTCGCCGATTGTTCCACGACCGTACTGAGAAAATCCTGCTCCTTGAGGGATTGCCGCAATCGCTCGTCCGACGACATGACGCTAGCGCCGATGATCGCCCAGTCGTGACCGACGCCCGTATTGAACAATCGATCGAGATACAGGGCCTGGTGTGCGCGGTGGAAATTTCCGACGCCGAAATGCAGAATTCCGGGTGACAAGAGTGCGCGATCATAGGTAGGAACTGCCGCGACAGCGGAAATACTGCCAAGATTCCTTGCGCAAAGCTTTGTAGCCATAATCATTCTCAAAAGTCGCGTTGAACTGGAAAGTCGCTGCGGCGCGACTCAGCTCATCCAGTTTCCGCCATCGACGTTATAGGTTTGCGCGACAATGTAGTCTGCTTCTTCAGAGGCGAGAAAAACCGCCATGCCGGCCAGATCCTCGGCGCGCCCCATCCGCCCAAAGGGCACTGCCTCACCGACCAACCGCTTCTTCTCTCCCAAGGGGCGATGCTCGTATTGCGCGAACAAGGCGTCGACATGCTCCCAATGATCCCCGTCCACGACACCAGGGGCGATGGCGTTGACATTAATACCATACTTAATGAGGTCGAGCCCTGCGGATTGGGTGATACTGATGAGGGCCGCCTTCGTCGCGCAATAAACCGTAACCAAGGATTCTCCACGACGCCCCGCCTGGCTTGCCATATTAATGATCTTGCCGCCCTTATTTGCCCTGATCATGGACTTGGCGACCGCTTGCAGCATAAATAAGGCACCCTGAACGTTGACCGAGAAGAGCCGCTGGTAGCTTTCCCGAGTGATATCCACGACGGGCGCAAGATCGAACAATGCCGCGTTGTTGAGGAGAATATCGATACCACCAAAGCACTCCTCGACCAGCTCCACCGAAGCGTCAATCGAATCCTGTTGAGTGACATCGAGATGCACCGCAATCGCAGCATCGCCGAGCTTGCTGGCAGTCTCTTTAGCCATATCGATATTGATATCAGCGATGGCGACTCGAGCACCTTCCTGCACATAGCGCGCAGCAAATGCCTGACCGATTCCGCGTGCAGCCCCCGTGATGATTGCTGATTTACCCTTCAGCCGCTCGGTCTGGACCTGGGTCATTCTGGCTTACCCCTTCTCGGGATTCATGACGATTGACGGGCGCGGGGCTCATGACCGCATGGCAGACACGCCCTGCTCGAGGATCAGCGCTCTTCAGTGCGCTGCTGGAGCGGCGCGCGCGATATCGGCGAGCGGGTGTCGTTCGATCTGCTTGAAGGCGATGCCGTCGCTGCCGAATAGGTGACAGGTATCGGCCTTGATGCCGAGCAGCACCTGATCGCGCATCTTCACCTCACTGTTGCCTTCGAGGGCTGCGGTGATGACCTCGTTGCCCTCGACCTCCGCATGCGTAAAGGTCGACCCGCCGAGCCGCTCGACCACCAGGACGCTCGCCCTGATTTCCCCATCGGCCCCGCCGCCTTCGACCATGTGTTCAGGGCGCACGCCCAGGGTGACCTTCTCGCCGGGTGTGTGGCCCTCCCCTTCAACCGGAACCTTGATCCGGGAGCCGCCCGGAAGCCCGACCGTGACGCTTCCGGACTCGATCGCCTGGATCTCGGTCTCGAGAAAGTTCATGGTGGGTGAGCCAATGAAGCTGGCGACGAAGCGGTTTCCCGGGTGATGGTAGAGTTCCAGCGGCGAGCCCACCTGCTCGACGATCCCATCGCGCAGCACCACGATCTTGTCCGCCATGGTCATGGCCTCGACCTGATCGTGGGTCACGTAGATCATGGTCGCGTCGAAATCGCTGTGCATCCGGGCGATCTCGATGCGCATCTGCACCCGTAATGCCGCATCCAGGTTGGACAGGGGCTCGTCGAACAGAAACACCTGGGGATTGCGGACGATGGCCCGACCGATGGCGACCCGCTGGCGTTGACCCCCGGAGAGCGCCTTGGGCTTGCGGTCCAGCAGCGGCTCGAGCTTGAGGATGCGGGCCGCCTCGTCGACCTTCTGCTTGATCTCCGCCTTGGGCAACTTGGCCAACTTCAGGCTGAAGCCCATGTTCTCCCGCACCGTCATGTGCGGGTAGAGCGCATAGGTCTGGAACACCATGGAGATCCCCCGCTCCGACGGGGACAGATCGTTGACCCGGCGGCCGCCGATCGAGAGTTCACCGTCGGTGATCTCTTCAAGTCCCGCGATCATCCTCAGCAGGGTGGACTTGCCGCAGCCGGAGGGGCCGACGAAGACGGCAAACTCGCGGTCCTTGATCTCCAGATCGACACCCTTGATGACCTGGACGTCGCCATAGGCCTTGCGGATATTACGTAGTGTGACCTCAGCCATTGCGGAACTCCTCGTTTAGCTCAGTCGGATTGATTGCGAACGCGCAAAAGGATCCGCTGAAATCTTATTTGACGGCGCCAAAGGTCAGCCCCTGGACCAGTTGTTTCTGGCTCATCCAGCCAACGATCATGATGGGCAGAATCGCCATCACGGAGGCCGCCGAGAGCTTCGCCCAGAACAGGCCCTGCGGACTGGAGAAGGACGCAATGAAGGCGGTCAGTGGCGCGCCCTGGGAGCTGGTCAGGTTGAGACTCCAGAAGGCCTCGTTCCAGGCCAGGATCACCGTCAGCAGACCGGTTGAGGCGATGCCCGGCAGCGACAGCGGGATCAGCAGCAGGAACAACTGCTGCATGGGGGTTGCGCCGTCGACACGGCTCGCCTCCATGATCTCGCCGGGTACGTCCTTGAAGTACGTGTAGAGCATCCAGATCACGATCGGCAGGTTGATCAGGGTGAAGACGATGAGGAGCCCGGTGACCGTATCGAGCAGACCCATATCCCTGAACAACAGGTAGATGGGAATCAGTACGCCGACCGGGGGCATCATCTTGGTCGATAGCATCCACAGCAGGGTCCCAGGCGTGCGCTTGGTGGGAAAGAAGGCCATGGCGTAGGCCGCCGGGATGGCGAACGCGAGCGCCAGCAGCGTGGAGCCGAAGGACACCGCGACCGAGTTCCAGGCGAACTTGAGGTAATCGCTACGGGCGAACACCTCGACGAAGTTATCCAGCGTCGGGCTAAAGAAGAGCGACGGCGGGACGGAGAATGCCTCGGTCTCGGTCTTGAAGGCGGTCAGTGCCATCCAGAAGATGGGAAAAAAGATCACTAGGGCGACGAGCCAGGCAATCACCGTGGTCCATCGTTTTTCGTTGGCCATCTGTTTCATGATGTCGCTCCTCAATCAAGTCTGATGCAGGTTGCGAGAGACGGTACGCACCAAGACGATGGCCACGATATTGGCCAGGATTACCGCGATGACGCCGCCAGCGGAGGCATAGCCCACGTCGAACTGCAACAAACCCACGGAATAGATCAGGAAGGCGAGATTGGTGGTGGCCAGCCCTGGACCGCCCGAGGTCGTGACATAGATCTCGGCGAAGATGGTCAGCAGGAAGATGGTCTCGATCATGATGACCACCGAGATGGCCCGCGCCAGATGAGGCAGGGTAATGTGAAAGAACATGGCAATGGGGCCGGCGCCGTCGATGCGCGCGGCCTCTTGCTGCTCTTTGTCCAGAGATTGAATGGCTGTCAGCAGGATCAGGAAGGCAAAGGGCACCCACTGCCAGGAGACGATGATGATGATGGACAGCATCGGGTAATGGGTGAACCAGTCGATGGGGGTCAAGCCGACACTGCTTTGCAGCCAACTGAGGAACCCATAGACCGGGTGCATCATCATGTTCTTCCAGATCAGGGCGCTGACCGTCGGCATGACGAAGAAGGGCGCAATGACCAGCAACCTCGCCACGCCCCGACCGAAGAATTCGCGGTTGTAGAGCACAGCGAGCAGGGTGCCGAAAACCACGGTAATGACCAGCACCGAACCGGTCAGAATCAGGGTATTCCACAGGGACGCCCAGAGCGCCGGGTCTTCGAACAGAAAGGCATAATTCTCGGTGCCGGCGAACCCGGAGATATCCGGATTGAGCAGGTTATAGCGAATGAACGAAAAATAGATCGTCATCCCCAACGGGACGATCATCCAGAGAAAGAGAACGATCACCGATGGCCACAAGAGTGGTCGCGTGTCGATCTCTCGCTTCGTCCGTTTTTGTTTTTGCTCGCCAGCCGTCACGCTTGGATTTGCAGCAGTGGTCATTTGAGTCACCTCCTCAAGACGGGCGTCAATTTCAAGCTGCAGACCTCCCACCTCCGATCTGAAGATCGAAGGCGGAAGGACGGCACGGCTCTACTTGGGATAGCCCGCCTGGCGCATGGTGCGCTTGACAGACGACTGCGCGGATCTCAGGGCGTTATCGACCGACATCTGTCCCGCCAGCACACCGGCCATCATCTGACCGACCTGGGTGCCGATGCCCTGGAACTCGGCAATACCGACATACTGAATCCCGGTATAGGGTGCGGGATTCAGCGTCTGGTCCGACGGATTGGCGGTTTGAATCGCCTCCAAGACAGGCTTGGCAAAGGGTGCGGCCTCGACGTACAGCGGGTTTTCATAGGTGGATTTGCGGGTCCCGGGCGGGACCTTGGCCCAACCAAACTTTTCGCCAACGAGCTCGACATAGGGCTTAGAGGTTGCCCAGGTGATGAACTTCAGCGCCGCGTCCTTGGCGTCTGACGAGGTTGGGATCGCGAGCGCCCAGGACCAAAGCCAGTGATTGCCCTTGGGGGTTTTCGCAATCGGGGCCTGAGCGAAGCCAACCTTGTCAGCCACCTGAGACTCGGCGGGATCGAACACCAGACCCGCGGCCACCGTGGCGTCGATCCACATGGCACACTTACCACTGGTGAAGAGCGCGAGATTCTCGTTGAAGCCATTGGAGCTGGCACCTGGCGGTCCGTACTCTGTCAACAGATCGATATAGGTGCCCACCGCGTTCTTCCATTCTGGCGAATCGATGGTGGGGTTCCAGTTTTCATCGAACCACTGACCACCAAAGGTATGCACCATGGTGGAAATGAGCGCCATGTTTTCGCCCCAGCCCGGCTTGCCGCGCAGGCAAATGCCGTAGATTCCGGCGTCCTTGTCTGTCAGCTTCGCGGCGAATTGCTTGACGACATCCCAGGTCGGCTGGTCCGGCATCGTCAGTCCGGCCTTTTCGAACAGATCGGTGCGGTAGAAGGTCAGCGAACTCTCGGCGTAGAACGGCAGGGCGTAGAGCTTGCCCTCATAGGACAGCCCTTCCCTGACCGCCATTAAGACATCGTCGACATCATAGTCCGCCGGCAGATTGTCCAGCCCTTCCAGCCAGCCGCGCTTCGCCCAAATCGGCACCTCATAGGTACCGATGGTGACGACGTCGAACTGGCCGCTACCCGTGGCGATGTCGGTGGTCAGACGCTGGCGCAGCACATTCTCTTCCAGCACCACCCAATCGAGCTTGATGTCCGGGTTTTGCGCTTCGAACTGCTGCGAGAGCTTTTGCATGATGATCATGTCGCCGTTGTTCACCGTGCCGATACTGAGCGTGGTTTCGGCCCCGGACTCGGCGGACAAGGTCAGGGCGACAGCGGCAAGTGAGGCGGTCAAGAATCGATGGTTCATCGGCGGTGTCTCCTCGGGATGATTGGTTATTGTTGTCAGTCTTCTACCAGTCTCTGTTCAACACATTCTTGTCATCGGAGAACGAACAACCCAAGGCGCTTGGGGCTGCTCGGCGTCACGCGGGACGGGAGGGCGCGGCACACAAAGGGCACCCTATTGCGGATAGCCGGTGGTGTAACCCGCCCAACGCATGGTCTGGGATGTGGCGTTCTGGGCGGCTGCGAGGGCGCTGTCGACCGACAGCTTTCCCGCGAGGGCGGCACTGATGAATTGCCCCACTTGGGTGCCGATGTATTGGAACTCGGGGATGGCGACGAACTGAATTCCGGAATAGGGAGTCGGTTGCAGTGTGCTGTCATTCGGATCAGCGCTTTGCATCGCATCAAGGACGGCTCCCGCGAAAGGGGCTGCCTTGAGGTAATCGGGGTTGCTGTAGGTCGATTGGCGCGTACCCGGCGGAACCGCAGCCCAACCGTCCTGCTGAGCGACCCGATCGATGTAGTCTTTCGATGTCGCCCAGACCAGGAACCTGAGGGCCTCTTCAGGAGCCTCGGCCGAGGCGGAGATCGCGAGATTCCAGGACCACAGCCAGTGAGACCCCTTCGGCGTCTTCGCAATCGGTGCCGCCGCGAAGCCGAGGTTGCCGGAGACCTTGGACTTGGCGTTGTCGGACAAGAATCCGGCGGCTACGGTGGCGTCGACCCAGATCCCACAATGCCCTTGCGCAAAGAGCGCCAGGTTCTCCTTGTATCCATTTCGGGTGGCATGCGGCGGGCCATAGTTGTGCAGCAGATCGATGTAGAAGGCGACCGCTTCTTTCCACGCCGGGCTGTCAATCGTCGTATTCCAATGCTCGTCGAACCAGCCACCGCCGAAGGTGTTGACCAAGGTAGACACATAGGCCATGTTCTCGCCCCAACCGGCCTTGCCGCGTAGGCAAATCCCATAAACCTCCTTGTCTGGATCGTGAACCGCCTTGGCGAACTGCGCGATATCCTCGTAACTGGGGTTATCGGGCATGGTCAGCCCAGCTTTCTGGAACAGATCCGTCCTGTAATAGGTCATCGAACTCTCGCCATAGAAAGGCAAACCATAGAGCACGCCTCCCTGCGACAAGCCCTTCCGAACCCGGGGCAGCAAATCCTTGACATCGTAACTGGCGGGCAAGACCTTCAGCGGCACCAGCCAGCCCCAATTGACCCAAATCGGGATGTCGTAGTTGCCGAGGGTAACGATGTCGAACTGCTCTACTTCCGGCGGCAGGCCCGCGCCAGGGGCTGGCTCCGATGCCCGACCGACCTGTCGGAGGTAGCTTCGGGCCAAATAGCTGCGAAGCTCGTTTTCGGAGAAGAGCTGCCAATCGAGTTGAATGTCGGGATTCTGCTCCTCGAATTGCTTCGACAACTCCTGAAGCACAAGCATCTCGGGATTGTTGACCGTAGCAATCTTAATGACCCGTGATTGCGCCAGCGCGGGACTGACCACCATCGCAAACATGAGGGTGCAGATGATTGTCGATAGGGCACTCTTCATGACATTGCCTCTCCTCGCCTGTGGTCTAGTTGTTCTTCTTTATCGATCAATCTGATTGATCGATCAATCTGATCATCAGAAGTTAGCCTAACAACGCACAGACTTCTCATACCCATCTGTAGAATATCAGTACTCTTTTTACCTCCTAGACTTCAGATTCCACGAAGAAGGTCCTATACTCGGAACAGACCACAGGCCTTGGAAGATTGGCGCAAAGCCCGACAAGTACATTACAAAACAATCAGTTAAGACCCAATCCAGGACGACTCTAGCTGGCGCAACCGGGGCTTTTCGCAGCCTCAGCGCAGATGCATGAGTAACCGCTAATAGACTTTCGAAGATGACAAAGCATCGCCGCTTCTCGTGCCTCCTGAGCCACCTTATAGATAACGGCGTTCTGTCAGTGTGGTTCGGATATGACCAGCCTGCGCTCGCTATCCGTCAGTGCCAGTCGGCGTTAAGAAAGTGTCCATCAATCGTTTCCCGACGCGAGCGATGCCGCCCGAAATCCCCCCTTACCCCCCGTTGCGAAAGGGGGGAAGTTGTTGATGGACGCTTTCTAAGCAGAGGTCCGGCACTTGGCTTCAGTCGACAAGTTCACACCAGACTGCGGCAATCGAGTCTTTGCTGCGTCATGCGCGGGCGTCGACCGAAGTCGGACACGGCTGGATCTGCGCCATGAGTCGCGGGAGCCTCAAAACATGAAGGGTTCAGATAGTGAAGACAGAGCCCCTGAGTTCGAACTCAGCCCACCTCACTCCGGAACGATTCACTATCTTGAGCATGGATATCCCAGCCCCCTGGTACGCTGGCATCACCACAACGCCTACGAACTCCACTACATTGTCGCGTCTTCGGGCCGAGTGTTCGTCGGTGATTACGTCGGGGAGTTCGAGCCCGGCTGCTTGATCCTTACCGGGCCTCGTCTACCACATAATTGGATCAGCGATATCGCGTGCGCGGATCGTATCGCCGTGCGTGACATGCTTGTGCAATTCGATCATTCGACCATCGAAGGCGCCGCAGCACTGCTGCCTGAGTTCTGCGAAGTCCTGCCCCTGATGGAGAGTGCGCGCCTGGGCATCGAGTTCGCGGGCATGCAGCAGCAAGCTAGTCACTATATGTCCAAGATCCGCGATTCGTCCGGCCTAACGAGACTCAGCTATTTCTGCCAATTTCTTCATGAGTTGGCCCGGCACTCTGAGCAAAGGACGCTGTCAGCGGGCTATGTCGAGACCATTGCCAATGACCTTGCCGTGGAGAAGATCAACATCGTCGTGAATTTTATGGCGCAGCATTTCCAGGAGAAGATATCGCTCAGCCAGGCTGCGAATCTACTCAATATGAACGCAAGCTATTTTTCTCGTTTCTTCAGCAAAACGACTGGCACCACATTCTGCGGATTCCTGGCTCAGATCAGGATCGGTAAGGCATGCGAATTGTTGTCTACGACCGATCAGCACATCACCAGCATCTGTTACGACGTTGGATACACCAATATCGCCAACTTCAACCGCCGGTTTCTTGAGCATAAAAAGATGACACCGCGCGAATATAGGCGTCAGACTCGAGAGCGCTTATCGCGAGATTGCAATGAGGCCACGAGCGGCAGTGCTGCTGGAATGGCATTGCCATAGCACAAGAGAGAGCAGACGGAAGAAAGTCTAAATCAGCATGTCACCAATGAAGATCTTATTGATCTCAGACGCGGTATCGCCCGCCTTGTACGATCATTATGATCCAGAGGTGTTTGAGCAGGTGGATCTCGTTATCTCTTGTGGTGACTTGGCCCCGGGCTACCTGGATTTCGTCCTATCGATGTTGAATGTGCCCTGTTACTACGTCCCGGGAAATCATGATGTCAGCTTCATCGAGAGCCCGCCATCAGGATGGACGCTCCTAGACGGCAAGGTGATCACCCATGAAGGCGTAACCATGATGGGCCTGGGCGGGTCGATGCGCTACAAGCCAGGGCCATACCAATATACCGAGGCCGAAATGAAACGCCGATTCCTCAGGATGAAACCGGCATTGTGGTGGAAAGGCGGACAGATCGATATTCTAGTGACCCATGCGCCAGCCTTGGGTTTGAATGACCTGGCGGACACAGCGCATCACGGCTTCAAGATATTTCGAGACATTATCGGCGCTTATCAACCCAAGTATTTTCTTCACGGTCACGCCCATCTCGATTATTCAAGCAATCCACGCCGATGCCAATACGGCAAGACAGTCATCATCAATGGCTACGGGTACCATCTTTTCGAGTATTGAAGTGCCGTTTTCCATGGTCCTTTACATCAAGATTAAGACAGGGCTCTTGCTCATTCGCAGCACATCGTCCACGGTGCTGCCGAATACCGCCTCAACCATCGCAATGGATCCGTAGCCACCCATCAGAATGAGATCGATCTCGCGCTCCCTCGCCTCCTGCAAAATCCTTTGTGCGACCGGACCTTTGCGCGGGATCCACTCGGCCTGGATACTATGCTGCTCCAGGTAGGATCGAGCCGGGGCTTGAATGCGTGACGCGCGCTGGACGCTGTCGCTGACCGTAACGATGGCCAGGGTAAGCGACCGCCAGCCGGCCAGGTAGGTGGCCGCATAGAGCGCGGCTTCGGATTTGGGGCCGCCGTCATAGGCAAGCAGGGCATGCTGCGGCGGACCGTACTTACCAGGGACGACCAAGACGGATCGCGGGCAGCAGCGCATCAAGGTGCGAAACTCGGAGCCGAGCCGGGTTCGGATACCCCCCTTTGCCGGCGGCACCAGGCCAGTGATCACCAGGTCGGCCCAGCGCGCGCGCTTGCAGATGGTTTCCGCAGTCTTGCCGACGTCGACCGCGAGTCGTCCCGAAATCTGGGCGTTACGGCAGCGCTGCTCGAACGCCTCCTCGATGGCCTTGACTTGCGGACTCGAACGACGGTCTTCTGTGGGGACGACGTGCAGCCCAAGCAGGCGCGCGTTTTCTTGGCGAGCCGTCAGCAAGGCCTGGTCCAATGCATTCCAGCCGGACTCTTCGCCATCGATCGCCACCAGCAGGGCGTCGACGACGCGATCTTTTCGCTCAGGTCGTGGCCGCAGCTGCTCTGCTGTCGGCACGCGTTGAGTCGCCGGGTGCTGGTCTACCGTCAGCACCTGTAACAGGCGCTCTCTGGCGGGGATAGACCGATGACCGGCGTCGTGGTGGGGTTTTAGGTCGCGAGCGGTCGTGTCGGCGCTGATCTGCCAGCCGAGCGCTTTTTCAAGCTCACCACGGTGCTGCGAGATCCACAGATAGAGGTCGGTCTCGGTGCGCTCCGGAAAATCCCGCAACAGTCCTCGTTCGCGAATGACTTGCACGACCGGCAGATAGACATTGTCGAACCAGCTTGTGAAGGCCTCCGCGTAGGGTATTTCTCGGCGCTGATCGAGGCCCAAGTAATAGCGATGAACGTCGATGTGCTCCAACAGGATTGGGTAGCGCCCGGAGGCGGTCAGCCGCAGATCGGCGTCTGGTCGCAACACATCCTGCTGGGTTCGCTCGAGGAAGTCGGTGTACTCCGCCTGTACGATGAGATCATCGGGGCGGACGTTGGCCGAGAGGGCCAATCGCGTCTTCACCTCGGTGACATAGCCTTCCAGATGGGTCAACCCCATCTCGCGCGCAACGGATACGCGATGGTTGCCGTCCAGCACGAAGTAGACATCACCGATCCGATAGGCCTCGATCGGGGGTACCCCTCGCGCACCGATCATCGCCAGCTTCACGCGTATCCAGCGGTCTGCGTCGACGGTCTTGCCGGGCAAGAAGTCACGCGTAAACTCCTTGTAGCGTCCCGAGCTGCCAACGATTGCGTTCAGCGGAATATCTGTCAATTTGCGGGCCGACGTCTCGCGCCCCCGCAGCTTTTGCCTTACGTCCTCGTAGGATAGGAGCTCGGCAGATTTTCCGCTCAAGCGGGCAACAATCGATCGCAGCGCAGCGCGACGCCGGGCAAGACGAAAATCTTCCGCCACCGTTGCGCGACCTTGGAAATCTGCGGGACTCATCGAACCCTCCGGGGATGCTCGCTAAACCTGACTGGATACCTCGTCAGCTAAACTGCAGTCCATGTTCGCACCAGAGAACAAGACTTCGATCCTTGCACGACCTTCTTTTGTCAGCTGCGGCAGCGCCTTGATGAACTCAACCAGGCAGGCGCAGCTCGGTTGCGACCTTGATGTTGAGCAAACTGGGCTATCAGGTCATCAAGATGCAGGGCGGGATCAAGATGCAGGGCGGGATCGAGGACTGGATATTCGACCTGGAAGGCGAAGAGATCGTCAAGTCCACAGATGCTGGCTGGGGGCGCGAATTTCGCCGCGAAGACGCGAGACTTGCCGCGTCCTATGCGAACGTCAACAAGGAATCTTTGCCTAGGAGCCTGTCCGACTTAGGATGAATCGGCTGCGGAATCGGGAGAACGGTCCCTTTCGCCCCGCTTTTTCGTTACATAGAACCACTATGCGCCTCAAAACCGGAACGAAATGGCCTCGCTCTCCCACTTCCTCGCTTCGACCCCCCCAAGTCGGACAGGCTCCTAGTCGCGACCTTCGCATAGCGGCTGATTTTGAGAAAAACGCGTGGCACAACCTCAATGTCAGCGCGAACGGATGCTCAAAGACGCTGTGCCGAGAGGGCGGATTGGGCGGGCACTCCCTGCCCGCGCGATCAGATGGCATGGCGACGAATGGGGGCCTATCGCCCCTTAGAAAGCGCCCGTCAATTGTTTCCCGATACGAGCGATCCCGCCCGAAATCCCCCCTGCCCCCCCCTTTGCGAAAGGGGGGAAGTTGTTGACGGACACTACCTTAGAAAGCGCCCATCAATTGTTTCCCGATACGAGCGATCCGGCCCGAAATCCCCCCTAGCCCCCCTTTGCGAAAGGGGGGAAGGTGTTGATGGTCACTTTCTTAGTCGTCCCTATCCCGATCCCTATCGTCGTCATCTCGGTCGCCATCATCCCTATCGCCATCATCCCTATCGTCATCATCGTCATCTCGGTCGTCGTCATCCTCGTCTTCCGGCGCCCGATGACACTCCAGACAGCCGACGATGTCTCCCTTGGCATAGTGCTTGAGCCTTGAGCCATCGGGCTGACGCTCCTTGGAGGGCCAGACGCGGGCGGCAAAGGTCGCGGACGCGGCGGTTCCCCGGAGGTCGGCACCATGGCAGGTCCGGCAGAAATCAGGGCGACGCTTCCAGTCGTCCTCGTGCCCATCCTTGACATAGCGAGTGCTGATGGCATGCGCGCTAAAGTCGTCCTCGCCGGATTGCTCCTCGACCCTAATCCATCGTGTGGCGTGCTCGGGGCAGGGTAGACCGGCGCTGTCGGTGACCACGAAGCTAATCTGGTAGCTGCCGGCCTGGTTAAAGGTCACCGCTCCTGGATCCTCGGCGCTGGAAGCGGCGGCAGCCCCGCCGAAGCTCCAGGCGTAGGTCAAGGGCAGGTTGCCGTCGGGATCCGCCCCTGTCCCGGCGAAGTCAAGGGCTTCACCCTCGCTGATGGTCCTATTGTCGGCCGGGGCGTCGATGGCACAGCTTGGCGCCTGATTCTGGGATAGATTCTCGACCAGGAAGCTGGCGTTGGTCGTCTGAGTCCTCGCACTCCGCTCGCCGTCATCGTCATCGTCATCGTCTCGCTCGCGGCTGTAGCTCCGATCACGGTCATCATCCCGATCATCCCGATCCTCGTCGTCATCATCATCACCAGTCCTCTGGCCACTCAGGTCGACCTCGACACGGATCGAGTGCCAACCGTTGTCGAGGGTCCGGGTGTCGAAGGGTTGCCCGCCCTTCACCAAGTCCCAAGGCGCCCGGGAAAGGCTGGTGTACAGGTTTTCGTCGAGGTAATAGCGAACCGCCGTAATGCCCGACACCTCGGGGATGAAGACATAGATATCGCCGGAGACGGTGAGTCCGTCGAGCGGCTCGGCGGGGTCGTGCGAGGGATCTCGACTGATGAGCAGACCGAGGTCCGAGACAGGGAAATTCTCGCCAAGACAGTCCCGACCGTTGCATTCCTCGTCGCTCTCATCCATGGCCCAGTCACAGTCGTTGTCGACACGGTCGTCGCAGATCTCGATGGCGCCGGGATTGATGTTCGAGTCGGTATCATCACAATCCTCGGGGCCGCAAATCCCGCCGTCCGGGCTGTAGCCATCGCCATCGTTGTCGAGACACGCCGCAGAGCAGGAGGCATTTAGGCCGTCGCAGTTGTTGTCGATGCCGTCCCCGCAGATCTCGACGACGCCAGGGTTCACGGCTGGATCGCTGTCGTTGCAATCCAGCGGGCCGCAGTTGACACCGCTGGCGTAGTAGCCATCGCCGTCAGCATCCGCACCGGCGCATGCCGCCTGAACACTGATGGTTCTGGTCGCCGGAGTCGGATCCGAGAGCGCGCCGTCAGAGACCGTCAGGGTGGTGGTATAGGTCCCTGCATTCGGATAAGACACCACATGGGGGCCAGCGCCGGTCGCGGTGGAGACGCCGAAGTTCCAGCTATAGCTCAGTGGGGAGTCGCCATCCGGATCCGAGCCCGTGCCTTGGAAGATCAGGGTGCCGCCAACCGCAATCTGCTGGTTGGAGGCCGGGTCCGTAATGGTGCCGTTTGGAGCGCGATTGGCCACAGGGCCGGTGCAGAAGGGGCTGAAATTGCCGCTCCCATACCAATCCCAGGTGCTGCCCTTGGGAGTCGAGTAGTTCGAACTCAGATGACAGAGCTGACAGCCCTGCGACGTAAAGGGGGCGGATCCGTCTAGGCTTTGGCAATAGGTGTCGACGGCTGGACCGTAGTCATTAGCGCTTTTGGCCGCCGCTGGTCCGGACCCAAGGCACACCGAGAGCAGCACCATCAGGACCGCCCAGGAAGGTTTCTTGATCGAATGGGGCATCTTTGAATGAGGCATATCGAGTCTCGAAAATCGTCAAACCGCGTCCAGAGTGAAGCGCTCGTCTCCTGGCCGACCACGGCCTCGCGGTCAGCAGGAGCGATCGATGGGACGCTTGTTGGCGCGGATACGCCTGGAATCCATTCCATGCGCGAGACCACGCCGACCATGCCGGACGGGGTTCAGGTAACCGTAACCCGCACCAGCGACTCTCCATCCGGATCAACCAGATGCACCGCGCAAGCGAGACAGGGGTCGAAGCTGTGGATGGTCCGCAGGATCTCGAGCGGCTGCTGAGCGTCGTGGATACGATGCCCCCGCAGCGCGGCCTCATAAGGCCCCTCCTGCCCCTGGGCATCCCGCGGCCCCGCGTTCCAGGTGCTGGGAACCACCGCCTGGTAATTGGCGATGCGCCCGTCCTCGATCACGACCCAGTGAGCCAGCGCGCCGCGCGGGGCCTCGGTGTAACCGGCGCCCTGGGCACTGGTCGGCCAAGTGTCTGGATAGAAGAAGTCGTCGTTGTGGGTGCGACTGTCTCCCGCCTGGAGGTTGCTCAGCAGTTGGTCGCACCAGACCGACATCTTGTCGGCGAGCAGCTTGGTCTCCAGGGTGCGGGCGGCGATGCGCCCGAGGGTTGAGAAGAGCGCGCCCTGAGGCAGCTTGAGTTGCGAGAGCGTTCCGTCCACCAACGCCTTGGTCTCGGCGTGCCCGGAGGCATAGAGCATGAGCACCCGCGCGAGGGGACCGACCTCCATCGGTTTGCCCTTCCAGCGCGGCGACTTGAGCCAGGAATACGCCTGATCCATCGCGAGGTTGTCGTAGGGCGGCTGAGGCCCCGTGTAATTGGGACGCGTCTCGCCCGCATAGGGGTGCAGCGGTTGATCCTGGCCGCCGCTGTAGTTGTACCAAGAGTGACTGACGTACTCCTGCACTTGAGTCTCGTCGTCCAGATCCACCGGATGGATGTTGGAAAGATCCCGGTTGAGAATGACCCCACGGGGGACGAAGAGCCGGCTCGTGTCGTCGGCTCCGAAGAAGGGATCAGGGAACTCACCGTAGGTCATGAAGTTCCCAACGCCCTCCCCGCGCCTGGCCCAATCCTTGTAGTAACGGGCGATGGCCAGGGTATCCGGGACATAGACCTCATCGACGAAGCGACGCATGTCCGCAATGACATCCACGACCAAGGCGCGGCCCTGAGCATCCAGGGCGGTCGCGCCCGACTTGCCGTCCAGCGCGCAGGGGGCGCCGCCAACGATGAAGTTCGGGTGCGGGTTCTTGCCGCCGAAGAGCGCATGCAGCCGAGACGCCTTGCGCTGCCAGTCGAGGGCTTCGAGATAGTGAGCGAAGGCAAGAAGGTTCAGCTCGGGGGGCAGCTTGTACTCGGGATGCCCCCAATAGCCGTTGGCGAAGATACCGAGCTGACCGCTGCCGACGAATCCGCTCAGGCGCTCTTTCACATCCGCGAAGTATGACCGCGACGAATTGTGCCAGGGGCTCAGGCACTTCTGCAGATCCGAGGTCGCCTTCGGATCCGCGTCCAGCGCCGAGACCACGTCCACCCAGTCCAAGGCGTGCAGGTGGTAGAAGTGCATGACATGATCGTGGACGAACTGGGCGCCGATCATCAGGTTACGGATCAACTCCGCGTTGGGCGGGATGGGGTAGGCCAGGGCATTTTCCACCGCCCGCACCGAGGCGATCCCGTGGACCAGGGTACAGACCCCGCAGATACGCTGAGCGATGGCCCAGGCATCGCGCGGGTCGCGACCGATGAGGACATTTTCGATCCCGCGCAGCATGGTGCCGGAGCTTGCGGCGCGGGAAATGATTCCGTTCTCGGTCTCCGCCTCGATACGCAGATGACCCTCGATACGCGTGACCGGGTCGACGACGACAGTGCTCATGGATTCTCTCCGTTCGATGACGCCCGCCCAGCGCCTTGCACCTGGCGGGCACGCCCGCCCGTGGACGCAATCGGGCGGCGCGGTTGGAAGTCAGGAGCCCCGTCGACTCAGGGGCGGATGTCGGGGTAGAAGCAGCTTCCGGTGAATCCGCTGCCGTCCACCGCCATGGCACGATCCCAGAACGCGGCCTCGGAGCAGCCCAAACACCCGTGACCCGAGTGCATCGGAAAGCTGGTATTGAGATTCCAGCGCACCTTTGGGCAGGCGTTGTGGGTCTCCGGTCCCTTGCAGCCCAGCAGGTAGAGGCAATACCCCTTTTGCGCCCCCTCATCGTCGAAGGCGAAGGCGAACTCGCCATTTCGGTAGTGCGAGAGCCGCGGGCACCGCTCATGCACCGTCTTGCCGTAATAGGCCCGGGGGCGGTTCTGATCGTCCAGCTCGGGCAATGACCCGTTGGCGAGGAAGTAAGCGATGGTGCCGGAAATCACGTCCGGGACCGGCGGGCAGCCCGGCACGTTGACAAGGGGGAGTGACGGAATGGCGCCGGCATCCATCAAATCGCCGACACTGCGCGCTCCGCTCTGATTCAGGCGGGGCGCGGTGACCGCAGCGGCGGCTGGAATACCGCCATAGGCGGCGCAGGTCCCAACCGCGATCACCAGGGCGGCCCCCTCCATGGTCTCGCGGAGCATCTCCAGGTTGGTGACACCGGCGATCGTCGACCAGACCCCGCCGTCTGCCGTGGGTATGGATCCATCGACCACGAGGACATAGCTCCCGTAGTTGGCCGCCATGGCGTTGCGTCGCGCCTGCTCGGCCGCCGCTCCAGAGGCCGCCTGCAGGGTGTGATGATAGTCCAGCGAGAGGTGATCCAGGATCAGCGCCTCCACCGTCGGCGCACCGGAGCGGGTCAGGGATTCGGTGCAGCCAGTGCATTCTTGAAAGGACAACCAGATGACGCTCGGTCGCCTGGCTGTCGCAAGATTGGCGGCCAGTTGTCGCGCCGCCTCGGCGGGCAGGGCGAGCGCCGAGGCGGTCGTGGCGCAAAAGGCCAAGAAGGATCTGCGCGATACACCTCGGCGCGTGAGGAATTCGGTAAAGGTTTCGTCGCAGCTCATCTAGCGTGCCTCCTCATGGATTTAGGGGGGCCGCAGAAAGGCAGACTCCTCGCGCATCGCGGCCGAGCGGCGCTTCCAGCATGCTGCGAACGCAGCAAAGTCCATGATAATTATCAATCCTTGTCCCGCCAGACAATTATCGTGATAAAAAACTTGCTTTAGCTAGACGGAGTTCGCATTTCGCAGCTATTTATCAATTTCTTGCCCCTTCCGGCGTGTCAGGCCAAATCTGTCGAGCACTGAGCGGCCTCGGCAGCGAGCCCTGAAGAGCAGGACGCCTGTCACGCTGGACGCAGCTGGGTCAAGTGACGATCACCCTAATGCATTGAGCCTTAAGAAAACCTTAAGGGCAGCCGGTCAATGTCGCGCGGGCGGCCTTGCCACGCTCGGCACGATCTGGGCGCGGCCGAGGGCGCAACCGGCGGCACCTGCTTCTTTCCCTGCCGGATCAATCGAAGAAATGGGATTGGTGCGCCGCGAGGTGATCGGCACCCTGAGGAATCCCGAGTTCAATGCCATCGCCTGGCTTCTACCTGGCCCAGGCCGCCGAGGAGAGAGGCCAGAAGCATCAGTATTCGCTAAACTTCTAAAAATCCGCAGTCAGGGATTGGGATCCAGCGTAAACTCCCGGCTCCAGGTTGCAGTTCACACACGGGGGGACATCATGCTGCTTCGCAACTCACTCACCTCACCCTATGCGCGCAAAGTCACGGTCCTGCTGCATGAGACGGGGTTCATCGACCAGGTCCAGATCGAGACGATCGACGGCTGGTCCGAGCCAGAGGAACTGACCCGCGAAAATCCGCTATCCATGGTCCCAACCCTCGTGCTCCACGACGGCCGGGCGCTCTTCGATAGCGCGGTGATCTGCGAGTACCTGGATCGCCAACAGGTCGGACGGCCCATGATCCCGCGGACCGGCGAGATGCATTGCCGAGTCCTCTGCGATCAGGCATTGGCGGACGGCATCATGGACTGCGCCATCCTCATCTTCATCGAATTGGAGAAGCGCCCGGAGGCACTGCGCTGGGACTGGTGGCTGGACCTCAAGCGGCGCGCCATCGAGCGCTCCTTGGACAGCCTTGAGCAGGACGTCGAGGCGCTGAAGGAGCGCGTCGATCTGGGCACCATCGCGGTCGCTGCCGCACTGGGCTACTTGGACCTGCGCGGCGCGGCCGGCGAGTGGCGGGATACACGTCCCGCGTTGGCCGACTGGTATGCGGAATTCAGCCAGCGCCCGTCGATGATCGCGACGGCGCCGCCGGCCTGATCTCCAAGGCGGCGAACATGGGCTCGCAACGCCTTAGCAAGTGTCCATCAATTGTTTCCCGATGCGAGCGATGCCGCCCGAAATCCCCCCTAGCCCCCCTTTGCGAAAGG
>NZ_JAAIJR010000420.1 GCF_010915725.1 Thiorhodococcus mannitoliphagus
GCAGCAAGACGTCCACGCCAAGATCCTTGCCCTGAACCTCGCCAGCATGGTTCGAGGACTCGCCCAGGTGCTCGCAACCCGCCGCCACGCCGCGCGCAAGCATGCCTATCACGTCCGCTGGACCAGCAGCCTCTCGACCATGAAGCACACCCTGGTTCGACTACTGATCGGCACCTTACATCCTCCAACCACCCTGCTGACGCAGGCCGTCCTCACGCTTTCCGATGCCGTCGAGGCGGTACGGCCAGACCGACAATTTCCACGCCGCAATCCCGGCAAGCTCAAGCCTGGATTCCACCCGGCTTACTGCCGGGCGGCTTAAGTCCATGGCATTGGGTATGCGGGTAACCCCCGTGAATCTTCCCCCTGGGAATCAGGTCCGGCAGCGCTTCTTGGAGCGCTATCCGGACCAGGACGATGCGAAATACATCGGTTACTGGACGGTCCGGCGCTACGTCGGCAAAGGCACACCACCCCGTGAACTGGGAAGCGCGGACGCTGTCATTCGATACATCTCCAAGCACGCTGGGGCCATCGGCTATATCGATGACGGCGATCTCACGGCCGACATCAATGTTCTCTATACTCTAAATAGTCATAATTTGCGATTTATTGAATCGCTGAAATTTCAATGACAATAGAGATTCCATCTCATCTT
>NZ_JAAIJR010000421.1 GCF_010915725.1 Thiorhodococcus mannitoliphagus
CGTACTGGGCGATCGGGGTCTTGAGGTGCCATTGGTGCGGGATGGCGGCGAAGAGCGCGTCGAGATGGGCGTGCAGGGCCGCCGGCTTCCCCGCCACCAGCAGATCATAGAGTCGTCCGGTGAGCGCGCTGGCCAGGCTTGGCTGACCGATCAGCGCCTTGGCCAGGCTATCGTTGAGGGCGCTTTCGACCTCCAGATTCGGATAGGCCAGGCGGTATTCGAGCCGTGCCCCGGTGCGGCGTGAACCCGCTAGAGTGAGATAGCCTGCCTGCCACAGCAGGGCCTCGTTGGCGATGTGGTCGACATCGAAAGTCGAGAGCAATCCCTCGTCGGCGCGCAGATGGGCCAGATCGGGGGTAAAGAAGCCGCGCTGGGTGAGGATGTCCACCAGAAAGGTCGGCGTGCCGGTCTCGAACCACCAGGCGTGGAACTGGCGTTCCTGAAACAGCAGTAGCACATCGAAGGGGTTGTAGACTGACTCGCCGGTCCAGTTGTAGCCGTTGTACCAGCGGCGGATCTCCTCCCGGTCCAGCCCCTCGACTTCGGGTGCAAAGACGGTCTCGAGATCGCGCTCGGTATAACCGCAGAGCGCCGAGTAGTCAGCGGACACGGTAATGTCGCGCAAATTGTTCAGCCCCGAGAAGA
>NZ_JAAIJR010000422.1 GCF_010915725.1 Thiorhodococcus mannitoliphagus
CTGTCGGTGCCCAAGGCCCTGTTCGCCTCCCTGGCCGAGCTGTCGCCGCAGGCGCGCGATCGCTTTCTGGATCAGGCTCTGGCCCGCGTGCAGGGGCGTACCCCAGTGCTGGTGTGCGACGCCAACCGCCGGCTGCTCAAGCCCTGTCATCCGGCGCGCGCCCGCGAGCTACTGCGGCGTAAGCGTGCTCGGGTGCTCTCGACCGATCCGTTCCTGTTGCAGCTGAAGCGTGTCGTCGGACCAGAACAGGTCGAGGGTCTGCCAGAAACGGCGAAGCCGGGGCGGGCCCAATGAGGGAACGGCGCTTCCAGGGCGAGCGCGCCTCCGCGCTCTTTCCGCCGCTCGCCTGCGACCCTGAGCAGGGGATCTTCCTGCTCGACGATCAGAGCCTCGCCTTCGGCTGGTGCTGCCAACCCCTGGCCGGGGCCGATCAGGGTCACGCCGACCGTCTCACGGCGCTGGTCAATCAGGAATGGCCGACCGATACCCTGCTGCAGATCCTCCTCTGGGCCTCGCCCGATATCGAGGGACCGCTTGCCGTGATGAACGGCCTGCGTACCGATCTGCGTCATCCACTGCTGCGGGCCGCGACCGCCGAGCGGGCGGCCTTTCTGCGCGCTGGTGTCAGTGCTCCACTCAT
>NZ_JAAIJR010000423.1 GCF_010915725.1 Thiorhodococcus mannitoliphagus
CCACGATCCCGGGCTTGTCCAACAACCGGTTCAGATCGTCGCTCGCTTCGCTCGGACGATCTAACCTTATTCGTTAGGCGATTTCATTCGTTGATTATCCCGTTAATTGAGCCTGGCCCTTTTTCTTTTGGCCCTTTTTCTTTCTTGTTAGGCGATTTCAATGTCGAAAGACCCCTTTTGTGCCTTCGAACACTCGGGTCAACTGATTTTTAAGAGCGGAAACAGAATTCTCAACATTTGCTAGAGATACGCTTATTTCAGTGATTCCATTAAGCGGCATGTCCAGTGATATCCGTAATTTTCGTTCTTTCAATGAGCATTTTCTTACAATGTCGTAGTTTCCTTGGCTTTGATCACTAAACTCAAAATAGCAACCATTTGAACGACCTGTTGCTTCTGATGCCCCACGCTGAAACATCATGTAACCCTCAGGTTCTAACGCAATAGCAGCAACCAAGACATCGTTCTCTGATTCGATGCCTATCTCGGTAGCGTGGTATTCGCTCGCGTGTTCCATTCTTTTGACGCCTAACAGTTGAGTAGACAGAGTGTCGGTCCGGTGAGATAGACGGATTCTGCCTATCTGGGTTCGGGTAGATTCTGTCTATCCCAGACTGCTCTGCCCGTCCGCCGACCTCG
>NZ_JAAIJR010000424.1 GCF_010915725.1 Thiorhodococcus mannitoliphagus
GGCAAAAAACGCGATGATACAGAACGTGAGGGAGCAGCTGCCGCTGGGGTGATGGCTGTGGAATAACGGTGCTCAGCTACGATGACAGGCGTTTTGTTCGTTTTTCGTGTGCGAGATGACGACACCTCCACTGAAAATCAGCAACAAAAGATTCGTTATTACACGTTATGGCGTGCGGAATGTCGGCATGAGTTCCCTGGCCAGGAATTCCCCCAACAACAGACCGCGCTCGGCCACCGTTCTCGCCGCGTCACCGAGCCCGAGGGCGAGATGATGGGATAAGGGACCAGGGTCAAATATTTCGATATGCCGGGCGGCCGCTTGGCGTCCCTTAGCCGTCGCGAACAGAACCATGGTCGGTGACCGCTCCTGGCCGCTTGCTGCTACAACGAAAACCAAAGACTGTCATCGTCGTGGCTTACAAGCCTCGACCTCAACAACAGCGGTGACGGAAACAGGCAGATCTAGCGGGGATTGTTCTGCGAAGAACTCGTGAAATAACCTGACCGACAACGGGGCGGCGCTCCCACGTCAGAGCACCACTGCCATTAAGTTAAGCGTATCCCTATCAATAACAATGTTTTTCCTGCGCTTATGAAAATCCAGCAAGGCTCGCGACGAAGACTTCTTGCGGGGA
>NZ_JAAIJR010000425.1 GCF_010915725.1 Thiorhodococcus mannitoliphagus
GCGCTCCAACACCGCGCGCGCCATGGTGGGGATGGGGAAATGCTCGGCAAAGCGCTCAAGCAGTGGATTCAGCAACATCGTCAACAGCCCGCTGGTTAAAAAAGGCGCGATTGTACCGAGGACTCGCGACTCGCGCTGCTCGGGCGGTTCAGCCGCGTGGAGGCCGTGGCGACCGACAGGAGTTGTTGCGTTCACTTTTTGTGACCTTCACAGCCCTGGATCTACGTCACGAGTACCAAGAAGGGTTGCCATTGCCATTGCTGTGGAGCCTGGATCGAGGATTTTTTCGCCTTGGGTGAGGAGATCAGCCTGCGTCATTTACCGATGTTTGGTCATCAGGTCTTCATTGTCCTGCGCCCTGAGCGTTACGGTTGCCCGCGCTGTGAGGATCGACCGACGACCACGCAGACATTGGACTGGTATACGCCGCGCAGCCGCCTGACCAAGGCGTTTGAGCAGGAGGTCTTGCTGACGCTGATCAACAGCACCGTTGAAGACGTCAGTCGCAAGCAGGCGCTTGGCACGGATGGGGCGCATTCCCAATTTTCCGTGTCATGTAGAGGCGGGTATGAAGGATGCATTTGCCATAGTTTTCAGTAAATTCCAGCGCCCGGCCTTGAAGTAGGCGCGAAGCAT
>NZ_JAAIJR010000426.1 GCF_010915725.1 Thiorhodococcus mannitoliphagus
CATAGCCGTCAGGCTAAGAATAGCCAACGTTATTCATTTTCCATAAACCATTTATATTTCAATCTATTGAACAACTCAGCAGCAATTCTAGCGATGTCGGCTTGCCTCTTTTCTTCTCCAACAAGTGATTGACTCTGCTAACACGGTAGAAATCTCGCACGAAATCGTCCAGCCGCCTCGTTCCAGATAGGAACACCGCCCTCAACGCGTCGATTTTTGAACTGATCAACGTCTTGAACGACTTGTAGAAACTGAGCGCCTCTCCCTCCAGTACGAAGAGGTTCTTCGCGATCTTGTAAACGATACGCCATCCCAGCATGATCAATATCAGCTTGGCGTAGATATAGCATTCCAGTCGATGCCGCTTTACTTTTTTCACCTTTTCGATGTCGCAAAGCGATTTCCAAATTTTGAATGCGAGTTCGATCTGCCATCTGAGTCGATAAAGATTCCACACGACTTTGGTAGGTATCGTCGCACTGTCGGTGTTGGTGATAAACAGATTCAAATAGGCTCTGGCGACATATTCTTTGGAAAGCGCTTTGCGGCCTTTCTTTTTGTTGTTGTTCCTGGCTTTACGGATCCTCTTGGCCACCTCATCGTCGGGTAGCCTGTGGATAATCAGCCGCGCCTTA
>NZ_JAAIJR010000427.1 GCF_010915725.1 Thiorhodococcus mannitoliphagus
TTTTTTTGGGTGCCTTGCCCACCGCCCCAACTTCACTCCAACCCCCGGGGGGGCGGGGCCCCGCGCGGCTCGGGCCCCCCGGGGGGGGGGGGGCGCCGCTCCCACCGGTCGTGCGCTTGGTCCAAGGCCGAGTTGAGCCCTGGCCGTCAGTTGGGCCGGTGGACGAGCTAGGCCGAAGTCCACCGAATCCCGCGCCCTGGTTAGTGGACCGCGCTGCGCCCCTCGACTCCGCGCTGCAGTGCTGACGGCCGGCGGCGGTCGCGACGAAAGTATCTGCCGAGGAAAGGCTGCATGATCGAGACAAGATCGGGAAAATGTCATTTTTTAAGACCTGCCCCCCCGGCTTAGGTGGCCATTAACACCCGAGTCTCGGGTCTCTACTCCGAGTGACCCTGCCCGCGCAGTTGGGACTTGAGGCGTTCGATCTCGGCGAGGGCGGCTTCTTTCGCGGCCCGTTCCTGTTCTGCCAGCATCTGCGCCTGCTCTTTGGCCGCCCGCTGCTGCTCGGCTTCGGCCCGCAGTTCGTCCAGGTGGCGCTGGATGCTACGCTGCTCGTGCAGATAGTTCTGACGTGCCTGGTATCTGTGGTAGGCGCGCTCTTTCTCGGAGAAGGTCTTGAGGGTATTCATGGCT
>NZ_JAAIJR010000428.1 GCF_010915725.1 Thiorhodococcus mannitoliphagus
CATCAATTGTTTCCCGATGCGAGCGATGCCGCCCGAAATCCCCCCTAGCCCCCCTTTGCGAAAGGGGGGAAGTTGTTTATGGACGCTTTCCAAGTCTGAGAACCCGTCCGTCCGCCGATGGCTCAGAACAGGTCAGCAAGATCGACCGACAGCCCATCGAGTCCAGGCACGGGGATGGGGCTGTCCATCCTGAGCCGCTCAGCCATCGCGTACCCTTGGGGGCCGGGCGCACGGAAAGCGGTCAGGGTCGCGTCCGCCAGGTTCACAAGCCAGGTCTCGGGGATGCCGAAGCGGGCGTAGAGCGCCATCTTGACGTCGCGGTCGTAACGCAGACTGGAGTCTGCCACTTCAACGAGCAGGAGCACGTCCGCCGGGCCTGGGTGGCAGTCACGATAGTGTCCCGATCGGTTGCGCACCAGCGCGATGTCCGGCTCGGGCTCGTTGCGGGAATCCAAGCGCACCGGGCTCTGCCCACGGACGATGACCTGGCCATGGACCGCATCGAGCAATTGTTGATGCAATCGATTGACGGCTGACGCATGTGGCGCACCAATTGGCGGCATATCGACGATCTCACCTTCGATCAGCTCAACCCGAGCATCCGGCGCCAAAATGCCGCT
>NZ_JAAIJR010000429.1 GCF_010915725.1 Thiorhodococcus mannitoliphagus
CCTTCACCGAATTACCGGAGTGATTTGTGTATGCTTGAGCTGGATCTCGTGAAATGGAGCCAAACCCCAGAGGATCTCCGGGGTGAGGCGATGAGGGCGGCCCACGAACGCACCCGTGAGCGGTTTCTGGCCTTGTACCAATTGACTCAACAGGGGCGTGGAGCCTCGGCGGTTGCCCGCAGCGCGGGGCGTCATCTGCAAACGCTGATCCGTTGGGTGCATCGCTACAATGAGACAGGCCCGCAGGCGTTGGTCTTTGAGCACACCGGTGGCATTCCCCCCTTTTTTGACCCCGACACCGAGCAGGCACTTGATGGCCTGCTGCGTGCCAGTTTAGCGGCCGCCGCAGCCCCTTCCATGGAGCGCGACCCGCAAACGGGGCGCTTGGTGCCGAGCGCCGAGTTGGAGGCGTGCACGGCCCCGCCGCGCTGGACCCTCAAGCGCCTGGTGGCCTGGATCGAGACCCAGTTCAACCGCCGCGTCAGTCGCGAAACGGTCCGTCAGGCGCTCAAACGCCTGGGGTTCTCCTGGAAGAAAGCCAAGGCCCTGCTCAACCGGGCCAACACGGCCGCGCGCGAGGCATTCGTCGCGAAGCTGCAGCCCCTGCTGGAGCAAACCT
>NZ_JAAIJR010000042.1 GCF_010915725.1 Thiorhodococcus mannitoliphagus
CTGCTCCGCTCGCAGGACGGCTTCACGTAACATCCCGTCCCGGATCTTCTGCTTGCGCGCGAAGCGCTCGAACCAAGCGTTCTTGAAGATCCTCACGTGCTCTTGCACTCCGATGCTGTATCACACTAAGTATTATATCATCGAGTCGAAGCAATCACCTCCGCTAAGATCCAGGCGCTCGTCAGCGCCACGGCAGAATGATTGGCAGAGAATCTGACCTGCTATCAGAGGCATTTGGTTCGGTAGGATCATGATGCTGCTAGTGCTGCGGGTTAGAAGTCGCGAGGCCGTTCTTGGCCATTGTCGTTGTCGAAATATTCGCCATGTCGAGACCGCGATCACGATTACGACAACGACAACGACAACGACAACGACAACGACAACGACAAGGCACCCGTCTCGGAACTTGCGCGGCGACGCGCTAGCTAATCCGGAGCGGATCCGACGATGCTCTAGCGTCCGGTTCCCAGTCGATTCCAGCCGTCGAAGCAGTCGGCGCTCAGTGTCAGCAACGGGTCGTCAGCGACCGCTGTCCTTACCCGATCCGACGGGACTCGGCCAACAGCGGTCGCTGGCGCATATCGTTTCGGTGACCGGTTTGCTCTGATTTTCGGCCAGAAGCCAAGCTGTCCGGACTTACGCGCAGATCACCTCTATGTGTTGGGGAAAAGGCAGACGTGTCCGCCATGCGGCCGCGAAAAATGTGTCTTTGAAAGCCTGGCCCCGGGATCACTCCGACTCGTCTTGCTCGTGCATCCATAGAGGCACATCCCGACGGCCGTGAAGGACTCGCCAGACGTCGATATGAGCGACCCGTTCCAAGTAGAAGATCAGGTAGGGGTAGCGCTTGAGTGGCCATGACCGCAGGCCAGGTAGCTCAAGCTCGTAGGCGTATCGCGGTGAGCCAATCGCGGGGTTCAGGCCAATCTCGGCATAGGCCGATTCCAGCGCATCCACGAACCCAAGGGCAATGGCTTCCGAGCTTGTCTCCAGATAGTACTCGATGATCTCGTCGACGTCCCCAATCGCGAGGCGCCGCGGTATGACCTGCTTCGTCGTCAATCGGCCTTACCTTTACGAACACGCTCTCGTAATGTGCCGAAGTAGGCCATGTCCGCGGCCGCTCCGGGTTCAGACGTGGCCCCATCGAGGAGGAGCCCGCGCAGACGCTGCCGGTCCTGATCACGGCGGATCAGGTCGCGCACGTACTCGCTGCTGGTACCAAAGCGCCGACCGGAAACCTGCTCATCGACGTAGGCTTTCAGTGAGTCCGGGAGAGAGATGTTCATGGTGCTCATGTCGACAAGCTAGCGTCGATGGCAAAAATTGGCAAGTCTCAATGCCTGTCATTCGGCGCGGGCTTTGTACCAGATGGTCCCGGCTTGAAGCGTCCTTCTGACGGATTGCTCGTCTTGCCGCCGCAACGTCATCGGAAGCGACCAGCAGTACCGTGTTTAAGGACTGGAGGCGGAGCCAGCAGCCACAGGTCCGGTGTCGCCCCCTAAGCTGAGGCTCACGGCCGCAAGCCCGGAGTCGGTTCTGGGTCGATTCCCGACCTTGTCCACCACTGAGGTGGTGTGGCAATGCGGGCAACATGGCCGGTGGCGAGGTGGGCGAATCTAAGAAATTCGCGACGAAATCGTGTTGGGAATAACACTCCCCGAAGCCGAATGCTCCTAGGAGCCTGTCCGACTTGGGGGGATCGAAGCGAGGAAGTGGGAGAGCGAGGCCATTTCGCTCCGGTTTTGAGGCGCATAGTGGTTCTATGTAACGAAAAAGCGGGGCGAAAGGGACCGTTCTCCCGATTCCGCAGCCGATTCATCCTAAGTCGGACAGGCTCCTAGGACTTGGCGTTGGTGCGAAACAGCGGTTCGCCGGTGATTGGGTTCACGAGCACGCCCCGACGCTTCTGGAAGACGAAATCCCAAGTGAGTCTCAGGTAGCCGGCACTTCACACAAGTTCACAGACGCCTCACCCCGCCTCGACCGGGGCTTCAACTCCGTCCGCCAGACTGTCTCCCGGGATCAACCGAAAAGGAGACAACGCATGCAAAAGGCTCTATTGATCAAGTCGGCCGTGACGGTCGGTCTAGTATTGGCACTGGCGGTGCCCTTGGGAATGGTCGACCAGCTGGTCGGTGAGCGTGCGGCGCGGCAGCGCGCCGTGGTGACTGAGATCGCCGCCAGCTCCGCTGGGGCGCAGACCATTTTAGGCCCTGTACTCGTGCTGCCTTACACCCAGGTCTTCAAGGAAAACTACTGGGCAGACGAGCCGGTCGAAGGCGGTACGCGCCGGGTTCGCCGCGTCCGTGAGGTCCAGACGGAGGGCATGACGCTGCTCATGCCGCAGCTGGCGCACATGGCGTTTTCCGGCGACACCGCGCTCAAGCGGCGCGGGCTCTTCAAGGCCATGATGTACGAGCTGAACGGCGTGATCGAGGGGCGCTTCGAGGTTCCGGCCGAGCCCGAGGTCGAACGGCGTCGCAAGGGCGCGAGCATCACTTGGGGGCGGCCCTATCTCAGCCTCGGGATCAGCGATACACGAGGGATTGCCCGCGCACCCCTGCTCAAGTGGGATGGCGTCGAGCACGGCTTCGCGCAGGGAGCCAAGCTGGGGAAGGCGATTCCCAAGGGCATTCATGCCGAGCTGCCGCCCCTGGTTCAACGACAGACGCCGTCGGCTGCCTCTGACGGACCGCGTGAGATCGCGTTTCGGATCGAACTCGGCTTCAGAGGGACCGAGTCCGTTGGCTTCGTGCCGCTGGCCGAGAGCACGCGGATCGACCTCGCATCGACCTGGCCGCATCCCAGCTTCCAGGGTCGTTTTCTCCCCAACACCGACAGCCAACGGGTGAGTGCCGATGGTTTCAGTGCGGTCTGGGAGGTCTCCGGACTCGCGACGACCGCGCCGGCTGCCTTGCGGGCGGATGTCGCGGCAGATCGTGCTTGTGGATCCGGCTGCTCCGAGTGGCTTGGGGTGCGCTTCATCGAGCCGGTGAACGTCTACTCCATGGCGGACCGCGCCCTGAAGTACGGCATCCTCTTCATCGCCCTGAGTTTCGCGGCCTTCTTCCTCTTCGAGCTGACCAAATCGCTGCGGATCCATCCGGCCCAGTACCTGCTGGTGGGGCTTGCCTTGGCGCTCTTCTTCCTGCTCCTGCTCAGTCTGTCGGAGCACATTGCCTTTGGTCAGGCCTATGCGGCGGCAACGCTGGCCTGTGTCGGGCTGCAAGGCTTCTATCTCAGCCATGTGCTGGGGAGCCTGGGGCGTGGGCTCGCGTTTGCCGCCTTGCTCGGCGTGCTCTTCGCGGCCCTCTACGGCCTGCTGGTCTCCGAGGACGTTGCCTTGCTGATGGGATCGGCGCTGCTCTTCGGGCTGCTGGCGCTGACCATGGTGCTGACCCGCAAGCTGGACTGGTACGCCTTGGAGTCCAAGCGCGTCTGAGTGGGAGGTGGACGCTGTCCGTCACGCCGCTTGGGTGGTGCTGCCATCCAAGCGGCAGCGACGCAGATTGCTGAATCTGAAGCGGAAAGTTTGCCATCTTGCAGGGAGGTCGCCATACTGCTTGCGCCCGCTGGTTCATGCCTGGTGTGCCGCTCTCGAGCAGGCCGCGCCACCACCTTCCCCAACGCTAGGAACGAGTCTACCCGCCGTGCCAACCGAGCTACTCTGGCTGCTCCTGCCATGGAGCCTTGCGTTCGTCTTTCTAGGACGAATTCGTACTTGCCCACCGCTGAAGCACCTGGTCGATAAGATCAGCCAGGCCGATGCGATCAAGGTGTCCGTGATCATCCCGGCCCGTAACGAGCAGCTACGCCTGCCGCCGCTCCTCGCGTCGCTTCAGACTCAGGATTACGCAAACTACGAAGTCATCGTGGTCGACGACAATTCGACGGACACGACCGCAGCGCTGGCGCGCGCGGCCGGGGCCAAGACCTTAGCCCTAACGGAGCTTGCCGATGGCTGGATTGGCAAGCCGCACGCCTGTTGGGTGGGTGCTCAGGAGGCGAGCGGCGACCTCTTCGTCTTTCTCGACGCCGACACCGAGCTGGAGCCGACGGGTCTGCGGCGCATCGTCGCCACCCATGCCAAGCACGGCGGCCTGGTTTCGGTGCAGCCCTATCACCGCATGGTCAAGGCCTACGAGTATCTTTCGTCCATGTTCTTCATCGTCATGATGGGGAGCATCCGCTCATTCACGCTAGCTGGCGATGCAGTCAAGTCGAACGGCAGCTTCGGTCCCTGCATGGTTTGCTCGCGCGAGGACTATTTCCGCACCGGCGGCCATCGTCTGGTGCGCACTGAGATCATCGACGACGTGGCGCTTGCGCGCGAGATGGCCCAGCGCGGTGTGCGGGCGTCGAACTTCATCGGGGCGGGGACCATTTCCTTCCGCATGTATCCCGGAGGGCTGCGCGATCTGGTCGACGGCTGGACCAAGAACTTCGCGCGTGGCGCCATGACGACGGATCCGCTGATCCTCGTCATGATGATCTGTTGGGTCTCTGGAGCCTCGGCATCTGTCGATGCCCTGGTCGGGTGGTGGCGCGATGGGATGTCCGCCTGGGTCGTCGCGGGCCTGGTGGCCTACCCGGCCTATGTGCTGCAGCTGTTGTGGCTGTTGCGCAAGCTGGGCAACTTCGGACTGGTGACTGCGTTGAGCTACCCGGTTTCGCTGGTCTTCTTCACGGCGGTCTTCTTGCGGTCGCTCTACCGCACGCTAGTGCGCAACAGCGTTCACTGGAAGGGGCGCTCCATCCCGATCCGCACGTCGGGCTAGGATGCGAATCGCGCGCCTCAGCCTGACGCGGTTGTAGCGCTGTATCAGGATGCAGGGCAGGTTGGCGATCGCGCCATAGATCATCATGGCCACGCCGACGTCCCAGGGATTCCAGGCGAAGAAGGTCAATGCCATTCCCCAGGTCAGCCAATGCGAGGTCTCAGCGCGTGAGGTTTCGATCACGAAGCGTCTGAGGTAGGCGGGGTCATGACCGTGCAAATGACGTTTCGAGAACCCGCCTGCGTAAAAATCACCGGCCTCTGGTAGACGGTCTTTCCAATCGCGAATCCCGAGCCGCTCATAGAGTCGCCCGGTGGTCTCCCAGCGATAGCATTGGCTGACAAAGGGTAGATCCCTGAGGAAGGCTGGGGGCAAGCGGTAGGCGATGTAGCCGATGCCGAAATGGAAGGCAATCCAAAGGGCGGCATAGAGGCCTGCGTTCTCTAACACGACAAGTGCTCTTGATGGCTATCTGACAAGGCGCGCAATCTTACCCCGAGTTCCTGGCGGGTGCAGAGGTGCCTCCGACTCACCTCGAAGGTAAGGGGTGTCGCAGCGCAGCCGGCTTTAGGCAAGGTGGGTCCGGAACCTCTTTCCCGTCTACAGTGGCCGGGTTCAGCGCGAGCAAGCTTGAGGGCGGCTTCATCAATTCGTCATCTTTGCTGCACCTGACTGTCAACTTGAGTCTCTAATATGGGCTGAAAGTTAAACCCTTAAGGAGTCAAGGCAGTGACGACCATCGAGCGCCGCTACTCTGCCCGCTACCCGATCAAGCTGGCAGTTTACATCCGCTACCGCAAGCGGCGGTTCTTCTGCGCCACGGGTGCGAATCTATCGAGCCAGGGGATGTTCCTTGAAGTGCGCAATGTGATGCTGCCGACTGGAACCATGGTCGAGCTGGAGTTGCGTGCATTGGGGCGCGATTGGCTGATTCCCGCAGTCGTGGCCCATCGCGATGCGGCTGGGATTGGTGTCATGTTCCGGGAGCTTCAGTCCGAGCTGTCTCATGGCTTGTCGCAGCTCATTGAAGAGTCCGCGCGGCCGCCCTTGCCGCTTTCAACGGCCGACCGCAGACCCCCTGCTTAGAAAGTGACCATCAACAACTCCCCCCCCTTTCGCAAAGGGGGGCCAGGGGGGATTTCGGGCGGCATCGCTCGCATCGGGAAACAATTGATGGGCATTTTCTTAGACGGTTTTCCGGACTCCTGATACCTGCATCCCGCAGACAATCGTCGTCGCTCTAAGAAAGCGTCCATCAACAACTTCCCCCCTTTCGCAAAGGGGGATTTCGGGCGGCATCGCTCGGGCCTCGATCATCCTCTGGTCCAAGCGCCTGGCCGGTGGGAGCGGCGCCCCGCCGCGACGGGCGCGCGCAATCGCCCCAGCGTGTTGCGCCGCATGGCAGGCAGCCGTGAGGCTTCGATCGGCTTCGTCTGGCTCAGGGCGTTGAGCTGGTGGGGTAGGGACGAGAGGACACCACCCCTTGGCGGCATCCCCTCGCTGGCGTCAGTTCCACTCGAACAGCACCCACTGGGGGATCGCGATGTTCGTTGGTGAAGAGTCCTGGGCGTCGATCAGTCCGTCTCCGTTCAAGTCGTAGAGGTAGTAGGGAGGGCCGAACTGCGGCTGGATGCGGACCATGTAGAGCACGCCGCGGACGCGGTACTCATAGATGAGTTGGTCGCCGTCCTCGACGATGGTGATCTCGGGCTCTACCGCCTCGCCGGTCACCGAGGATGGCTCCACCGTTGGCGCCTGCAAGAACCCGGCAGCACCTGCGTCCGTGTCATCTTGTGCGCTCACGCCCCCGAGCATCAGCCCCAGGGTCATTGCAGTTAGGATTCTTTTGGGCACGACTTCACCATTGCGCGTCTAAACTCAGATCCGAATGGTAGTACGAACGCCAGCGGATTGCTCGTTCAAGCGTCCCGCCTCAGGCATAATCAGTCGCCTGACCAGGCCGCGCGTCGGTCGCGGCGCTCTGACCTCCCTGACCCACGCCAAGTCGGTGTGGCCTGTCATAAGGCCGCCCGCAGGAACGCTATGCCCGGACTCAATTCGCGACAACGCGAGGCGGTGCGCTACACCGCCGCCCCGCTGCTCGTGCTTGCGGGGGCGGGATCCGGCAAGACACGTGTGATCACCCGCAAGATCGCCTATCTGATCGAGGACAAGGGTCTGCAACCGCGCCACATCTGTGCAGTCACCTTCACCAACAAGGCCGCGCGCGAGATGCGCGAGCGGGTCAGTCAGCAGCTCAAGGGCGTCAACACGCGCGGCTTGCGGATCTCCACCTTCCACACCTTGGGGCTCGACATCCTGCGCAAGGCACCGGAGCAGGTCGGTCTGCGCAGCGGCTTCTCACTGCTGGATGCGCAGGACTCGGAGTCGCTCATCAAGGAGCATTTACGCGGCACGGCCGAGGTCGATGCCATCAGCGCGTCCGCCGTGCAGCACCGCATCTCGCGCTGGAAAAACGACCTGATCGATCCCGCAGCCGCACTGAGTCGTGCCGAAGACGACTTCGAGGCCCGCTTGGCGGCGCTCTACGCCGATTACGAACGCAGTCTCCGTGCCTACAATGCCGTGGATTTCGACGATCTCATCCTCGCGCCGGCCCGTCTCTTCCAATCGCGACCCGCCGTGCTGGAAGCCTGGCAGGATCGCCTGCGCTATCTCCTCGTCGATGAGTACCAGGACACCAACAGCGCGCAATACGAGCTGGTGCGCTTGCTCACCGGCACGCGCGGCGCCTTCACGGTGGTCGGCGATGACGACCAGTCCATCTATGCCTGGCGGGGGGCGCGACCAGAAAACCTCGCGCGACTCCAGGAGGACTACCCGGAACTCAAGGTCATCATGCTCGAGCAGAACTATCGCTCGAGCGCGCGGATCCTGGGGCTTGCGAACACCCTGATCGCCAAAAACCCGCACGTCTTCGAGAAGCGGCTATGGAGCGAGCATGGGCCCGGCGACATGCCCCGCGTGCTGCGCTGCACCGACGAGGCCAACGAGGCCGAGCGCGTGGCCTCCGAGATCCTGCATCTCCACTTCGCCGAGAAGGTTCCCTTCGGCGACGTCGCCGTCCTCTTTCGCGGCAACCACCAGGCCCGGCCGTTCGAGAAGGCCCTGCGCGAGCACAACATCCCTTACTTCCTGAGCGGCGGCACCTCCTTTTTCGCGCGCGCCGAGGTCAAGGATGCGATGGCCTACCTGCGACTGCTCGCGAATCCCGAGGACGACGCCGCCTTCCTGCGCATCGTCAACACGCCGCGCCGCGAGATTGGCCCCACGACGCTGGAGCGGCTTGCCGACTACACGCGAGAGCAGGGCACGAGCTTGCTGGCCGGCTGCGAAGATCCTGGGCTTGCCGAACACTTGAGCGAGCGCCAGCGCAACCGTCTCGGCGCCTTCGTCGATCTGATCCGTGAGCACAGGCGTCGCAGTGCGGAGGATCCGGTCGGCGGCGTGCGGGCGCTCATCGAGACCATCGACTACTACGCCTGGTTGCGCGAGCACGCCTCGAGCCAGCGCGTGGCCGAGCGCCGCTACGAGAACGTCGGCGACCTGCTGGAATGGCTCGGCAAGCTCCAGAAAGGCGATTTCCACGACAAAGGGCTGGCCGATATGGTCGGGCACTTGACGCTGATGGATGTCCTGGATCGTCAGGAGGAAGAGGCGGGAGGCGACCGTGTTCACCTCATGACCTTGCATGCCTGCAAGGGTCTCGAGTTTCCGCACGTCTTCCTCGTCGGCATGGAAGAAGAGCTACTGCCCCACCGCAGCAGTATCGAGGAGGACACCATCGAGGAAGAGCGCCGCCTCGCCTACGTCGGTATCACCCGCGCCCAGCGCGCGCTGACCTTCACCTTGACCAGCCGCCGGCGTCGCTACGGCGAATGGATCCGCAGCGAGCCCAGCCGTTTTCTCACTGAGCTTCCCGCGGATCAGCTCGACTGGGGAGGCGAGCGCTCCGACACGCCCGAGAATCGCAAGGCGCGTGGCATGAGCCACCTGCACATGCTCAAAGGGATTCTCGACGCCGGCTAGGCGGGCGGCGAGCCCTTCACCCTCTGGTGCGGCGCGGCGCGAAATCCGCCTTTGACGATGCGGCCGCCAACAGCGATAATCCAAAAGCTGAATTGAGCCTTCTTGCCGCTCCCGAACGCCTCCGGGGCCAAGCTCAAATCACTCAAAGCGCCCGTAGCTCAGCTGGATAGAGTACTGCCCTCCGAAGGCAGGGGTCACAGGTTCGAATCCTGTCGGGCGCGCCAATCTACAATGACTTACGCCATCCACACTGAAGCTCTCTGAATTGCTGCGCGCTCTTTGTGTCACGCTGACTAAGGTGGCCGCGCGGTTGCAGACGATGAATCGCCCGTCCTGCTCGCTTGCCTTCTTACTGCTGGCTGTTCGGATCTCTGGCGGGTCCACTTTGCTATCTTACGACGCGCCATCCGCGGCTGCGGTCTAGCAAGCCCCCAAAGCGCGTTCCTGCACGAGCCTGGCTTTCCTGGTCGGCGTATTCCACGGCCTCCATGGCTCGGCGATAACGCCCCGGAAGATGCGGCACGACCCGATGACGCAAGCGCGTGGCAACATGCACGAAGAAAGTGCCCATCAATTGTTTCCCGATGCGAGCGATGCCGCCCGAAATCCCCCCTAGCCCCCCTTTGCGAAAGGGGGGAAGTTGTGGCGATGGCGTCTCGGAGATGCGCATCTTTTACGGAACGGGCCACCGGCTGTATTTCATCCGCTAGGGCGTGGCCATCGTCGTGCTGCTGTGCGGGGGCGACAAGTCCACGCAGGCGCGCGACATCGAGCAAGCGAAGGCGTTGGCCAAAGAGTGGGAGGGTTGAGCGATGGCTGAGACATTTTCGCGTTGGGACAGTGCCGACTATCTGAACACCGAGGAAGACATCCGGCTGTACCTGGAAGCCTGCATTGAGGAAGACCCCGGCGACGGCTCGCTGATTCGCCACGCGCTCGGGGATGTGGCCCGGGCGCGCAACTTCAGCGCCCTGGCCCGCGAGGTTGGCGTGAGCCGCGAGGGACTGCGTAAAGCCCTGTCCGCCGAGGGGAATCCGTCGTTTGCCCTGGTGCTGAAGATGGCGCGCGCGCTGGGTCTGGAGCTACATTTGACGCAGCGCGTGATTGAGCGGCCATCCGCTCGGGGCTCGGGCGCTCAGCCGGCAGGTGTCAACGCCTCAGCCGCCCAGCTCCTCGCGGGTCATGAATCCTGACTTGAGCGCCGCGCGACGCGAGAGCCCCCGACCGAAGCCCAGCATCAGCAGCCCAAGGACCACCTACCAGCTCGCCGCGATGTCGATCAGCACCAGGCCGCCGGCCCAAGAGACGAGGCCAATGGTGAGCCGCGCGCCTTGGTTAAAGTCGTCGATGTCCTGGCGCATCAGGCGGCTTCGTCTCGCGCATGCTCGTAGACTTCGCGCAGGTGCTCCGGCAGGAGGTTGGCCGGGTAGGACCCATCGCGCAGCTTGCCGAGGTGCCACCACCAGTGCTCAAGGGGATGAGACGGGTCGTCTTCGAGGAGAAACGATTGGATGTCGTTCAGGCTCCTCACCTGATCCACCACCAGAGCATCAAGCCGGCCTAGCTCGGCCTCCTCCTCGGCATCCAGCTCCAGAACTCCCAGCCGACCACGCGTTTCGCGAAGGAGCGGCCCGTCTCCCATATCGAGCGCGAACTCAACCTCCTCAAGGTAACCATTCAGCCGAGCAAGTCTTGAAGCAGCCATTGAGCCTCCTCCCAATCCGGCAGGATTGTCTCGTCCGGACGATAGACCGTGGTTCTCCGCCCCTCGGCATCACCCCGCCAGGACCTGATCAAGCGCCTGGAGGTAGGCCGCGCGTAGGGGGGGCTTGAGCTGGGTTGCTTGGATGCGCGCCATCAAGGCGTCCATCTCGCCGTTGAGCACGGCGTCGTCGAGATACTTCGGCAGGCGCTCGGGCTCAATCTCAAGGAGCACAGCAGCGGCACGCACCAGGGACGCTTGGCGATCACCAAGCGCGGTCCCTCGGTGGCGCGGTTTTATCGCTACTTTGCCGCCCTGCGCCTGATCGCCCATGACCCGCTGGTGCGACGCTGGTTTCAGGTCAAGACCGCGCATCTCGGGGGCGACCAAGGGCAAACAGGTCGTTGAGTTGATGCGTAAGCTCGCCAAGGCGCTTTGGTATCAGGCGCACGGACAGCCGTTCTGTGCCGAGAAACTGTTTAATCTGCGGCTCGTCGAGGGTGCCTGAGGGCGCCTGGCGCCGCGCACACTGCGGCATCTGGAGAGCACGACCATGTTGACTTAAGCGCCTCATCCAAACGGGTATCACCGGTGTTTCCCCGTCGACCTCCGATCCACCCTCAGGCCACTTTGCAGGCCCCACCGTAGTCCTGAGGCGACGCCCGGGATGGCCCATGGGCCACTTGCCCAACGAAACTGATTTGATGCCGCGCGTGCGCGGACATCCCATGCGAGAGGTTTGGTTGACCCCTTGGGTGCCCATCCGGAAATGCCATCTAAGCCCGTTCACGCGCACATGGCACGAAGGCAAGGGCTGGTTTGCGATAAGAGGAACTTATCGGAATGAGCCAACGTTTTCGTGCGAGCCGCGGGCGGGTAAACCATTAAAAATATGGATTTGCTTGGGTTCTGAGAGGATGGGAAAAGCCCTGACGATGGGCTACTTTCGGAGTGCGAGGGTCGACGGGCGTGCCCATCATCCGAACTCAGTGTCCTGCAAGATGGGCACGTCCGTCCAGCGCCGAGGTGACGCTCAAGCGCCGAGTGCGGACTTTGCCCATCCTGCTGCCCCGCGCCTTTTGGGTAAGGTCATTTCCGAGTTCGCCTAAAGCTAGAGCCGGCCCTAAAACCCCAAGTGGCGATGGTCTGGCGCAGGCGCGGGCTGGTGGGTGCGCCGCTGGCGCATCCGGCGCGTCTTCTCGACCATGCGGAAGGTGGAGCGATTATTGTTGAAGCGCGACACTTGTGCGAGCGGAACCCAGAGGACCTGGTGCGACTCGTCATTGCCGGGGATGAGCAGATCGTCCTCCATCTCGACCAGGAAGCGCATGTCATAGTGCTCATGACGCGGTCCACGCGGGCTCGCAGGAATGGTATGGACATCCACATCGAAGAGCGCTGAGTCCACGAGTCGAATATGGCAAGCGTCCAGGCCCGTCTCCTCTGAGGTCTCACGCAGGGCGACGCGCAGGATGTCCGCGTCGCCGTCGGCGTGCCCGCCCGGCTGGAACCACTGATCATGCTTGCGGTGGTGCAGTAGCAGGGCGCGCTCACGATCCGGGCTCACGACCCAGGCCGAGCCTGTGACATGGCCGGGCCAGAGGTCGCAGTCGAAGCAGTTCTCGTGCTCCTGGACGAAGGCGATGGTCTGTCTGACATGCGCGGCCTCTTCCATGAAGGGGCTGCGATGCCGTTGCAGCAAGGTCAAGAGTTCACGGCGATGCATGGTCGGTTGACTCGCGGAATCGAAAGCGGCTGGTTGTTTCTTGGGCGATGCGCGTGCGGCACGGCGCTTCAGGTCCCGGACGGATTCTCTGCGGCGGCAACTGCCGCTGCGGCGGCCGCGTCAACATCGGCCTCGCTGCCGGCGATGGTCAAGCGGCCGAAGGCGCCAACCGCCCTCACATCGATAATGGAGATGTTCGCGGCCTTTTCCGCCTGGTTGGCGGCGTAGATGACATAGCCCGCTGGCTCGGTCTCGAGGATGAACATACTCTGGCCGGGCAGCATCATAGAGCCACGCCGATTCTGGCGGTTGATGAGCACCGTGTGATCTGGAGACATGGAGCGAATGATCTCTTTCCAGGCGACCTTGCAGGTTTCGCGGTCTTGGACCCTGGCGCCCATGTGGGTGAGCATGAGGCGGCCTGCCTCGATCACATTGCTCTGGTCGCGGTGGTGGATGACCATGGAGCCGAAGGCGCGCTCGATGACCTGCTGCGCCAGATGCACGCGTGTTGCTTTGAGCGCGATGTCGGTCAGGCGGTGAACGGCCATGCCGGGAGACACTTCGACCCAAAGGCAGGCATCCCCTGGGATCGGCAGGAATCCCTGGGAGACGGTCGCCATGTATTCAGCGAGCTGGGGCTGAAGAGAGTCGACATAGACGTATGTTCTGAGCTTGATCATGATTGGCGCATACCGATGCTGTCGTCTCCAACCCAGGAGCAGAGCGTTCTGGCTTTGGGTCCGTCCCGGATGAAGACATGCGGGAGCGCGACGCCGCCGTGCGCTCGGCTAAATTAGCTGAGCATTATACAGGGATGCTGCGGCGCCTGCCCCCAGCTTGCACTTAAGCAGCAAGGCAGGATATGCCCTTGTTTCGGTGTCAGCGCCGCGCGGGCGTCGCAATTATTCACGGGTCGACAACGCGATAGTAACTCTGCAGTAGCGCGCTTTCTTGGCAGCTTTTCCTAGGAGCCTGTCCGACTTAGGATGAATCGGCTGCGGAATCGGGAGAACGGTCCCTTTCGCCCCGCTTTTTCGTTACATAGAACCACTATGCGCCTCAAAACCGGAACGAAATGGCCTCGCTCTCCCACTTCCTCGCTTCGATCCCCCCAGGTCGGACAGGCTCCTCGCCGCAGATGTTACTTGGATCTCGATGCCATTGATTCTCGATACTGGGATCCGGTTGTCAGCGCCTAGCTCGAGACGCCTCGCCTGCGCACCTCCTTCCACTCTGAATAGGGGGCAGCCGCGCCTCGGCGGCTTTGAGCTTCGGCCGAGACGCCTCAAGGCGCCCTTGGTACAAGGTCTCGATAGGCGTGCCAGGTCGCATGGCCCGCCAAGGGCACGGCCAGGAAGAGCCCGACATAGAAGGTGAGGAGGCCGGCCCCAACGATCGCGACTAGCAGGGCGGCCCAGAGCAGCATGGGCAGCCAATTCTGAGCCACTGCGCGCACGCTGGTCCGCATCGCCGTGAAGCCGTCGACGGGGCGGTCGATCAACATGGGGATGGTGATGGCGCTGACGCAGAAGGCACAGGCAGCGAAGAAGGCTCCGACGAGAACGACGGCGATCATCAGGGGCGTGTGCTCCCCCGACAACACGACCGTTGGGATGAAGTTGTCCCAGCTTGGAAAGGGGTCTTGGAAGAGCATGATGAACAGAAAGACAGAGGCCAGGATCCACAACTGCATGATGATTAGGAGGAACCCGGTCGCGATACCCAGTTGGCCCTGATTGCGTTTGATCGCTTCCAGCACTTGACAGTGCGCCAGCGATTCGCCCCGCTCCAATTGGTCGCTCATCCGGTAGAGCCCGATCGCGAGCAAGGGTGCCATCAAGAAGAACCCAGCGGTGAGGAAGGGCACCAGAAAACTGAGGTGACCAACGAGGGTCAGAAGGAAAATCGAGGCACTCAAGACAACAATGGCGCCGCCGTACCTCAGGCTGTAGAGGGGGGCCACACGGATATCGTGCCAGCCCTTCTCCAGCCACTGCCAAGGGTGTCGCAAGGTCACCCGATTGACAGCTGGGTCCTCTTGGTCTATGTGCGGCTCAGAGGTTGTCTCGTTCATTGATGATCCTCCTCCTATCAGTTATCGATGCCTGAAATCCGCGTAGCGCGCCGATTTCGATCATTTCATGACCAGTCCTTCGGTAAGCTTCCAACCCAAATCCAACAATTCGAACAGCCTCCTGGAGACGCAAGGGCAGGCTTCCTTACGTCCGGGTACCCACCCGTGTGTCGATCCGAACCCCGTCATCCTCAGAATCTGATGTCGAAGGTTGCGCCAAGAAAGGGTGTCGATCCGTAGTCCTCGCGTGCCAACTGCCGGCCGCTAGCGTCCTCGAGACGCAGTTCGCCGTTGATCTCCATCCCCGCGATCGCGCTGATCCGCAGGTCGCGGCCGCGGGCGTAGGTGGCGCTCAAATACAAGGGGATGGAGCGATCCTCGCCGACACCATTCGGAGCGGGACCCTTATCGTCTAGGCGGAATTGCAGGGACTCGTACCGACCGCCCAGGCCGAAGCTCCAAGTCTCCGATAAGCGATAGTTGAGTTCCAGGCCGGGGCCCTGAGTGGCGGCCAGTCCGCGCCCTGTCCCGAGGTTGAGCCGGTCGGTGATCTGCCACTCGATGAGCAGAATCGGGATCACATTGGCGCTGTCCTCGAGCCGGCTCAGAACACCGATACCAGGTCCGATCGTGAGACTGTCGTTAACCCGGTAGGACACGCCGGCAAGCGCACCCCCGGTCGCCGCGTCCCCTGAGCCGACGCCTGATTCGCCGTAGTAGCGCAGGGTGGGAATGGCGAACAACGTCCATTGCTCGTCGATGGCCCAGGTGACCGGCACGCTGAACCTGAGCTGATCGATGCTCCCCCAAGGATCGTCCGCGAGGCCGATCCCACCGGAGAAGTCGTAACGAGTGCTCCCGCCACCAACCGAGAAGGAAACGCGGCGCCGCGGGCCGAGGCTGTAGGACATGCCCGCTTGGAGGAAGTAGCGGTCGACTTCGAAACTTCCTCCGGCGTCAAGATCGCTGTCGAACTGGTGGACGTAACCACCAGCAGCGAAGGGTGCCCATCCAGACTGCCGGGTGGATCCTTCGTTCGCGCCCTCGGCGGCGATCAAGGCCCCGGGGCAAAGCAGCGCTGCAATCGTCAGGGCCGACAACTGGGATTGGATTCCCCCCTTCCCGGTTTCTGCGTTTCGTTTCTCGGCAATGTCGTCTTTCATCTGCACGTCTCTATGGCTGGGGTCCTGCGCGGGGTTTGACCTCGATCCAGCAGCTGACTGCTCTGTGCCTTACGCGGCGCGTTGCGCTTTGCCGGGCACTTAGGCTGGACGCACTCTGGGCGCCGTCCAACCGCCGGATCTCGGTTCAAGGCCGACACTTGTAGGCTGGATGTGGAATAGCAGCAAGGACTCTGAGTTTGTTGTAGTGCGATTTGCATGACTCTGGCCGTGACATGGGCGCTCATGGCGTCGGATTCCATTGCCATGGGTTTTTTTGCGGTCCGTGCTGTGGAATTATCAAGAGGCCTGGGGGTGTTCGGAAACTGTCTTCGCGCTTTGGAACATGCCCCTACGGAGGTGTCGGCGGACCTGGATTAATCCGCACGGATTGCGTCACTCGAGAATTGGCCTTGATCATCGATCAGCCAAATCGTGCAGTCGGTGGGCGCGGTGTCCTGCCGAGAAGGAGCGCCGAACCGAAGGCGACAGTGATCTAAGCGTCGGTTTGCGCCGCCCGCGCCTTGACCGCAGCCCAGCTTACGGCTAGCGTCGCTCCGGTTTGCTCAGGGGATACGTGGCGATCATGCCGCCATCCTCGGGGTTGCTCCATGCGATGAGCGCACAGCGGTCCATCCTCAACGCCTCTGCTCTGGGAGCCGTTCGGCGAGCGTATCAGCGATTACCAAGAGTCCCGTCATGTTCACGAATCTCCGTCTTTGGGCCAACAACCTCATCGGTGTCGGGGCCGCGATCCTCATCGCCGTCTCGGTGCTGACCTTTTTCAATTTGCGTGGTCTGGATCAGGTGATCCTGGAGGCGGAGCGGACCGAGCTGCGGCAATACGCCGAGGCCATTCGGGTCGATGTTTCAGCCGAGACCCGTCTCGCCGAGGCGATGAGCACGCTCGTCGCCAATATCCCTGAGGTCCAGCAGCATTTTGCCGCCGGCGATCGGGATTGGCTGCAGTCACAACTGCTTCCCCCCTTCAAGATCCTGGAGGCCGACTACGGGGCCGTCCAGTTCCAGTTCCATACACCGCCCGCCACCTCCTTTCTGCGGCTGCACAAGGTCGATAAATACGGGGATGACCTCTCTGGTTTTCGCCATTCGGTCGTGGATGCCAATACCAAGCAGAAGCCACAACGTGGCCTGGAGTCCGGGGTTGCCGGACTGGGTGCGCGTGGTGTGGTGCCGGTGTTCGATCAGGGGCGGCACCTCGGCTCCGTCGAATTCGGCATGTCCTTCGGTCCGGACTTTTTCGCTGCCTTCAAGCAGGGCCATGGGGTAGAGGCCGGGCTCCATGTGTTTCGCGACGGGTCGATCGAGACCTTTGCCATGACCAAGGGCGATAAGCCGCTCCTGGATACCGCCAGCCTGCAGGCGGCCTTCGACGGGACCCCGCAATACAAGCGGATCGAGGTCGACGGCCTCCCCATGGTGGTCTATGCCGAGCGGGTCGATGACTATGCCGGCGCCCCGCTCGGTGTTCTGGAGGTGGCCAAGGATCGTCTGCACTACCTTGAGGTCGAGGCCCGGGCAACCAACCAGGCCTGGCTGATCGGTGGCCTGGTGTTGCTGCTCAGTCTGGCGATCGCGTTCCTGACCGCGCGCGTGCTGGCGCGACGTCTCCTCCGGGTCGCCGAGGGTTTGAATCGCGTCGCCGCGGGCAACCTGACCGGTGAGATCCTGCTGGAGGGTCGCGATGAACTGGCGGAACTGGCACAGACCACCAACCAGATGCGCCATCAACTGCATGGGCTCGTCTCCCAGGTCGAGACCGATGCCGCCTCGGTGCTGACCGCTGCGCGCGAGATCGCCCAGGCGGTCGACGGTCAGGCGGCGACCTCCAGCCAGATGTCGACCTCGGTGGCGGAGATCACCTCGACGATGGAGCAACTCTCTGCGTCCTCCGGTCAGATCGCCGAATATTCCGGGTCCGTAGTCGAGGTTGCCCGCCGCACCTACGATGGCAGCCGTCAGGGTTCGGAGGCCATGCAGCAGTTGGTTGCCAAGATGGAGGAGATCCGCCGTGACAATCAGCACTCGCTCAAAGAGATCGTCGACCTCGGCAGCAAATCGAAGGAGATCTCCAGGATCATGGAGATCATCGACACGGTCGCGGATCAGACCAAGTTGATCGCCTTCAACGCCGCGCTGGAGGCCGCCTCGGCGGGCGAGGCGGGTAAGCGTTTCGGTGTGGTGGCGGCGGAGATCCGTCGGTTGGCCGATTCGGTCACCGAATCCACCAGCGAGATTGCGAGGAAGGTCGGTGAGATTCAGGAATCCATCAGTCGTCTTGTGATCACCTCGGAAAAAGGCACGGTCGGGATCGACCAGGGCATGGACGCCTCCTCGCGCACCGCGTCCTTTCTCGAGGAGTTGGTCCAGGCGGCGAGCGAAGCGACCAGTTCCGCCCAGCAGATCAGCCTCTCGACCCAGCAGCAGCGGACCGCGAGCAGTCAGGTCGTGGTGGCGCTCAGGGAGATCGTGACCGCCAGTTCCGATACGGCCAAGTCGGTCCGACGGATCTCCGAGGTCGCCCAGGAGATGACCCAGCTCTCCGCCAATCTCAAGGTCCAGATGGACCGTTTCACACTGAATGAGCGGGCGACGACGGCGCTCGACTCGGCCGACACTGCTGCGCGGACCGAGTGATGGAACCCATCGCCGTGGAGCCGATCAGCGTGCTGGTGGTCGACGATAGTGGCTCGGCGCGGGCGCTGATTTGCGCCTTGCTGGAAGATGCGCCGGGACTACGGATCTGCGGCGAGGCCGAAAATGGCCGCGAGGCGGTCGAGAAGGTGCTGTCGCTCAAGCCGAACATCGTCACCATGGACCTGCAGATGCCGGAGATGGACGGTATGGCGGCCATCGAGGAGATCATGGCCGTCCGCGCGACGCCCATCCTGGTGCTGTCCGACCTCGCAGACGCGCGCAACGCCATGTTGGCAGTCGAGCGCGGCGCCCTGGAGGCGACCGCCAAGCCGACCATCGACGACGGTTGCTTATTGGCGGCCCGTCTCAAGATGCTCGCCAGAGTTCCAGTGATCCGCCATATTCGCCGAGGAAAGGCGCAGGCTCCGCCGCACATCTCGCCTCAAGCGGCTGTCGCGCGCGCGCCCCATGCGTTCGAAGCCAGTGGGGACAAGGCAGCGGGCGCCGATCAGGGGCGTGTCTTCGCCATCGCCTCATCGACGGGCGGACCCCAGGCGCTAGCTAGCCTGCTGCCCGCGTTGCCTGCGGACTTCCCGTCCCCCGTCCTGATCGCGCAGCACATCTCCGAGGGCTTCGCCGAGGCCATGGCGAGTTGGCTGAACGACCTCTGTCCGCTGAGCGTCGCGGTGGCTCGGGCGGGCGAGTCGCCTCGGCCGGGGTGGATCTATTTGGCCGATCCATCCACCCATATGACCATCAGCAGCGATTACCGCATCCAGCTGACACCCTGCGTCGAGTCGGATATCTATCACCCCAATTGCGACCGTCTGCTCGCCTCGGTGGCCGAGGTCTGCGGTCACCGCGCGGTGGGTGTGATTCTCACCGGCATGGGACGCGATGGGGCACGCGGTATGCTCGATATCCGTCGCGCGGGCGGTATGACCATCGGTCAGGACGAAGAAAGCTCAGTGATCTTCGGCATGAATCGGGAGGCCATCCTCGCCGGCGCCGTGCAGTCGGTGCTTCCACTGAATGCCATCGCCAAGGAACTCGGCTGGCTCGCGCGCACCGCGCCGGTGGCGCGACGGGCTGCGACGCCATGAATCTCCAAGCGGTTCAGTCCTTCATCAAGGAACGACTTGGACTGCAGTTGAGCGAAGCGTCCGACGACCCATGGCGCGCGATGCTCGTCAAACGGATCGCCCGCGTCGGCGCGGACTCCGCCGATGCCTACCTGGAGTGTTTGCGTACCGATGAGGATGAACTGCAGACGCTGACCAGCCTGCTGACCATCAACGAGACCTACTTCTACCGCGAGCCTCAGCATCTCGATCTGTTGACCGAGCGTCTTTGCCCCGAACTGCTCGCCCGCCAGCAACCCGGTCGGCCGATCCGGATCCTGTCGGTCGGCTGTTCCACTGGAGAGGAACCCTATTCCATCCTCATGGCGCTGCGCGAACGTTATGGCGAACTCGCCGACAGCCTCTTCGATCTCAATGCCGGGGATGTCGATCAGGCCGCCCTCAAGCGCGCGAGAGAAGGCGTCTACAATCCCTTTTCATTCCGCGCCCTGTCACCGGTCTTGATCGAGCGTTATTTCACGCCCGCCGAGGGAACCCATCGTCGAATCGACGAAGGCATTCGCCGCCAAGCAACCTTCCAGCAGCTCAATCTGTTGGCGCCCGAGTATCCGGCGGCGTTGCGGGGACAGGATGTGCTGTTTTTCCGCAACGTCTCCATCTATTTCGACGCGCAGACACGCGCCCTTGTTCTGGGTCGGCTCAAGTCGCTGCTCAATCCAGGCGGGTATCTCATCGTCGGGATCTCGGAGACCCTAGCCAACGATCTTGGGGTTCTGGCGCTGCGCGAGCTGGATGGGGTGTTTTTCTTCGCGGACGCCTCCCCGGATCGACCCATCCTCAAAGCATCGCTCGAATCCGGTCTTGGACCAGGGATGGGGCTGTCGGCGGAGTTCGCGCCATCGCTCATCTCCACCCGGCGACAGAGACCGGTCCCGGATGCCTGCCCGGCAATGCTCGACGGTCTCCCCTTGCGCGGCGACCCGGACGGGCGAGCGTCGGGCCTGAAGCCGATTCGAGCGATTGGAGAACATCCGGTCCTTGAGCAATCCATCGTAGCGCAACCGATCGCTGTGCCGCCCGTGGGAGCAAGGGCCGAGGTTCAGGTTCCCAAATCCGCAGAGGCCGTCTACCAAGAGGCATTGGCCTTGACCCAGGCCGAGCGCTTCGACGATGCCTTGGACCGGCTTGCCCCGCTGTGCGCCGAACTTGCCCCTCGCATCCAAGACCTGACGCTTCTGGCGCACATCCTCCTAGAACGAGACGACAGGCTTGGAGCGCGCGCGGCGGCGGAACGGGCGCTCGCGATCGATCCCTGGTCTCTGGATGCCTTGTTGCTGTTGGGTCGCATCGCCCAGGGGCAGGCTGACGTGGCGGGGGCGATCGGCCACCTGCGCCGCGCTATCTACCATCGTCCGGATGCCTGGCAGGCCCACTTTCAGCTCGCCGAACTCTACCGCGAGAGCGGGCAAGCGGATCTGGCGCGGCGCGAGTATCGCATCGTCCTGCGTCAATTGGACCGCCCGGACATGGCGAGTTTCGGCCAATCCGGCGAGCGCGCCGACAGCCCACAAGACGTCGGTCCACTGCCGTTGCCCTATTCGCTTCGGGATCTACGCCTGCTCTGTGAGACCCGATTGTCCCGACTCGACGCAACGGCGGACTGAGGCGCGACCATGGCCCTCGATATCAAGAAATTCCTCGGTCGTTTCACCGGTGAGGCACGCGATCATCTGGAGCGACTCGAGACCGGGCTGACGACCCTGTCCGCCGGCGGCACGCTCGACGGCGAAACCATCAACGGACTCTTTCGCGCCGCCCATACCATCAAGGGCTCCGCGCGCATGCTCAAGCTGGACAGCATCGCGGAGACTGCCCATCAGTTGGAGGAGGTGCTGGGGGCGCTGCGCGATGGCAAGCTCCAACAGCCCCCCGAGCTTGGCAGCCTCTTGATGCGCGGGGTGGATGCCATCAGCGCACTCGTCGAGCAGGTGGAGCCGAGCGGCGGACAGCTCCCGCCGCCGGACCAGGCGCTGTGCGCCGCGCTCGCCCAGGCCGCCGCCGGCACGACCTCCACCGCCGAGGCCGAGCGTTCGGGCGCGGCCAATCCACCAGACCCTGAGCCGGAGACTCCAGCATCCGCTCCCATCGCCACGCCGTCCACCGACGTTCGCGCCCCAGAGACCGTGCGTGTGCGCATGGAGAAGCTCGACGAGCTCATCAAACTGATGGGCGAGGTCGTCTCCAGCCAGAGCAGGTTCCGCCAGCAGTTGCTGGAGGCGAGGGCCTTGGATGCCGCCTTTCAGTCACTCCTGCGTGACACCTGCGCTGTGCCGGGAGCCGACGCGACGCGGCTGGCCGAACAGGCGGCGGCCTTGCATCGTTTTACCCTGAGCCTGCGTGATCTGATCATGGAAGAGGAGCTGCTGACCGGCGACCTCAATGATCGGGCCTTGATCATGCGCATGCTGCCCCTGGCCATCGTCTTCGATCCCATCGCCAGGGTTGCCCGCGAACTGGGCCGGGACCTGGGCAAGGAGGTGCATTGCGAGATCAGCGGTGGCGAGATCGAGCTGGATCGCCATCTCATCGACCGTCTGAGCGATGTCCTGGTGCATCTGCTGCGCAACGCCATCGATCACGGGATCGAGTCTCCTCAAGAACGCCAGGCTGCGGGCAAGCCGTCGCTCGGCCGGATCCGTCTGTCGGCGCGCCAGGAGGGGGTGGGGATCCTGATCGAGATCGACGATGACGGTCGCGGGCTGGATCGCGACAAGATCCTCGCCAAGGCGGTGCAAAAGGGTTTGATCGACTCCGCCAGCGCGAGCGCGATCAACGACGACCAGGTCGCGGAACTGATCTTTCAGCCCGGCTTCAGCACTAGCGCCATCATCACCGATGTCTCCGGTCGTGGCGTGGGGATGGACGTGGTCAAGCGCACCATCGTCGACGACCTCCAGGGCGCCCTGTCGGTCTCCTCGCGTCCAGGGAAGGGGACCTTCATGCGCATCCAGCTCCCGCTGTCGCTCGCCATGATGCGGGTTCTGCTGTTCCAGGCCGGCGGCCAGTCGTTCGGGCTCACCGCTCAGCATGTCGCGGAGCTGATTCGTATCCCCAGCGGCGAGACCATCCAGGTCGCCGACCGTCCGGCCATCGTCCTGCGCAACGAATTCCTGCCCCTGATCCCCCTGGCGGAACTCTTGCGTTTACAGGAACCCAGGGGTCATGCTGGCGAGGTTGGGTTGGATCCACGCCCTGGCGGCGCGTCCCATCTGGTGGTGGTGATCAACGTCCATCAGTCCAAGCTGGGGCTGGTCGTGGATCGGCTCCTCGATGAGCGTGACATGGTCATCAAACCCCTGCCCGAACATCTGCGCGGACTGGGCATGGTGGCTGGTATGGTGGTCACTGGGACCAACGAACTGGTCAGCGTCCTCCAGGCCCCGGCACTGCTGGCAGCCGCCCGCCGTGTCCGTGGGGAGACCTTGACCGCGACGGAGCCAGCGCGCACGGCCGACAAGCCCCCGGTGGGTCAGCAGATCCTGGTCGTCGACGATTCGCGGAACACCCGCGAAATCGAGAAAGAGATCCTGGAGGCCCATGGCTATCGCGTCACCCTGGCCGAGGATGGGCTGGATGGCTGGCAGAAGGCATTGGGCGGTCACTTCGATGCGGTGCTGACCGATGTCGACATGCCCAACATGGACGGTTTTTCCCTGACCGCCCGGCTGCGGGAGAACGATCGCTATCACGGCACCCCGATCGTCATCGTGACCTCGCGTCAGAAGGAGGAGGACAAGCAGCGCGGCATTCAGGTCGGGGCCGATGCCTACATCGTGAAGGGCGATTTCAATCAGTCCAGTCTGGTCGAGACTCTGCGCAATCTGCTAGGGTGAACCGACTTGAATGCTCCCCGATCGGCCCGCGCGATCTGTTGGGAGGCGCCGCTTACTAGAGCGCCAATCGAGAAAGGCCCGGCGCGGTTTATCCACGCGGCCTGACACACTCACCTTTGACCACGAGAGAGAGTTGGAAGCCGATGCAGATTCTTGTCGTCGATGACGATCCATTGGCCGGGGAGATGACGGTGGCCGTTCTGGAGGACGCCGGACATGAATGCCGGCTCGTCGAACAGGGCCTGGAGGCATTGGAGGCGCTCAGCGGTCCCGCGACCTTCGACCTCGTGGTTGCGGATATGCACATGCCTCTGATGAACGGGTTGGAACTCTTCGATGAGATGCGCGGTCAAGGGCTGACGATGCCCTTCGTGCTACTCACCGGTGACGATCCGCAGCCGCTGGCGGCGCAACAGCCCGGGCTCCTGGCGTGCCTGATGAAGGACAGTTCGATGGAGACCGATCTTCCACGGGTCATCGCGCAGCGTTAGCGCACGAGCAACGGACATGGCGAGCGGCAAGAACGAATCCTTCAGGGAGCGCAAACAGCGGCTGCGTCAATCCTTTATCGCGCAGTTTCCGGGACGGCTTGCCCGGGCGCGAGAACTGCTCGCTGGCCTGACCTCTGGGACCGACCCGCGCGCGGAACTCGAGACACTTCATCTCATTTTCCACACCATCAAGGGGTCTGGCGCCTCCTTTGGTTTCGACTCCATCAACGCATCGGCCAAGGCCGCCGAGCAGGCGCTACGCGAGGCGCTGGACCAGAACGCAGGGGTGACGGAGCGCTTGATCCTCGATCTGGATCAGGAACTGCGCACATTGGAAGCACTTGACCTCGTGCTTGAGGCATCCCCTGATCCGGGGCCGAGCTTCGAGATCCCCGCCCGTCAGGCGGCCGATGGCTGTACCAGAGAACGTCGCCAACGGCTGGTCTATCTGTGCGACGATGACCCGATCATCGCTCAGGAGCTGTCTGGCCAACTGAGCTGTTTCGGCTATCAGGTCATCCCTTTCGTGACCCTGGATGCCCTGCGTCACGCCTTCCTGAGCGAACGTCCGAGGGCGATCATCATGGATGTGGTCTTCCCCGAAGGTCTGGACGCGGGTCCCGCAGCCATCGCGGCATTGAACGCCAGCATTGAGCGGCCGGTTCCCTGTGTCTTCATGTCGAGCCGCAACGACTTCAGTGCCCGATTGCGGGCGGTCCAGTCCGGTGGCAACGCCTACTGCGCCAAACCCGTCAATGCGGTCGAGATGGCCGAGATTCTCGACCAACTGACCAACCGCAACCCCCCCGAGCCCTACCATATTCTGATCGTGGATGACGACCCGGACGTGGCCCAGTTCTTTTCCATGGTGCTGGAAGAGGCGGGGATGGTCACGCGGGTGTCGAACGAGCCCGAGCGCGTGCCCGATGCGCTCGATGGCTTCGACGCCGACTTGGTGCTGATGGACCTCTACATGCCCAATTGCTCGGGTCCTGACCTGGCCCGGGTGTTGCGCCAAATGCCCGGCTATCTCGGCCTGCCGATCATCTATGTCTCCTCGGAGACCAACGCCGATCGCCAGTTCAAGGCCTTGGAGGTCGGTGCCGACGGCTTCCTCACCAAGCCGCTTGCACCCGAGCGCCTGATCGCCGAGGTCCATCTGCGCGCGGAGCGCATGCGCACCCTGCGCTCGTTGATGATTCGCGACGGTCTGACCGGGCTCTTCAATCACAACACCATCCTCCAGTTGCTGGAGGTCACCAAGGCCGCTTGTCGTCGGAGCCAGACCAATTTTTGTCTGGCCATGATCGACGTGGATCACTTCAAGTCCGTCAACGATACCTATGGTCATCCGGTCGGAGATCAGGTGCTGATGGCCCTGAGTCGCACCCTGCGTCTGCGACTGCGCGAGGTCGATCTGGTGGGACGCTATGGCGGGGAGGAATTCGCGATCATCCTCGTCGGTGCGGATGCCGAGCATGCGAAGTCGATCATGGACGAATTGAGGGCCGATTTCGCCGAGGTGTCCTTTTTCGCCGATGGTGTCGAATTCCATTGCGCCTTCAGTGGCGGCATCGCCGCCTACCCGCAATTCAGTACGGCATCGGCCTTGGTGGATGCCGCGGACCGCGCGCTCTATCGGGCCAAGCGTACTGGCCGAAATCGGGTCGAGATCGCTACGAACACGACTGAGCCGGCGAATATGCCGCCCGCCGAGCCAATATCCTCCGGGGGTGGAGAGGCGCAATGAGCACGAGCACTGAGAGCGGGATCAGCGAAAAAGACCCCTTGGCATCGGTTCTGGAGCAGCGTCGCGATGCCGATCAGCGCATCGTCGAGGTCGAGGCCGCGACCGTCAAATGCGTCATCTTTGCCATTGATGACAGGCTCTTCGCCTTTCCTGGCGGCAATGTCGCTGAAATCCTGCCGCTGACGACCATCCACTTTGTGCCCGGCTGTCCGTCCTCGCTGGAAGGCGTGATCAACGTGCGCGGCGATATCACCTCGGTGATTCGTCTTGGCGACCTGCTGGGGTGCGCGCATGCGCCCGACAGCCGTCGCGCGGCGATCCTGCTGGGACAGAGTCGGGGCACCGATGATGTCCCCATGCGCAGCGGTCTGCGTGTCGACCGGGTGGAGGATGTCCTCGATATCATTGAGGAATCCATTCGACCGCCGACAGACACCCTGCCGGAGCAACTGCGCGGCCTGGCCACCGGCATCTTCCAACACCATGGCCAAGCGGTCATCGCCCTGGATCTGGAGCGGCTGTTTCAAGACTACCGCTGCGCACTGCGTTGATGCCCGAGTCGATGGACCCGCTAGCGACCGATGTGAGCGGGATCGATCTGGTGCGATTCGGCGTCGGCGCCCTGACCCTGGCCGTGGAACGGGTCAAGGTACGCGGCATGTGCAAAACCCAGGACCCGTTCGCCCCCAGTCTGGCCACCCTGCTACAGATTCCGCAATCAGCGGCGGCGGCCACCCCCCTCGGGCGTCTCTTGGAATTCGACCATCCCGAAGGGCCGCACAGCCTGCGGGTGGACGAGCCGGTCATCCACTGGCGTCTCCCCACCAGCGCCCTGCGACCCTTGCCGCCGCTGCTGGCGGCCCGCCAGAGCCTGGCCTGCGTTCGCGCCCTGGCCTACATCGGGCATCCGCCCGATGACAGACTGATCATCGTTCTCGACGCCTGGCAGCTCCCCCGACTCGCTACGGCGGCGGACCACGAAGACCCGCCAGTCTTGGATTAAGGTGATTTCCAGGAAACAATAGACCCGCAGTTCCGATCCCGGATGGGCAAAGCCCTCACGCTGCGCTTGATTCGGAGTGCCGAGGGTCAAGGGGCGTGCCCATCATCTCAGCTCAGCGCTTTGCAGGATGGGCAGGTCCGTTCAGCGCCGAGGTGACGCTCAAGCCCCGAGTGCTGACTTTGCCCATCCGACCCGCGTCTTTGGAGTAAGAAAGTGACCATCAACAACTTCCCCCCCTTTCGCAAAGGGGGGCTAGGGGGGATTTCGGGCGGGATCGCTCGTATCGGGAAACAATTAATGGGCGCTTTCTAAGGTCATTTCCGGAAATCGCCCTGTTTGGTTTTTGCGAACAAGAGAGGTAAGCGTGTCTGCGGATTTCTGTGTTGAGCCCTGTGCGCGGCAATTTCCGTGCTGATGGGGCTGAAGGCACTTGTTCCTTCCCTTGTCGCTGAGCCAGGCTCAGCGATCGGTGCGACAAGGTCGGCATCACCAGAGGAAACGGAATTCGCTCCAGGCGGGGTTCCGGACCTCCAGGCCGCCCGGGGTGACGGCTTCTCCTTGTCCAAGTGGGTCCCTTGCGGGGCAGCTCCGCGCTGTATTCGCGCTCGTCGGTCGGATTTGCGCGCCACCCATGGCTGCCATAGTCTTCTGGCCGTTGCGATGCAAGACCTTGCCTGGGAGCCTGTCCGACTTAGGACGAATCGGCTGCGGAATCGGGAGAAGGGTCCCTTTCGCCCCGCTTTTTCGTTACATAGAACCACTATGCGCCTCAAGACCGGAACGAAATGGCTTCGCTCTTCCACTTCCTCGCTTCGATCCCCCCAAGTCGGACAGGCTCCTGGGGCGTCATGGCGGATGGGCCATAGGCGCTCGGCATCGGACGCCATGCTTGCGGGAGCTAAGAAAGCGTCCATCAACAACTTCCCCCCTTTCGCAAAGGGGGGCTAGGGGGGATTTCGGGCGGCATTGCTCGCATCGGGAAACAATTGATGGACACTTTCTAAATCACCCGACTCCCCTCATTGATGCCTGCGGAAACAGCATTATGACCCCTACGACGCCTGACACTCAGCAGCCTTCACCCGAAATCATCGCCGTCGTCAGCCAGGAAGCCGGGGTGGGCAAGACCACGACCGCCGTCAATCTAGCGCTGGCGCTGGCGGCCGCGGGCCGGACGGTCTTGCTCATGGACCTGGATCCTGCGGGCCGTGCGGGACAGGCGCTGGCTCCGGGCGCGCTCGACCGCGGCGGGAGTGAGCGGATGTTGCGCGAGGCGCAGATCTCGCGCGATATGATCGTCGGGACCTCCATTCCGGACATCTACGTGGCCCAGGCGTCCGCCGGACTGTCCGATCTGGGGAGCGAGTTGGCCCCCATGGGGGACTGTCTCACCCGGCTCTTTCAGGCGATTGGAACGATCCACAGCCTGTCTCTGGACTTCGAGCACGTGGTGATCGATTGTCCTTCGTCGCTGAGTCTGCTCACCCTGAATGCGCTCACGGCGGCCCATCGGGTGCTCGTCCCCTTGCCCTGCGATCCGGCCGTTCTCGAGGGGCTGCCGACGCTGCTCAAGGACATCAGCCGGTTGCGGGCCAATCTGGCCCAGCCGCTCTACGGGGTCTCTTTGCTGATGAGTCTGTGCGACCGGGACGGCTCGACGCATGATTTCATCGCGACCGTGCGCCACGAGTACGGCCGCATGACCCTCTTGACCGAGATCCCGCTCGACGAGGCCGTCCAGGAGGCTGCGGAGGCTGGCCGGCCGTTGCTGGTCCAGTGTTCGAGCTGCGAGGTCAGTCTGGCCTTTCAGTCGTTGGGCTCGGAATGGCTGACCCTGAGCGAGCAGGGTGATCAGCCGGACGGGACCTGGCGCTTCAAGGCGCGCCAAGACCGCATGGCCCGCTATCGCGAGGACATGGGGCGCAACATCGAAGCCTGGCTGGTCGATCCCACGTCGCGGCTCTACGATGCCGAAGCCGCATCGCGCCATCAAGATACCCAGGCGATGGAGGAGTTGTTCGCGGCGACCCAGCCGGTCTCCCGCGCGCGTCTTGGCGTCCGGCCGCTCTTGGTGATCCTCCTGGCGGGCGTCTTGATTCTCTTGCCCGCCGCGCTTTGGCTCGGCTCTTGGGCCACTGCGCAGGAGGATTGGCGCATCGAGCTGGGTGCCCGGCTGATCGGGTCGGATCGCTTCTGGAATGCCGGAAGCCTGCTCCTGGCGCGCTCCGACGCGAATGCCTATCGCGAGCTTCTCTACGCGATCCGGCTGGTGGAAGGCAATCGGGAGCGTCTCAGGGCTTGCGGTGAGGGGGCGAGCGTGGACGGGAGCACGGAGTGCGTCATTCGGGTGCAGACGCGATGAGCGCTGTGCCGATCTCGAGTGTCTCGCTGTCAGGGTCACGGGCAGAGGGTCGCGGAGCAGGAAGCCATGGCTGGGTGAGCGCCGCGTTTCTGGTGCTTGTGGGTGCCCTGATCGTGACATCGGACTCGGCCAAGGGCGAGTGGGATGCCTCGCTCTCCAAGCCGAGCCTGGGGGATGATCCTGCCTGGCTGGAGCAGTTGCCTGAAGTTGTGCTGCCGTTGCCCAAGCTCTTGCCCCAGGAGCGCCCCATGCGCGCCGCGCCGGGTCTTGCCGAGCCGGATCTCGCCGAGCCGGATCTCGCCGAGGAGGACATGCAGGGTGACGAGGCCACCTCGGCGATGGCTGGCGCCGAGGATTCGTCGGCGGTCCAGGTCCCTGAGTCGCTTTCCGAGCCGGATGCCCCGGCGCTCGGCGAGGCACTGCCGCTTGAGGAGTCGGCTCCCGTCGGGCTGGTCAGTGCTAAAGCGTTGCCTGCTGAAGTCGATTCGCCCCCGGAGGACTCGATCGCGCCGGAGGAGCTTGCGGTCCCGATCGAGCCGCTCGCGCCATCACCCGAGGTCGTCGAGGTGGCAGCGGCGAAGACGCCAGCGGTACCGACTGGGTCCGAGCCCATCGCGGGAGCCTTGGACTACCGCTGGCAAGTTCAACTCTTGGCTGGGCGCTCGCGTTCCCGAGTCGAGTCGGACCGGGATCTGTTCGCACGTCGGTATGCCTCTATGCTGGAGGGTCTGACACTGGAGATCAGCCGCCCGAGCTTCGGCGACGCTCGCGACGATTTCTTTCGCCTGCGGGCGCTCGATTGGGCGAGCCAATCCGAGGCAGTGGCCTGGTGCGAGCGCTTGCGCGCTCGGGGCCATGAGTGCATGGTCACGCGTGTGATCCACTTCGGCGAGTGAAGTCGGGAGGTCCTTTCCGGGCCGCACCCTGTTAAGCTCTTGCGTCGGCTCGGCCGTCTCAGTCAAGCCGCGTCGAATGCGATACCCCAGGCTTACAGACCACCTCGACGGCACAGGCAGCCCAGAGCAAGGGTTGTGCCGACGCCGTTCGAGTCGTTGATCTTACAGTCGAGTATTTGATCTTACAGATGTTATTGAGCCCCGTCCGGGCTAGGGCTAATGGTTTCCAGCGTGCGGCAGTTGCCGAAGGAAACTCTGCTTCTTGCCCTGGATGCGGTTTTGCGAACAGGACTCATGCGTACCCTCTGCATCACCTCTGGAAAGGGAGGGGTCGGCAAGACGACCCTGGCTATCAACCTAGGGATCGCCATCGCTCGCGCGGGCCGCAAGGTCCTCTTGCTCGATGGCGACCTGGGATTGGCGAATCTCAACGTGCTCTTGGGGATCATTCCCCGATTCACCCTTCACGACGTGGTGCGCGGACAGCGGTCGCTGGCCCAGATCATCATGCCGACCGGCTATGGGCTGGACCTGGTCGCCGGGGCCAGTGGGATCGCCGAACTGGCCGATCTGGGCGAGATCGAGCGTCAAAATGTCATTAAGAGCTTGCAGGGGCTGAGCGGCTACGATGTGCTCATCATCGATACCGGCGCCGGAATCGGGGACAGCGTGCTCCGGTTCGCGCTGGCGGCTGACGAGGTGATCGTGGTCACCACCCCGCATCCGACCTCGTTGACGGACGCCTATGGCATCATCAAGGCGGTTCTGGCGCAGGAAGCCAAGCCGCTCAAGCTGCTGGTCAACTCGGTGGCGTCCGCCGCCGAGGCGCGCCGCATCGCCGATCGTCTGACGAGCGTGACCGACAGGTTCGTGCACGGCACCCTGGAGTGCGTCGGCTATGTCCCGCTCGATCCTCTGATCGAGAAGAGCATCCTCGCGCAGAAGCCGCATCTCGTTCTGAATCCTGGGGCCGCCAGCGCCCAACGCATTCGCGAGACCGCGATGCGCTTGATCGAGGGCCGCGAGGAGGATTTCCGAGGCGGGCTTGGGCGTTTCTTCAAGAGGCTGCTCGGTACCTGAAGCGTCGCTGAGGGCGAAGCCCATGCGCTCATCTACCGGCTTGCAACCGCCCCGGTGGCGGCAGGGCGGGGGAGGCGGCAGCAACCAGGCGCAGGCATTGGCCATGCCGTGCAACCTCGATGAGCGGGGTCCGTTGCGCGTCGGGGATGTCTGGGGTGTGATCGGAGCGGTCATGCCAGAGCCGATTCGAAGATCAGGATTCGGGGCCGGGGTACCACTCTAAGAAAGTGACCATCAACAACTTCCCCCCTTTCGCAAAGGGGGGGCCAGGGGGAATTTCGGACGGGATCGCTCACATCGGGAAACAATTGATGAGCGCGTTCTAACGAATATCCTCACCCAAGGCTGCCACGACCTATTGAGGCGTTAGGGTCGGTGCGGAAACATACCTTCGAATTCGTAGCGAACCAGCCCAGCAGTCCGAAACGCACATAGAGCCACTTGGAATTTCAGGGAACTGCCCGCTGAGCGCAGGCTCGGCTTGCACTCCAGGCTACCGTGAAAAGTGACGCGATCCGCTCTGAGTCGGGCTGAGATTCAGCCTCTCGGCCGGAGCGAAAGAGGTTGATCGCGACGGAATGCATTGCCGATATGAGGCGGCTTCATTGTGTCGACGGGGAGTGCCCCTGCCGCGGGGTCAATGCTCAAAACCCAATCGGGAGCATCTCGGAGTGCCCGGTGAGACGGGGAAGCTCGGCATCCAGGCTGCGCGAGCGTTCCTGTGCCGCTGCGAGTTCAGCGGTCGACAACAGGCTCTGGATCTTGTTGCGCTCGCTCTCGGCGTCGAGATCGCCGCGGCCCGAGGCCAGGTTCATCCACACATAGGCCTGGGTAAGGTCCTGCTTCACCCCGCGTCCACGCGCGAACAACATCCCCAGCCGCGCCATCGCGTGGGCGTCTCCTTGCTCGGCGGCGCGCATGTACCACTCGTTGGCGAGTTTGTAGTCCTGAATCAGCCCGCGTCCCTTTTCGTAGAGCGCCCCCAGGACACGCTGGGCTGGGATATAGTTCTGATCGGCGGCCTTGCGGATCCAGGTGATGGCGTCGAGCATTGCAAACGGTTCGCTACGCTCCCAAGAGCGCTGCACAATGGTCATGCCGACACGATATTGGGCCTCCGCGTCGCCGCTCTCCGCTGCCCGATGCAAGTCTGGATTGTCCCGCACGGATTCATCATGGATCGCGTGGCCTGGTGTCTGGACGGTGGCGGCTTGAAGTGGCTCGTCCTTGATGAATTCGGCCGGCTTGCTGTCGGCAAGCTCGCTCAGGTAGACCCAGAGCATGACGCCCATGATCATCATCGCCGCCACAGTACCCATGATCCACTTCTGGATGAGGAAGCTATCCCGCAGGTGAAAACGGCGGCCGCATTCACGGCAGCGGAACCATCTGAAGAATAGGCGGTGGGACCCAGAACTCGACGTTGAGATGGGTTTGTTGGAGCGGCGCACATTTGAGCTACCGCAATGCGGGCATCTTTCCATGGTGTCTGTGACGAGCGTCGACCTTTGTCAGGCCTTGAAGGGAGGGGGCGGCCCCGAAGCGTGAAGGTGTGCAAAGTTAAGCGAAACGAGGCCAAGATGGCAAGAATACTGGGGTTCTCTTAGAAAGTGTCCATCAACAACTTCCCCCCTTTCGCAAAGGGGGGCTAGGGGGGATTTCGGGCGGCATCGCTCGCAGCGGGAAATAATTGATGGGCGCTCTCTTAGCGTGTTCGATTGTGCTGCGGCTTCGAGGGGCGACGATTGGATATTATAGCGATTGGATACGATAGGGTCATGAGTTGAGGGTTTAGCGATGCGAGATTTTTGCGGTTGGCTTGACTTCGGGTCCAAGCCTCAGGGTGCCCTGCGCGCAATGGCCGCCTCCCTGATGGCCAGGCGCGGCTACGCACTGGATGAGCGGAGTATCCGCGTGATGGACGGGGCCGTGATGTCCCTGATGGGGCCGATGTGCGTCATGGCCGAAAAGGAAGGCGTGCTCGCGCTCATGAGCGGTCGGCCAGTGTTTAGCGAGCCGCAACCGGCGGGAGAGGATGCTGCGATGACGCTTCTGCGTCTCTGGCGCGCGCATGGACCCGAACTGACGCAGCGCATACATGGAAGCTTCGCGCTTGCCATCCTCGATGCACCGCGACAGGACGCCTTTCTGGCGGTCGATCGGATTGGCATCCAGACCCTGGCCTTCGCGCGCTCCAGCGAGGGGTTGATTTTCTCCAATCGGGCCGATCTGGTCGCGGACCATCCGGATCTCGCGGCCGATCTGGATCCACAGGGGATCTTCGACTATCTCTATTTCAGCATGGTGCCCGCGCCTGGAACCATCTTTCGGGGTGTGGAAAAACTGCTGCCCGCCCAATGGGTGCGTTACAGGTCAGGCAAGATCGAGCGCGGTTTCTACTGGCATTTGGCCTATCGCGATGAGCCGCGTCGAGACTTCGAGGAACAGGCTGACGACTTCAGACGCCTGCTGCGAGAGGGTGTGGAGCGGGCGCGTGGGACGGATGATGTGGCCGCCTTTCTATCAGGCGGGATCGACAGTTCAACCGTGGCTGGACTGCTGACAGCCGTCCAGGGCAAACCTGCCCGCACCTACTCGATGGGTTTCGAAGCCGAGGGCTTCGACGAAATGGAATACGCACGGATCGCGGCGCGTCATTTTGGTCTGGATGCGCGCGAGTATTACCTGACGCCTAAAGACGTTCTAGACGCCATCCCGCGCATCGCCCATCAATACGACGAGCCCTTCGCCAACGAATCGGCCGTATCGGCCTATTTCTGCGCCAAGCTGGCCGCTGATGACGGTTATCGGGTCATGCTGGGTGGCGACGGTGGCGACGAGATCCTCGGCGGCAACGAGCGCTACGCCAAACAGAAGGTCTTCGAGTTCTATGGCCGGATTCCCGGCTGGATCAGGAACGGGCTCATTGAGCCGACCGTCGCCTTCCCCTGGATAGATCGGCTGATGCCGGGTCGTAAGCTCAAGAGCTATGTCCATCAGGCCAAGACCCCATTGCCCGATCGAATGGAGGCCTACAACTTTTTCCATCGTCAGCCGCTCGATGAGATGTTCACGTCCGAGTTCCTGGCGCAGGTCGATCCCGAGCGGCCAATCGTCTTGCTGCGCGATCCTTACGAGCGCGCCGACAGCCGGCACTTCATCAACCGCATGCTGCACCTGGATCTCAAGTTCACCCTGGCCGACAATGATCTGCGCAAGGTTTCCGCCATGGCCGAGGCGGCTGGTGTCGAGGTCCGTTATCCGCTGCTCGACGATGCACTAGTCGAGTTCTCGGGGCAGGTGCCGCCGGATTGGAAGGTCAAGGGGCAATATCTGCGCTGGTTCTTCAAGCAGTCGCTCAAGGACTATCTACCCGAAGCCATCATCAAGAAATCCAAACACGGCTTCGGGCTTCCGTTCGGGATCTGGCTGCGCGACCACCAAGCGCTTGCCGAGCGGGTGCGGGATCGGCTGACCGATCTCAGTCGTCGCGGCTGGCTGCGACCGGACTATATCGCCCGTATCCAGACCGAGCACCAGACCCTGCATCCGACCTATTTCGGCAAGATGCTCTGGGTCATGTTGATGCTGGAGGAATGGCTGGCGGCGCGGGAGTCCGGTTGAGAAGATCACCTCACTCCATGTTTGCTCTCTGCCGGATCCCAGGCTCCGAGTAGATTCCTTTCGTCTGGCTCCCACGCTTGTTTGCTGGGGAGTCAGTGCAGACGCGCTCTGCGTCGATTCGTCCTAGTGGACCGCGAGATCGGGTTATGCCGCAACATCAATCCGTGAGCCCTGCCAGCATTCCAACGCCAGCCGCGAAGCCGGCTGTGGGTCGGCTTCGTCCAGGCCCCAGTCAGGGTCTTACCCGTTCGCTTGGCCGCGCGCTCGGCGTCGTCGTGCTCTGCTTCGCGATCTGGATCCTCCAAGGCCTCCCATTCGCCCGTCTACCCTTGCTCTTTGGCGCGACCGTCTATTTGGGGGTCCTGCTCTGGCGCCCGGCGCTCTGGCTGATCTTCCTGCCGCTGCTGCTGCCCGTTCTAGACCTGCGCCCCTGGACGGGGCGGATCTATGTCGACGAATTCGACGCCTGCGTGCTCATCACGCTCGCCGCCTATCTCTTACGCGGTCGCTATACTCCATCGCTCGGAGCAATACCGCCCTTTTCGAGATTACTCCTAGCCCTCTTTATCGGGCTGGTGTTGATTTCGCTGTTTCGTACACTCCACCCCTGGCCGTCGGTCGACGCCAATAGTTTCTTTAGCTACTACAGCCCCTTCAACGCCTTGCGTGTCTCGAAAGGTCTCCTCTGGGCCTTGTTGCTCTATCCGGCCTGGGTGGCCGAAGACCGTTCAGACGCCGCGTGCGCCCGGCGATACCTTTTTCTCGGGATGTCTTTCGCGGGTCTTGCGGTGCTCGCCGTTGTGCTCTGGGAGCGTGGCTTTTATTCAACGTTATTTTTTTGGAGCAACATCTACGCCCCCATCAGCTCATTGCTCGACTTCACGACTCCCTACCGGGTCACGGCACTCTTCGCCGACATGCATACCGGTGGAACGGCGATCGATGGCTGGCTGCTGCTCACGCTGCCGTTCACGGCTGCCGCCTTCCTGACCGCACGCGGACCAATTGTCGCCAGCCTATCCGGTATTGCTGTACTGGGCGTTCTCTATACGGCCTTCGTCACCTTCTCGCGCGGGGTCTATCTGGGCGTTTTCGTGGCGATCGCGGTGGCTGCGCTGATGCTGATTCTGAGGCGGCGCCCAAGGACCAATTCTGACGGCATGTCGCTCCTTCTCCTCGCCGCGTTCACGATGGTCGGCACCGCCTATGTCGCCTTTCGCAGCGGTGGTGCCGTGGTACTCGCCTATAGTCTCGGCGCCTTCCTGAGCGGTGCGCTGGTGACGATGGTCCCAAGCCCCGTCGCCAGGGGTCGCTGGCGTCCGGTGGTCATGACGATTCTGATGCTGACACTGACCCTTCTCGCTACCTGGACCATCTTCGATCGGAACTATGGATTCTTGCCGTTGACGCCCCTGCTCCAAGCGGCCATCTGTATCCCGCCCGCTGTAATCGCCGGATTTTGGACCGGTAAGCGGATGGCGGGGCGGCTGCCTTTGCATCAGTCTGGCGCGATCCTGGCGGTATTCGCGGGTTTTGTGTTCCTGCTTACCCTGAGCCTTTTCGGCTACCGCATGGATACGCGTCTAGCCGATGCCTCCATGGATCTACAGACCCGCATCGCGCATTGGCAGACCGCTGTATCCATCATGGATCGCGGCCTCAGCACCCGACTCTTGGGCCAAGGGGTTGGACGTTTCCCCCAGACTTACTATCTGATGCATGAGGATCCCGCATCCGTCGCAGGATTCAGGCTTGAGGGCGAAGGTTCAAACCACTCACTCAGGCTGCTTGGCGGAAACAACATTCGGATTGGTCAGCGTCTCTCGCTCGTACCTCAGCAGACTTACCAGCTAGCCTTTGCAGTGCGCACGGATGAGCAATCCAAACCCATCCAATTGGAGATGCGGATCTGTCATCGGCACCTGGTGCCTGCTCAGGAATGGAATCCGAGCTGTCAGACGTTCAACCAATCTATTCAATCGACTGATGGTCGTTGGACTACCGTTGACCAAAATTTCGAGGCCCAAGGTCTCGGTTCATTCAAGGGTGGGCTCGAAGGCTGGCTGACGCTTGAATTGGCCAACCGTTCTGCCGGTCGCTGGATCGACATCGATGCGATCTCGATTATTGATCAGAGTGGACGCGAACGGGTGGACAACGGCGATTTCGAGCAGGGTTTCGATCGTTGGTTCATGTATTCCGACTTCGACCATTTGCCATGGCACATCAAGAATCTTTGGGTGCATGTCTATTTCGAACTCGGGCTGACTGGTCTGTTCCTGTTTGGTTTGCTGGCCCTGACCGCACTAACGACCACAGCCCGATCCGCTGCCATCGATCCATTGGTCTTCGCGCTACTCGCTGCCCTCGCTGGCTTCTATGCGGTCGGTGCCTTCGGCACCATCATCGATTCTCCGCGCCTTTCCTTGTTGTTCTGGCTGATCACCTTGCTGGCCCTGGGGTCGGCTAGTGCTCGGCGCGCCCGAGATCCGAGCCGTACACAACTGCCGCATGACGCTCTGCCGCTAGGCCAAGCATCACGTCGCCTAGCGCATCCGTATCCCAGGGATGAGCAGAGCCCATCGGTGTTCCAAACCGAACAGAGTTCGACGGCTCTAAGAAAGCGTCCATCAACAACTTCCCCCCTTTCGCAAAGGGGGGCTAGGGGGGATTTCGGGCGGCATCGCTCGCATCGGGAAACAACTGATGGACACTTTCTAAATACCAATACCCAGGGAAGGCGCTGGCGTTTCACGCTCAATCACCGAAAACAATCGCTGATGATCGTGATGGTTGTCCTGGTGCTCTCAAGCGCTGCGGCGGTCGTGGCGCTCCAACAGACGATGCGCTTTTATGATGTGGACGGACGACAGTTGGTGACCAAGGTCTTGGAGCGCTATGAAATCGAACTGCCCTGGCTCGAGCCCTGGCTACGCGCCCCGCCACGTCTTGTCGACGTCGCTCTGGATGGGCGTCAGCGGTCCACGCATCCGCGGATCCTATTGCCCGAGCTTGCCGACTGGGACGGTCACGGTCTGGCGCCTGCCATCAGGTCACGTCGAGATCAGTATGTCGCCGTGGGGATCGATGCGAGACCTTATCCACCCTGCGGTGGCTCTGGTGCGCTGCGGCTGGCGGTCTGTTGGATCCTGACCGGTGACGAAGCGTCTGGGCGCCGGGGGCTTGAGGCGCTGAACACCTTTCAGCCGAGTTTGCCGAATGCTGGAGGCGACTACAGCGATGGCTGGGAACTGGCCTGGGCCTATGATTGGCTTGCGCTCCATCCCGAAATGCCAGCCTCGACCCGAAGTCGCGTTCAGGCCCGACTGCTCGACCTGCTACCCCGCTATCTTGAGCTGCTCGACGGTCGCGGCCCGTCGCTGTGGCATGGCCGGGTCTCGCTGGCGTCGACGGCTTGGCTGATCGCCATCGCGATCGATCCGGAGAACCCCGAGCAGCAGGAGTTGATCCGCCGTAGCCAAGCCCATTTCCGCGAGGCCATTGCTGCGCTCAGACTGACGGAAGGTTGGCCCGAAGGCTACAATTATTGGATCAATTCGCGCGCCTTCATACTGACGCTGGCTGCCGCCGCTTATCTCAATGGCTTCGAGGAGACGCAGTACGCCCCCGAGATCCGCAAGGCGCTCGAACGCGTCGGGCTCTGGACGCTCTACATGACCCGCCCGGATGGGCGCGTCGAGCTGACAGGCGACGAAGGCCCCCGGGTCGATCTAAAGGACGAAACGCGCCGGGTCATCGATCTCATCGTCCAGCTCACGCGCAGTCGTGTGCTATCGAGCTACTCGCGCTGGCTGGAAGCCAGACATGGAACCGAGAGTTACTATCGTGACTATCGCTGGGGCTTCCAGCTCTTCAACGACCCGACAGTGTGGCCGCTGGCATCTGTTACATCAGGCACGCTGGATGGCTTGAAGACGGTGCTGCCCAGCGCTGACTGGTTTGGGCCGAAGGCGTTCAATCAGATCGTGGCGCGTAGCGGTTGGGGAGCGGACGACACCCTGCTGACCCTGCGTGCCGGCCATAGCCTCACGCATCACGGTCACTACGACGCCGGTCACTTCACGCTCTTGAAGGGCGCGCCACTGGCGATCAGCAATGCCACCTATCGGGGCGATATTGCGGCACCCAATCGGCTCTACTACGGCATTCGCACGGTCTCACGCAACTCGCTGCTGGTGCTGCGTCCAAATGAGCGCATCCATCCATCGCCACTCGTCGAGCGCAACGTCATCGACGGCGGACAGCGGATCGTCATGCCGACTGGGAGCTCGGTTCAGGGCGTCGCGGATTGGCTGGCCCAAATCGGTCAGGGGCGGCACTACGAAGGAGGTGTGATCCGTACCTATCAGCTCATCGACGACCGTCTGTTGTATGTCGAGGCCGATCTCACCGGGGCCTATGACAACAGCGACTACGATAGCCAAGACCGAGGCGGCAAGGTTGCGCAAGTCACGCGCGCACTGCTCTATCTACTCGATGAAGATCGTGTCTTCGTGTTCGACACGGTCGAGTCAACCGATCCCGGTTATACCAAGAAGTGGTTGTTGCACCTGCCGCAACGGCCAGATATCCCGGATCTGCGTGTCAAGTTGGGGAACGAGAACGCGGGCATCCTGGAAAGTCCGTCTGCACGCCTGTCGATGGTCAATGGGCGCGGTAAGCTGGATCTGGTGCGATTGGCACCCAAGGAGGCGGTGACCCGACTCGTAGGCGGGAAGGGGTATGAGTACTATGTCGAGGCTGATGGCGACGATCAGGTGCTCGATGGCATCAATTTTGGCCAGGACTCGCTGAAGGCCCGTTGGTTCGACAATGGGCTCTGGCGGATCGAGATCCAGCCCACACAGCCGAATCGGCTGGATCGATTCCTGATCGCCTTGACCCCGAGTCTGCGCGGAGCGAATCCGAAGCCTGTCGAGCCCTTACGCTTGAACAGTGGCGAGGCGCTTGCGGCCTATACGGATAATAGTCTGCTGCTCTTCGACATCGGCCATTTTATGGAGCCGGTCCGATTGGCTATTCCGGGCCAGCAGACGCGGTTACTGGTTACCGGTGTATCTATCGGTGATCAGTTCGAGGTCGACCTTGGCGACCGTCAGGAAACCGTGTCGGTCACACAGAGCGGACTCATCGAACTCAGCCTTGACGCTCAGGCTAAACAGATTTCGATTCGGCAGCGTCCGTGAACAAGCGTTCCAAAATCGCTGCGATGCGCGGGCCGGTTTGGCCGTCCCATTTCTCCGGAATCGCGCCCTGTTTCCATTCACCGGCAAAGAGCCGGTCCAACGCTGGTCCGAGTTTGGCCGGGTCGGTGCCGATCAGCTCATTGGTGCCGATGCTCACCGTTTCGGGGCGTTCAGTCGAATCGCGCAGGGTCAGGCAGGGCACGCCCAGCACCGTGGTTTCCTCGGTGATGCCGCCGGAATCCGTGATCACGGCCTTGGCCGAGCGCACCAGATAATTGAATTCCAGATAGGGCTGTGGATCGACCAGCCGGACGTTCGGCGGCACCTCGACCAGTTCGCGCAGGGTCTTAGCCGTGCGTGGGTGTACCGGAAACATCACCGGCAAACCGCGTGTCCCGGTGCTGATCGCCGCCAGCAGGCGCGCGAAGCCTTCGCCCTGGTCGACATTCGCTGGACGATGCAGCGTCAGCACGAAATAGCCGCCGGCCTGCAAGCCCAGTTCCCCCCAGAAGGGCGGCTGGCGCAGACGTGGCAGATTGGCCAGTAGGCTGTCGATCATGGTGTTGCCGACGAAGAAGATCCGTTCGTCCTCGATGCCCGCCCGGCGTAGATTGGCGTTGGCCACTTCACTGGTGGTGAAAAACCAGTTGGTGATGGCATCCGTTACCATCCGATTGATCTCCTCGGGCATGGTCCAGTCGCCCGAGCGGATCCCGGCCTCGACATGGGCGACCGGGATGCAGAGCTTCTGTGCCGCGATGGCGCAGGCCATGGTCGAGGTCACGTCGCCCACCACCAGGCACAAGTGGCTCGGCGCTTCCAGCAGCAGGCGTTCGTAGCGGGTCAGGATCGCGGCGGTCTGTTCCGCTTGGCTGCCCGAGCCCACCTCCAGATTGACATCAGGTTCCGGGATCCCGAGTTGCGCGAAGAAGTCACCCGACATCCGGGCATCATAGTGCTGACCGGTATGCACCAGACGATAGCGAAGCGTGCCGCCGGTAGTCTGGCGTGCTTCGAGTGCGCGGATGATGGGCGCAATCTTCATGAAATTCGGCCGCGCACCGGCGATGATGTCGATCAAGGGCATGGGCGTTCCTTCCGGCTCCAATCTCGATGAACAGAGAACCTGAAATCTGGCGGATGAGTGGTCGAAATCGATCTCAGACAAGCACCTCGACCGGGGGCGGATGTCCTAGGAAGGCTGTCGGACTTGCCGTCAAGCCGTAAGCCCCTGACTGCATGACGGCAATCAGATCGCCTTCACGGGCGTGACCGAGCAGCATTTTATCGGCCAGCAGGTCGAGTGGGGTGCAGAGCGGGCCGACCACGGACGCCGTTTCGGGTTCGTCGCCCGACTCGACCCGATTGGCGACCAGCACCGGATAATTCTTGCGGATGACCTGCCCGAAGTTTCCCGAGGCGGCCAGATGATGGTGCAATCCGCCATCGGTGACCAGAAACACCTGACCGCGCGAGAGCTTGCGCTCGACGACCCGGCAGACATACACCCCGGCCTCGCCGATGATGAAGCGCCCGAGTTCGATGATCAACTCCGTATCCGGCAGCGCGTGCCGGGCCGCTGGCAGGAGTTCGGACAGACGCGCGCCCACGGCGGCGAGATCCAGTGGTTGCTCGCCGGGGAAGTAGGGGATGCCGAAGCCGCCGCCGAGATTGAGCGCACGGACCGGGGCGGGCGCCTCCAAGGCCAGGCGCATGGCCAGTTCGAGCGTTTTCTCCTGGGCCTCGGAGATCGCCTCCGCGCGCAGATTCTGTGAACCGGAGAAGATATGGAATCCAATGAATTCGAGATCCATGGTCTTCATCCTGCCGAGCACGGCGGGTACCTGCTCGGCATCGATCCCGAACTGCTTGGGGCCGCCGCTCATCTTCATCCCGGAGGATTTCAACTCGAAATCCGGATTGACGCGCACCGCGACCTTGGGCCGGATGCCCAGTGCCTCGCCGGCCTGAACCGCCGCCAGCAGCTCGCGTTCGGATTCCAGATTGATCACGATGCCGGCGGCAATGGCTTGGCGCAGCTCGATGGGGCTCTTGGCTGGACCGGCAAAGCTGATCTGATTCGGCGGCATGGGTGTGTCGAGCACGGTCTTCAATTCGCCACCGGAGGCCACGTCGAATCCATCGACCAGGCCGGCCAGATGTTGGACCACGGCCGGCATGGGATTGGCCTTGATCGCGTAATGCAGATGGATTTGATCCGGCATGGCTTGGCGTAGCTGGGCGATGCGCGCGCTGATCAGGGCACGGTCATAAGCATAGAAGGGCGTGCGTCCGACACGCTCGGTCAGGCGGGTGATGGGGAAGCCGCCGATGACGAGCTGGTTGTCGCTGATTGCACAGCTCAGCGGGGCGGTGTGGCGGATCGAACTCATATGGCTGTAGTTCCTGCCTGCCGGCTCAGGGCCAATAATTGGCGTCCAATAAGTCATCGACACTGTAAGGGCAATCGGCGGGAAAGTTGGCAGTGTCGATGCCGGTCTCGAAACTCGCCAGATCGACGGCGTCCTGATGAGCCTCGCGGATTTCTTCCTCAATGAAGCGCTTCAGGCTGGGCGAACCCTTGAGCAGCTTGAGGATATCCTTGCGCTGGGCGCGGATCGTCCCGGCCCAGCTCGACGAACGTTGCTCGGGTTGATAGTGCCAGTTCAACAGATGACCGATCAGAATCCGTAGGCGTCGATACAGTTCACGACGCTCATTGCCCATCTCGGCCTCTAGCTCTTCGGTGAGGTGCTCGATATCCAGGGCCTCCAAACGGCCTGTTTGGAGCAAGTGGACTTGCTGCTCCAGCCAACGCAGGCGATCAGCGTCATGTAGATTGGGTTGCATCGAACAGCGCCCTCATGATGACTCGATGCGTCAATCGTTAGTGTTGAACACATCATCGAGCCGATTGGCGTCAAGAATCCGCTCGGCCCAAGCTTCCAACTGCTCGGTGCCGGCCGCCCGTAATCGCGCCCGAGTGGCCACGTCGAGCGGACCGAAACGCTTGATCAACTGGCGTTCGAGCAGGCTGCATTCACCTTCCTGTCGGCCCTCCTGCCGGCCCTCCTGCCAACCCTCCTGCCAACCTTGCCGCCGGCCCTCCTCCAGCCCTTGGCGTTTCCAGTCTTCCGTCCATTCGATGACGCTTTC
>NZ_JAAIJR010000430.1 GCF_010915725.1 Thiorhodococcus mannitoliphagus
CGCCACGATCCCGGGCTTGTCCAACAACCGGTTCAGATCGTCGCTCGCTTCGCTCGGACGATCTAACCTTATTCGTTAGCGCCTTTTGGCATCAAAGCAGTTTCTTGAATTGCTCTACGGTCAAGCCAGCATCCTTAACGGGGGCAACCCGCCTCCCGCGCCCGTCACGCCGCAATTGCCTGGGTGAAATCGGCATCATTTGCGGCGAATCCTGGATAGAGGCGACGGGTTCGCGCTGGATACGGAAAGCCTTGAACGCGTCCCAGAGGTCACTCAGCGCGATGCAGCGCATGTTCACGTGCGCCAGACATCACCCAGCGCATCCCGGAGCGTTCCATGCGATCCTTGACGACGCATCGGCAAGCGCCTTCGATCACGCCTGAGGCAATCGGAAAGCCGTGCTCAAGATAGGTCGCGTCGTCCATCCGATGAGCATTGTTGTGGAAGTAGCCACAGATTTTTTCGAGCTGCTCAAGGCGTTTGCGGCGGGTGTCAAGACAGTTGTCGCATTTTTCATGCGGTGTTTGAGGTGGCTTTGGCCTCCGTTTTCAGAGGTTTCCCGGGATTGAGCAAGACGGTGGTGTCGGGCTCCCAGTTGCGCGTGTT
>NZ_JAAIJR010000431.1 GCF_010915725.1 Thiorhodococcus mannitoliphagus
TGAGGAGGATGTCGGTGGTGCGCCCGCTTCTTGGGCCATTTGCTCATCTTTTGTTTGATGACGCGGGGATTGATCCGGTGACGGCGCGGCGGGAGGATTTCCTCGGCGACTTCCTGCACGAGGCGCTGGTACCACTGCTGAATCCTCCGCGGCCCGGTCGGGCACTCGGGCAAGCGGCAGCGCAGGATCTTGAGTGCACCGGTAAAGGAGATGCGCTGCGGGTCGATGTTCTGGGTTGCGGCCGCCTCCTGCATCAGCGCCCGGATCAGATAATGCGCGAGCATCAAGGCGTAGACTTCTTGCACGACCCCGGCGGGGGTCTGACTGCGCAGCACGGGGCGTTCGCGCTGATGGGTCTTGAGTTCGTCAAAGGTGATTTCTTCTTCCCAGCGCTCATGGTACAGGCACACCAGGGTGCGGGCCGGGTCCAAGTCGGCATCAAGCAAGGTGGTCAGCAACCGATGACGCTCCGTCTTGCCGGGACGCTGCGGGTCATCGAGTGTGTATTCGATCAGGCGTACCAGCAGGCCGTGACGATCACGGCGCCGATCAGCGGCGTTAGGATACAACTTGGCGAGGTACGAGCCATCGGGCA
>NZ_JAAIJR010000432.1 GCF_010915725.1 Thiorhodococcus mannitoliphagus
GGGCGCTCGCAGCAGTTGACGATGCCGCCGACCGCGCGCTTGCACTCGAGCGCCTCGCCCTTGAAGACCTGACAACTCCCCGTGGTGCAGTCGGCATCGAGCGAGACCATCTCCGCCGCGTTGAGCGCGGCGACCGCCTCGTCGAAATCATTGGAAGACTCCGGCTCGATCACCACACAGTCATCGCCCAGACAGCGGATCTCCCCGCCGCAATCCAGCTCCGAGGTGCGCTCGATGCCGGCGATCTCCTGGTCGGTGCCGCAGTCGTAGACGAGCTGATCGACGTAGCAAACGCCACTTCTCCCGGTCGCTTCCTCGGCACAGTGGCGGCTCACCTGTCGGCAGTTAGGATCGGCGTCGAGGACCGCGCAGTTGTCGAGGTCACCCGGATTCTCGGGACAGTGCGTCACACCGTCGGGATCGGTCCAGCAATCCATCTGGCCTTCGTTGAAACTGGTGCAGTCGAGGTCCACGCTGATCTGCATGCAGGCGGCGCCGATGCCGGAGAACTGCTCCCAGGGCTCGTTGCCGGTCTCGCCCAGATAGGGAGGTGTCACCAACTCGCCCCCGCACAGCTCACCGCCGGTGAC
>NZ_JAAIJR010000433.1 GCF_010915725.1 Thiorhodococcus mannitoliphagus
CGTCATCCACTGCTGCGGGCCGCGACCGCCGAGCGGGCGGCCTTTCTGCGCGCTGGTGTCAGTGCTCCACTCATCCGTCAATCCGAGACCCGGGTGCGTGATGTTCAGGTCCTGGTGACCGTCAAGCTGCCGCTCCCGGGTCCCTTGCCGAGCGCCGCCGCGCATCAGGCCGCGCTCGATCTGCGCGCGAGCACCGAGCAGGTGCTGGCGACCGTCGGACTTCAGCCCCGTCCGGTCATGGCCGGGGATCTGGTCCGGCTCATGAGCAGCCTGCTCAACTGGGGGCCAGAGGCGACCTGGCGCGAGCGGGTGACACCCGAGGCCGATCCGACCCGCATCCTGCGCGAGCAGTTTTTGGATCCGGATCAAGGGATCGAGGTCGATGCCCAGGGACTGACGCTGGGCGAGTGCCGGGTGCAGACCCTGTCGGTCAAGCGTTTTCCCGATCGGCTGCACTTCGGTCTGGCCGCCCGTTATCTGAGTGATCCCTTCTCGGGGGCGCGCGGCATTCCGCACAACCTGCTGGTGTGTCTCAATCTCCACTTCCCCGAGCCCGAGACCACCCGGACGCTGCTCCAGACCCAGAG
>NZ_JAAIJR010000434.1 GCF_010915725.1 Thiorhodococcus mannitoliphagus
CAGCAAGGTGGCCTCGTCGCTCTGCGCTTTCGCGCGCGCCTCGGCCCAGTAGCGCGTTTCCTCGTCGGCGCTCAGCGCCCGCAGTTTCTCGATGGCCCGTTGCACCGGGGCATAGGGGTGTGTGCTCATGGTCGCGTCCTCCCGCCAATGCTCAAAATAGGCAATCCAGGCCGACAACCGCTCGGACAGTTGCCCCAGCCGGTCGGCCTTGCGCAGTTCGACAATGTTCAGTTGCAGCTCTCGCCCCAGGCGGACCTCAGGACGCGCGCGGTCGCGCATCTCGAAGCACCAGAGCGCCTGATCGGCCTGCTCCGGGGCGGCGAACAGCGTGAAGTCGAGCAGATGAATCCCGATCACCGGCTTGAGGCGGCGGTAGTCCTCCCCGGCCTCAAGCTGATCGCTCAACAGGCGCGACAGGTAGAGCATCCCGCGCGTGCTCCAGGCCGCGAAGCGGCGGACCTGCATCTCGATATTGTAGCGCCGCCCCTGCTCGTCGATGGCCTTGAGATCCAGGATCAACTGCTTGCCGCCGAGCCGCTCGGGTGTGAGCTGCGGGTTGAGCAGACTGACCTCGACAATGGGCGG
>NZ_JAAIJR010000435.1 GCF_010915725.1 Thiorhodococcus mannitoliphagus
TAAGTCGAGCGTTCTCATCGAAGTCTCCCGTCACACACGGGTCCGTGACGACGTGCAAGGAGGGTGTCGCATGCGACGTCCCTCGGCGGTGGCAATCGGCTCAATGGATGCGGTGTGATGACCTCTCCGGTAGGGCGCTGGCTTCGACCGCATCGTCGCGTTCGACGACGGGGCATCCGAGTGCGTAGAGGATGACCCACAGACGTCGTTTCCCCGAAGTGAAGCATGATTGACTTCTGATGTCAAGGCGTTGTCTGTGTGCGCTTTGCACATCGTTTCGGGGTGTGCCAAGCGCTTACGCTTGGTGACGGGTAAGACGCACTTTTTAATCAATCGGTTAGCGCGCTTAGACCGCAGTGTCGGTCCTCGAACGCCCTCAGGATGATGTCGGCGGATCCTCATCTTGCCCCAGCAAGAGCTCGATCGCCTTGGCGATCCGCGCCCCCGCAGGCGGATTTTCCAGGTAGCGCAGAACCAGCCGGGTGACTTCCTCTCGCACGGCCGGATCGGCCATCGCTAGGCGGCTTGAGAGATCATCGAGCAACGCGGCGAGTGGACGCGGCTCGGGTCGGTT
>NZ_JAAIJR010000436.1 GCF_010915725.1 Thiorhodococcus mannitoliphagus
CAGGCTGTGGGTGAGTCGCTTCGCCTTGGCTAGATGTGCGCACAGGCGCTCGGAGAGGTCCGCCTCCTCGGCGATCGCCTCCAGGCGCGCAAACACGGCCCCTAAGCGCGTCTGCAACTGCTCGGGCGTTTGCGCCTGTCCCTGTTGGAGTTCATAGGGATGATCGACCTCGCTGAAGGCGCCGATCAGGGTTTTCGCCTCAGCGCACTGCGCCTGGGCGCGCTCATGCACGAGGCTGGTCTGGACGTAGGCGCTCAGCGACTCATCGATGCGCGCGGCAAACGCCGGTGGGCGTCCCGGGCCATGGCGGCGGCGATGATAGGCCTGCTCGGCGGCGCATGCGCCTTGCCAGCGTGCCTTCGCCTCAGCCGCCGCCGTCTCGGCCTGTTGCTCCGCGCGCTTCAGCGCGAGGCTCATTGCCTGGCTGACCTCATGCTGCAGATGAAACAGATCCGTGGAATGATGCGCGCCCAGATCGCGCTCGACATGCGCCAACGAATAAGGTTAGATCGTCCGAGCGAAGCGAGCGACGATCTGAACCGGTTGTTGGACAAGCCCGGGATCGTGGCG
>NZ_JAAIJR010000437.1 GCF_010915725.1 Thiorhodococcus mannitoliphagus
GGCGCTCGAAAGCGGGCTTGCGGGGCTGAACGTCAGCGTGGTGCAAGGCACCAGTGATGAGGCCAAGGGGTTGTTGGCGCATGTCGAGCGCGATCTGGGCGCGCATCATTCCACGGATCTGTTTCATCTGCAGCATGAGGTCAGCCAGGCAATGAGCCTCGCGCTGAAGCGCGCGGAGCAACAGGCCGAGACGGCGGCGGCTGAGGCGAAGGTACGCTGGCAAGGCGCATGCGCCGCCGAGCAGGCCTATCATCGCCGCCGCCATGGCCCGGGACGCCCGCCGGCGTTTGCCGCGCGCATCGATGAGGCGCTGAGCGCCGACGTCCAGGCCAGTCGCGCGCATGAGCGCGCCCAGGCGCGGCGCGCTGAGGCGAAAGCCCTGATCGGCGCCCTCAGCGAGTTCGATCATCCCTACGAACTCCAACAGGGACAGGCGCAAACGCCCGAGCAGTTGCAGACGCGCTTAGGGGCCGTGTTTGCGCGCCTGGAGACGATCGCCGAGGAGGCGGACCTCTCCGAGCGCCTGTGCGCACATCTAGCCAAGGCGAAGCGACTCACCCACAGCCTG
>NZ_JAAIJR010000438.1 GCF_010915725.1 Thiorhodococcus mannitoliphagus
GATCTCTACCGGACCCTGATGCGGGCCTTCTCCGAAGCCAAGGAACACTTCCTGGTCCACCTGCGCCCGGAGGACGTGCTCGAACGCGCCTCGCGTGACGGCCGGCGGCTCGACCTCGACGCCGTCCAGGCCGCGCTCGGCCAACTGGTGGAGTGGGGTAACCTCCAGGCCGAGCCCGACACCAGCCGGGTCACCACGGTGGAGGACTTCTATCGCGCCCGTTATCTCTACCAGATCACGCGCGAGGGCGAAGCCGCCCAAGCCGCCCTGGAGACGTATGAGCGCATGCTGGGACATCATGGCGCCCTGCAGTCGGTGGCCCTAGCCGACATCGCCAGCCAGCTGCGTGCCTTGCGCGCACTGCTCGACACTCAGGACAGCGAGGCCGGGCTCGATAGCGCCAAGGCGCACCTGTTGTTGCGCGACATCACCCGGGTCTTTAGCGACCTTGCCGACAATGCCCGCGACTTCATGGCCGGACTGGCCCGAGGGCTCGATCTGCGTCGGGCCGAGCGCGCGGCCTTCATCGATTACAAGGATCGTCTGCTGGACTATCTGCGTCG
>NZ_JAAIJR010000439.1 GCF_010915725.1 Thiorhodococcus mannitoliphagus
GAGCGCGGCGACCGCGTCGGCGCGCGCATGGCCTTCAAGTCCGCCTACGAGCGCCTGGTGGCCGAGCGGCGCCGGCAAGGGCAAGCGCCCCAGTGGCGGCTCTCGCTCGGTTGGGATCCCCGACAGCGGACCGAGGCTGCCCAGCGTGCGGTCGCCGCCGGACGGCTAGCGGCCGAGGCGGTGCGCCACCTGCTGCCGGCACCGCAGGACGCGCGCACCCCGAAGCGGCTGACCGGAACCGTGGTGGCCCTGCCGCAGACCGAGGAGGCCACGACCCGCCAGCAGCTGCGGGCACTCCGCGCCCTGATCCTGCGTGCCGTGCCGCCGCAGCCGACACCGGCCAGCGCGCACGCTGAGGCCCGGCGTGCGCACATCGCGCAGCGCAAACGCACGACCGCCAAGGCGGTCGAGCGCCTGGGGGCGCGCCGCGGTGCTCCATGAGCCTCCGCCCGCTCCGAGGGGGCTCTCCTTGGCCCCAGGACTGCTGATCGCCCAACGCCCACCACCGCGAGGATCACGACCATGCCCCCTGCGCTGACCATGCGTGCCATGACACGCCCCGA
>NZ_JAAIJR010000043.1 GCF_010915725.1 Thiorhodococcus mannitoliphagus
GGCGTTTATCTTCGGGCCGTCCCGTGGGTGGAGTCGACACCGTGCATCCCCCAGCAAAAGCGACGTGGGAGCGGCGCCCCGCCGCGTGGGTCGCGCGATCGCGGGGGGGCGCCGCTCCCAGCGATCATGCGGTTGGACCTAAGGAAAGGGTCCATCAACAACTTCCCCCCTTTCGCAAAGGGGGGCTAGGCAGGATTTCGGGCGGCATCGCTCGCATCGGGAAACAATTGATGGGCGCTTTCTTAAGGATGATCAGTGCCTGTTTAGGCCACTACTGGCGCATTTTCTTGCGCGGACGTTTGCGCAATGTGAAGCACTCTTATTGCGCGATTGTGTTTACGTTCAATGTTATTCGCCCGCTATCCTCAAATGATAGGCTGTGATTGACTATTAAATAGTCTACTTCAGGATAAAGCTCTTTCTTTCTCTTAATCAAGATATCTGTTTGTTGCATTGTCGCGGCAATCTCTGTTGCATTAAGTTTGCCTGGCATACTTTCAATTAAATTTTTCTCTATTTCTTCTCTATCGATCTCGGTTATTAGTGATGCGTTCCAAGAAAACATAGCTAATTCAATTGCTGCGGAAATTCGTTCACGCTTAGGGTATTTTCTAATAAGTGGTTCAGCTACACGTAAAATGGCTTCAGAGATTCTTATAGGTGGAGAATTTTTCTTATTTGTCATCTTGATCATCTTGCTGCGATAGTTAATATGGCCTTGTCGCGCGCGCGGGATTCAACTCGACATCGCGGTGAAAGGTGAGTAAGCGACAACCTCGCCGGGGTAGAGATCAGACGGCGTGATTCGTCATCAAGCGGAATCCATAGGCGTTCATGTCATAGATTTTCTTGAAGGTTTCCAGCGTCTCGAGGCAGCAAAGATAGTCCGCCTCCTCGGCAAACAGTACCTGCCTGTTGTGTCCGCGCTGCACGACATAGTGTGGATAGCTTGGAAAAACGAGGCGCCCGATTCTTGGTATGCTTCCCTCCGACGTCGTAAGCGACTGTCCGCAAGAGCATAGCATTAAATTAAATCGGCCCCCTTTTTCGCTGACCGAGCTTGCAGAAATTTGCACCTATCCTGGTCAGACCCGTTTTCCGGAGCGTCACGCCAGCGCACGCGACGAGGACTCAGCTTCGGCACCTCTTGCCAGGCGCCGCAGCTAAGCGCCTGGAGCCCTTTTCAGAGCGTATTCCATGGGTGGGTGGGAATTCCGCTGTGGGAACGGGAGAGAACGAGTTCACCGGCGGATGGAAAAAGGCGGTGAAAAAGCGAACGGATTTATTCTCAATTTGGCTTCCTCGGCGGAGCGGGGGAAGCCCCGAACGGGCCTTGATCATCGATTGGTCCACCTGCGGGACTGACGGCTGAAGCACAGGCGTAACACGCTGATTTATATTGGTATGTTTTGCGATACCCTACCATAATTTAGGGTTTTGGGCGAAACGATGATCAAGGCCCCCGAACGTCAATACTGTTCCCGTTCTGATCCAAAATCGGGTTTCTCGCGAATAAATAAACCTGTCCCCTTATTCGCACACTATTTACTAGAGCCCTCCGGATTCTGGCACCGGTGCGAAGACCTTCGGGCGCTTCTTAATTGGCGGGGGGCCGGCCTCGAGAGCAGTCCATGTCAGGGTGCCAACGACCCCATCGATTTGTAGCTGGCGCATCATCTGGAAGCGCTTCACTGCTGCGTCGGTCTTCGGGCCGAAGATGCCATCGACCCAGAGGCATCTCTGCCCGGTCAATCGCGCGTTGAGCAGATTCTGGCAATAACTGACGTAGGGACCTTGCGATCCAGTCTTAATGGTCGGCAATGGATTATCCATTAGCGTTACTCTGTCTCCGAGTAATCGAAAAAGGGTGGTGAGGGTGAGCGCTCGTCGTGTACGGGGCGAATGCCCTAAACCCCTTAGGGAGACGCTAGCAGATGGCGGGTGAGCACACAACGTCGAACGGGGCTGTTCAGCGCTTCTGAGGCAACTTCTCTGATTACGCAAGGAAATCGGGCGTCAAAGCATCCGCGCTGCCCTGGTATGTGCGGCACGCAGAACGCGATCTGAGGGCACATGTCGGCAAGCGTCTTGTGGAGCACAGCGTTGACGACGTAACGGGGTATCTTGAGACCCTTGGCAGGATAGGCCGCATCGAGTGCCCGTCGCGACGGGGCGCCGCTCCCACCGATCACGCGGTTGGATCAAAGGATGATCGAGGCCCGAACGATGCCGCTCCCAATCCCCCCTGGCCCCCCTTTGCGAAAGGGGGGGAATTGGTGATGGACACTTTCTTACCCGGCCGAAGGGCGCGTGGCTGCGGGCAGTTTGAGCGGTCGCGCAGCTGTGGGATCCTCAAGAGGGATCGCTGAGATCATGATCCTTGGATGAGCATCCGTCGTTCCTGCCGTAAGGGGTCGCGCGGACGAGCCCGGCGATTCCGAGCGCGGTCGCGACCGCGAAGATGCCTTGAGCGGCGCCGATGTCGAGTGCGATGGGGATGGGTGTGGCCGCTTGGTGCATGAGCAGGAGTCCGGCGAACCAGGCGGGATAGTCCCAGGGGAAGTCCTTGGGGATGGCTAGCAGACAGAGCCCGAGACCGGCGGCGAAGTGGGTGGTGAGGGTGCCGAGCAAGAGCGCGGTGGCGATCCAGGTTGTCAGGTCTTCGGGGGGTAGGGCGCTCAGTGCTAGTTGGCTCGCATCCAGCGCCGTGCCGAGCGCGGCTGCGGCTATGAGTCCGCGATAGAGGGTGGCGCCGAGCGTGGCGCCGTCCATGCGCCGTGCCAGGATCGGCAGGAGCACCAGGATCCAGACGCTGACGAAGGCCGTCTCGGGACCGGCCATGGTGGGATTGCCGCGCGCCCAGTCCCACCAAAACGGCGATAGGAGCAGCGCAGCCATCACGCCAGTCAAGGCCCAGCGGGCGTTGCGGCGTCCTGCTCCGTCAGGGCGCCAGGCTGCCAGGCCCAGGATGAATGACCAGAGACCGATGACGAGGATGGTCGTCATGGCCTGTCCTCGGTCGGCTGCCCGTCCAGCCAGGCGTCCGCCTTTTCAATGATTTGTTGCTCACACTCGGCGGGCAGGCGCCCGCCTGTGGTAAGGGCGCCGGCCAGGGTGATGCGGGCGCGCTCGGTGTCGCCGGCCCAGCGATAACCGAGTCCGGCGAGCAGTGCGAAGGCCGGATTGGTCAGGTCGCCCTGGGCCGCGAAGCGATCGGCGATATCGCGGAACTGGGTGCGATCCTGCGCCAGGACCGGCAAGGCGCCCAGGTCGAGGATCATCTGTCGGGTGCGGTCGAGACAGGCGGCGACACCCTGCCGCGGGCGGCCGATCTGCCGGGCCAGCACCAGGAGTCTCAGCTGGCGGGCGTCCCAGAAGCCGGGATCGGCGGCCACGGCCCGTCCGAGAGCCGTCTCGGCCGTGTCGAGCGATTGCTTCTCCCAGGCGATGACGCCGAGGATGAAATGGGCGTCCGCCTGGATGCGTGGCGGTACCTTGGGGACCGCCAGCGCGCGCTGCGCGGCCTCCCTGGCGGGCTCGAGCGCGCCAAGCCGCAGCTGCACCCTGGCCATCTCCAGCAGCGCGCGAAAGCCTGTCAGGGGATCGGCCGTGCTCACGAGCGGTCGCAGCAGGTCGAGCTTGCGTTGGGGATCGCTGCTCAGGGCGGCCATCTGGAGCCCATGACGGGCGTCCTCGTCGACCTGGCCCCAGAGGTTGCGATAGCGCATGAAGACCGTATCTCCGGCCGCGCGCAGCGAGGTATCGCCGAGTTCGGGCCGCAGGGCAGCCTCACCGCACGCGGCGAGATCGGACCAGAGTGCCTCCCATTGCGCGAGCGCCCTTTGGCGTGCGAGCGCGTCGCCAGCGCCGTCCGCATCGCCCTGGGGGGCGCCGGCGATCAGACCCCAAAGACAGACCAGCGCCAGTGCCGCGAGCAAGAGACTGAGTGCCGCGAAGAGCGGCCTGCCTCGGGTGTCTCCCGGCACGTTTGCGGATGGTTTACCAATAGATGCCATGATCGGTGAACTGGGCTGGATGCCGGCCGAGCAGCAGGGGGGCATCGACCGCTTGGGTGAACCAGCGAAACCTCAGGTCCGACTGTTGCAGCCGCTCGTAGAGGGGCGCGAAGGTCTCCATGCCGTCGGGATAGACCAGGAAGACCGGGGCGGCGCGGTTGGCGGTATGGGCGGCGGTCAGCTCGGCGATGAAGGCGTCGATTCGCGACTCCGGGAAGGCGGGCTCCTGGCGCTGGACGGCCGCTTGGTCGAGAAAGAAGCGTAGCTGGAAGGTATCCAGGTCACGGGTCACCAGCGGCTCGGGGAGCCATTGATAACGGCCTTGCGCGGTGGATCCGGAGGTGAGGTCGGGCGCGGCCGAGAGTGCCTCGACCACGGCCTCTTGGTCCCAGCGCACGACGCGCTCGGAGAGCACGAAATAGAAGACGGAGAAGGGCGGAAAGAGGTCGCGCTGGGGCTCCACGAAGCGTTCCAGGGAGGTTGGTCGGGCGGTCGGGCTGGTGGAGGTGCGGCGCTCCTGTTGGATCGAGACCAGGGAGAAGAGCGTCAGGATGAGGATGATCGCCAGGAGATTGGTGGCGATATCCAGGAAGGCGCCCTCAGAGGTCCCATCAGTCTCCATCCGCGCCGTCCGCCGTCCGCCAATCGGCGAGCAGTCCACTTACGGCCTCGGGCCTCCCTGAGAGGGGGCGGTAGGCGAGCCTGACGACCAGACGCTTGTCCTGGTTGCGCTGCAGGAGACTGGTGAAGCGGGCGAAGGCGTCCTGGAAGGCTTGGCGGGTCTCGAAGCAGGCGCCGGTCAGGGCGAACACCAGATTGCGCACGCCCTCACCCTGCTCGGAGAGCTGGTCCAAGAGCGCCGGAAACTGTTGCTCGGCGTATCGCGCCGGCGCGGCCTTGGGGTCGGCATAGAGCGTCACTTCACCGTCCGCGACGCAGATCACCAGGGCGTCGATCGCGAGCGGTCGGCCGCTGGTCTGCTCCAGGGTCTTCTGCAGGGCGAAGATGACGACCAGGATGCCGATGAAGGCGAAGACCAGATCCAGGAAGGGCATCAGATTCAACTCCGCGACGGGCATCTCTGGGAGACGGCGGCGCATCAGTCGGCGGTCTCGTGAAAGAGGCGGTCGAGCAGCATCTGGTAGTAGACCATATCCAGCTTTTGCGCCCGCGTCCGCAGGGTGAGCAGCAGCAGCATCACAGGAATCACCAGGACCAGGCCGACGAAGGTGGTGTCGAATGCGAAGCTGAGTCCGCCCAGCACGCTGCCGAGACCGTCGCCGGCGATCTCGGAGGTGCCCACCGACTGCTCCAGCCCGCCGATCGCCTGGGTGATGCCGATGACGGTGCCGATGAAGCCCAACAGCGGCAGGACCCAGATCGCAAAGCCGATGGGGGCGAAGTTGTGCTGGTGCTGCAGCCCGCGCACGGTCAGCACATAGTCGCTCAGATGGACGAAGTCCTCGCGTGCCTGGGTCTTGCCGTACCAGCGTTGCAGGGCGGCGGGCACGCCGTCCGCGTCCTGATGGCGCCGTCCGGAGAGGAAGCCGATCCAGCCATGGAGCCGCGTGGACTGCGGTCCTGAGCCGAGCCCGAGCCAGCGTTGCAGGTGGCGGTGCTCATCCAGCAGGCCGAGATACTGCAGGAGCCCGTAGAGCAGGGTGGTGAAGAAGACGGCGATCATGAGCTGACAGTAGCCGTTGCCCAGGTAGCGGCCGAGTTCCTGCGGCAGGATCGCGGGATCGAGGAGCCGAAACAGGGTCAGGTAGGACGGCACTGTGATCAGGATCGCCACGACCAGGGGGCGGGTGATCTGGCGCTCGGAGAAGAGGCCGCCGGCACGGGCGAGGATGGGTGGTGCTGCGCTATCCGTCATCGTCAGCCTCCAGCGGTCGTCCCTCCAGCTGCTCGAGCTGGCGCTGAAGATCGCGTCGGACGGCGCGCAGCTCGCCGAGCCGGGTGCTGGTTTCGCCGTAGAGACGCTCGTAACGGCGGCGTTCGTCCAGGGTCGTTGCGGCATCGGCGTCCGCGAGCGCCCCTTGGGCGAGTTCGGTGAGCTGAGCGTCCAGCTCCCCGAGGGTGGCGAGCATCTGTCGCACCTCTGCCAGGGGTAGGCTCGGATTGGCCTGTCCCGCGGAGGGTTGAGCGGGTGGCGCTGGCGGCTCGGCCCCGGCGGGCAAGGCGAGGAGCAGCGCCAAGCAGGCGCCGCGCGCGTGGTGCGGGGTCTGCTGTCGGCGGTGACCCAGGCGGCTCATCGGAGAGATCGGCTCATTGAGAGATGGGCACCTGTTGTGCGTCGTTCGCCGTCTCGACGATGGCCTGCATATTCTTGTTGAGACTTGCCAGGTTGGCGCTGACCTTCTGCAGCCCCTCGATCGCCTTGTCGGCCTGGCCCAGTTCGTAGTAGGCGAGCACGATGTCGCGATCCGCCTCGATCGAGCGCATCAGGGCGAGCGAATTCGCTCGTTCGGTGCTGATCTGATTGCGCAGCTCGCGGCCCTTGTCGAGCTTGCTCTGCCAGGCGGTCGCGATGGGCATGAAGGCCGGGTTCGACTCGGATTTCCGCAGCGTCTCCTGGCGGCGCTGCTCCCAGAGTTCGAGCAGGGCGTCGAGTTCCTTCCAGATCTCGCTGTCCTCGGCCATGCTCTCGTTGACGCGGGATACCGAGGCGAGCATGTCGTCGAGCACCTTGCCGCCCTTCTCGATCGAGTCGCGGCTGGCCTGTATGTTGTTCTCCAGGCTCCCGAGATTGGCCTGGAGCTGCTCGGCGACGGCATTGACTTTCTGGAAGAGGCGGGCCATGTCGGGCTGCTCGGCGGCACGCGCGAGCGGGAGCAGGAGGCTGAGCGAAAGCAGGCCGGTGAGTAGGAGTGTCGCCTTTTTCATGATGTCCTCGTGATCGAGTCGAGTGATGTGTGGTCGAGTGATGGATGAGGGTGCCGCGCTCAGTTCGAGATGGGCACCGAGGTTTGCAGGCTCTTTTCGGTCTTTTGCTCGACCACCGTCATGGCGGTGGTGATGTCGTTCAGCCCCTCGACCACGGAGCGCGCGGCGGCGATCGCCTCCAGCACCTTGCCGATCTTCATCTCCTGAAGGATGACGCGGTGTTGGCGCATGATGGTCGAGAGCTTTTCCTGGGCCAGGGTGCGGCTCTGGTTGAGCCGCTCGTCGACGATGTCGTATTCCTGGATGGCACGCTCCAGCTGGGCGATGCTCTGATCGCGGTTGGGGTAGTCCGGGGGCTGGCGCTCATACCAGCTCTTGAGGACGATGGTTCCTTCCTTGGCGCGATTGAGCGCATCGGCGAAGTCGCTATTCAGGTCCAGCTTATTGAGGACGCCGTACACCTCCTCGCGCAGGGTGAAGAAGAGGTTGTCGACCTGCAGCTCCTTCTCGTCCTCGGAGGTCAGGCGGGCGACCTCCTCAAGCTTCTCCATGGCCGTCTGGATCCGCGCGCCGAGCTGGGCGTTCGAGGTGCGGATGTTGGTCATCTCGTTTTCGAGGATGACGGTCGGATTGGTGCGGTTGGGATTGCGCGAGCTGTAGCTGCTGTCCTGGGCTGGAGCCGGCAACGCCAGCCAGACCGCGCAAAGCGCCCAGACGGCTCGAGACGCGATATGGCGTTCAGAATGCTTCATAGACTCGAGCCCCTTGGCATGCTTGTTCTTCGATGAAACAAGACAAAAACATGATGAAACAGCGATCCGCGCGAGTCCGACAACTGCCCACTGCCCACCGACCACTCCTCACGGACAGGCATCCAGGTTGTCCCGGAAACCCTCCACCAGGCGCTCGGCCTTGTTACGCAGATAAGCGAGATCGCGCGAGATGTTGGTCAGGTCCGATTCTAGGTTGCGGGCGCGATCGGTCTCCTGGACCAGCCGCTGGATGATGATGGGCCGGGCTTCCGCGTTGAGCGAGGATTCGAGCCCCTTGATCATGAGTCCGGCGCAGATGTTGAGCTGAGTGGACTCGTCCTTCCAAGCGGCGACCGGCAGTTGCTCCAGCCGCTCGATCTCGCGGCGGTTGTCGTCGTTGAAGGAGGCCGGGCAGCCGCGCTCGGATGCGATCAGATCATTGCGCAATCGGGTCAAGCGCTTGTTGCTCGCGTCGACCTGCGTGAGGATCTTGACGTAGCTCTCACCGAGCGCGTGGTAGCGCTCGAACACCTGCTCATCCGTCCAGGCACAGGTCGGCTCCTGATACACCATGGGTAGCTGCCGCATGAGGGTCGTGGACTTGCTCCAGAGTGCCGCCGGGTCTTGCAGCAGCGACGGCTGAAAGTACCAGAGGCCCGCGATGCCAGCCGCCAGCACCAGGACCAAGGTCGCGAGGATCTTGAAAAGGCGACCGCCGGAGCGGGGTCTGGGGATGTCTGAGGATGGCGGCTGTGGTGTCGGATCCGGCGCGGCGTCGCGGCTGGGCGCTGGGCTCGGTGGCGGTATGACGTCCGGCGCTGGTGCTCGCAACGCGGCAGCGATGTCGGCAACGCCGAAATGCTCGGCCAGCGACGACAGTCCGCCGAGAAACCCCTGGCCAACGGCGCGAAACTTCCAGGCATCGCGATGGCGGTAGACTTCGGCGAAGATGAGCGCCTGCTCATCGGCCCCGGTCGGCTCGAAGCCGACCTCGACTCCCGTGCCCGCGCTTGCGGTGATGGCGGCCCCCTGCAGCTCGCGGAACGCGCCAGCTGTTAGGGCTGCGGCGAAGACGCAGCGTTGGATTTGGGGCGGGATCAGGTCGAGCTGCAGGATGAAGCCGCAGTGGCCAGGGGCGGAGGCGGCCATGCGAACGGCACCATCCGGGGTTTGACGCCGACCATGGAAGATGAAGCAAGCGTCGCTCGGGACGCGGCCATCCTCCGCGACCGCGAAGTGGACCGCATTGAGTGCGCCCTGCGCCGCATTCCAGCGGAGATCCACGTGCAGGATTCCGGAGGTCGCCAGCGGTGCGTTCGCGCCCTTCGGCAGCATCTTCATGTCCGCGACTCCGACGGCAGAGGTCCATGGGGAGCCTGGCCGATTCGGCCAGCGCTTGCGCGCAAGACGTTAGCCCATGGCGCTGGTCGGCGCAACCGACGCCCCGGATTCGGAAAAGGCCGATAGGGCGCGGGTCATCGGAACTGAGACCCGGCGCACAAGGCGCGCGGTCGATCACGACGCAGCAGGCGCGCCTTCAGCTCAGGCGTCTTCGGCTCAGGATTCGATTGCGCTTCGTTCGATGATGTTGCGCGCCCAGGAGCTGTGCGTGGCGACCTCGCACATGGAGCCGTTGAGCCTGAAGACGGCTTGGTCCTCGCTGAGGATGCGCTGCGCCGTTTCGACTTCAACCTCGGAGATCTCTAGGCCGGACTCGATGATGGCGAGCTGGTCGGGGTGGATGGCGGTCTTGCCGCAGAGGCCGTGGGCGACGTCTTCGCTGAGTTCTTCGCGCAGGATCTCGGGGCAGTCGATGTGCTCGAAGACGGGGGCGGTGAGTTGGAATCCGAAGGGCTTGAAGACGGTCACCAGGTTGGCGATGGTGTGGCCGAGCGGGGTGCGGTAGACGGTGCGGTCGCGCGGGCGGCGGATGCCGAGGAGCGCGAGCAGGTCATTGCCGCCGATGCGCAGGGCGAGGATGCGCTCCCGGTGGTTGCTTTCCAGCAGGTAGTCGCGCAGGGCGATCATGCGGGCGGGCTCGAAGACGTCGCGCGTTTCGAGCGTCGGCATGCAGTGAAACTGCGTATCCCTGAGTGGTTCCAGGTAGGCGTCGGCGTTGTTGATGTCGAGCTTCGGCAGGACGAAGCCGTCGAGCTTCTCGACCCCAGGGAGGGCGGTGAGCCAGCCGAGGATCTCGGGGTTGCGCACGCGCACGAAGCGCAGGGTCGTCGAGGTCGCGCTCATCTGCCGCAGGCAGGCGCGCAGGTTGTCGAGCCCGGCGCCGAGCGCCTTGGCGGCGACGGCGTCTTCGGTGCAGAAGATAACGGAGCGCAGCTCGGGCCATTTGATGCCGTTGGCGATGGGCAGCACGTCCTTGTGGGTCACGGGGACGTACAGGGATGCGCCGAGTCGGTAGGCGTTAAGCATCGGGTAACCCCCTGATGAGCGAGATGGCCTGGTAAGGCAGGGTCGGATCGACCTCGCACCTTACGGACTTCTCTTGGGCGAGTTGGCGGAGGTGGGCGACCTCCGGGAGGTGCGGGTCCCGGATCAGCAGCAGCTCGGGCACGCGCCGCAGCAGCACCCGGGTGGCCTCGCCGATGCCCGGCTTGATGAGGTTCACGTCGCTGATGCCGAAGCGGTCTTTGATGGCGGCGATGAGATTGGTCGAGCGTGCGTGCGCCTGGCTCGGGTCGACCGGCACGGCGCTGGGCCGGTAGCCGGCCTGGATGCGCGCCCGAGCGTCGTCGAGCAGGGTGTCGACGAACCAGGTCGAGAGGTCCTTGGCGGCGAATTCCTCGTAGAGCACGCAGCCGTGGAAGTCGTCGGGGCCGATCTGCTCGTTGAGCACCGAGCGGCTGATGAGTCCGGACATGGTGGCGTTGAGAATGCTCGAGGGGATGAGATAGTCCTCGTCACTGGGCGCGATGCCGACGCCGGCGAGGTCCGCCAAGGTGAAGAGGCTCGCGTCCAGACGGACGCCGTGATGCTGCTCGAAGTCGGCGACCGCCGCGCTCAGCTCGCGGGCGATGACGCCCTTGCCGGTCCAGCCGTCGACGAAGAGGAGCCCCGCTGGATCTCTGCCCGCCTCGTCGAGGATGAAGCGGATGGCGTTCTGGTCGATGCCGCGATCGCGAATGATGGAAATCGAATAGTGTTGTGTCTCGCGCTCGAAGCACTCGACCAGGATGTGCTTGAGCATGACGCCGATCGGCGTGCCCGCGCGGGCGAGCGACACCAGGGTGATCTCGTCGGGCCGACGTGCGGTGATGATGGCCGCGAGATCCAGCAAACCCTCCGCCATGCGGGTGCGGCTCATGGCGAAGGCGTGGTGGAAGACCTCCATGTACTTGGGGGAGGGGAGGGACTCGCGGCTCAGCATCTCGCTGTAGTGGCGCCGGCCGCTCTGGATGAGCCGCTCCTTTTCGGCGACGCCGGTTGGCTGGACCTTGATCGGCTTGAGCAGGAAGCGCACGTCCTTGGGGCGATAGCTGCCGCAAAAGTGAGGTTTATCCGCGGTCGATCGGCATGGCTTGGACATCAGGCCGGGCTCCTCCATGTCTTCAGTATTCTGCCTCTTCGGGCTTTTCGTGCCTGCTCAGGGTTTCTTGCGGCGAACAGTGTTGCGTCTGGTTGCCTTCTGTAGTGGACAAGCACAACGCTGTCCACCAACGCCGGAGCGGGATGCGGTGGATTTCGCTCGCGCTCGTCCACCCTACCGCTGCTGAGCTGCGGGTGGGAGCGGCGCCCTCGCCGCGCCCGATGTCACGGGTGCCGGGGCAGGTCGCGCCGGGGCGGCGCTCCTACTGGGTTGCATCAGAGCAGGGGCTTGCCGAGGGTTTCGCTGAACAACTGGGAGTCCCTTGGGGTCAGGGCATAGTCGCACTCGGCCATGAAGGCCCCGTCGATCAGGCTGTCTCCGATGCCGAACGTCATGAGTTCTCCCCATTCCTGGCGCAGCCGCTCGCTCAGGTAGCGCACTGCGTGCTCCTTGCCCAGGGCGCGCGGTATCACCGCCAGGTTGTTGCCGTTGCGGTGGAGCCGAAGGCGGTCGCGGCGTGCTTCCGTCAAGGGCTGGAGCAGTTCGTGCTGCAGGTAGTCCAGGTCCGCCTCCTTGCCGTCCTTGTACTTCGCGACCAGGTAGAAGGGCAGATCGAAGTCCCCTACGATACGCACGCGGACCGCCAGGGCGTCGCGTTCGATCATGTCCTCGGCGGCACCCAGTAGAAGACCCAGCTCGACGATGGCGCCCTCTGAGACCTTGCGCATGCGTTTCAGCCAGGGCGCGTCCGGCAAGCCCTCCGGCGTCAGGATGATCCCGCCGTAGGCGATGATGCTCCAGCTCCGGAAGGGCAGATCCACCCGGCGCAGGGCGTCGAGGTCCCGCGCCGTGGTGGGGATCAGGGTCGCGTTGTCCTCCAGAAGCCGCCACAAGGCCTGCTGCTTCGCCGTCATGAAGGAATGCGAGGTGCCGTCGCGCAGATAGGCGACGGGCTGCAGTCCATCCGTGCTCGGGCACTTGCGGCGGCTCTGAAAGAGGGTGTCGTCCAGATCCAGGAAGACCAGCTTGCGCACGCTTAGCCGAGTTCGAAGTCCGCCGGGCTGAGGCCAAGCTCCATGGCGATCTTGCGCGCGACCCGCTTCTCGTCGTCGTCGAAGTTGCCGTCCGCGCCGGCGATGGCGATGGTCAGGCGCATGATGAGACGCGCTGCCGCATCATTGCTCTTCATCTTGCGGATGGCGTCGTAGGCCTTGGCCTCGCCCAGGTCCTTGTCGAACTCGATCTGGGTCATGGCGTTCTGAAAGGACTCGATCAGCTCTTTGCTGGAGAAGACCGAGAGCGCCTCGTAGTTCTCGATGAAGCGCATCATCTTCTGCTTCTCTTCCGAGGAGACGTTGCCGTCGGCCATGGAGATGAGCACGGAGCCGCTGATGGCGGCGTTGAGGAAGTCCTTGTTCTTGAACTTCATGGCCTCGTTCTTGAGGTCGGCGGCCTTTTCTTTCAGGTTGTTCAGGAAGTTTTGGAAGCTCATGGTATTGATCTCTGCGTTTTCAGTGATGATGGAATTCGGGTGCCGGGGACGACGGCGAGGCTCCGCCTATTTGCTGCCGCGCACCCATTGCAGCCCCCAGTGATAGGCCTTGTCGACATCTGGGTGGGCGCGATAGTAATCAACGAGCTTGGTGACGCGCACGGCGCCGCCGTCATTCTCCAGCAGGGCGATGGCGCACATAGGGTGGCGGTTGTCCCCTGAGTCCAGGCGGACCTCGATCTCGGGCTGGCCGGGCATCTTGAGCGAGATGACAGCGTTGGTCTCGGCCCAGTTGGGCGTGCCTTCGTAGATGAAGGCGAAGACCAGCACGCGCCGGATCTCGTCCCAGTGTTTGCCATTGATGCGGAGGTTCTCGCCCTCGGTCCGAGTGCCGGTGCGGTCGTCCGCGTCCAGCATGATGTAGGGCGGCCCCCAGAAGTTGCCGAAGCTATTGCCGAGGGCCTGGACCACGCTCTTGGTGCCGTCCTTCAGCTCGAAGAGACAGCCGACGTCCAGATCGATACCGCCGGACCGCGTTCCGCCGAAGAATCCCCGCTTGACCGGGGCTGCGCGCATGTCCCAGTTGAGATTGATGAGGATCTCGCCGTGGTCCTGGTTGCCCTGCTTTTTCAGGGAAACCGTGTTGCCCTTCTTCTCCAGGGTGATCTTGCTGAGATTCACCGGTGGTGCCTGCGGCTTGGGCGGCTCTGGTGCGGACGGCGCTGGCGTGGGCTCGGCGACGGTGCCGCCGAAGTGCTTGACCAGGGCGTCCAGTCCGCCGTTGAAGCCCTGTCCGAGGGCACAGGTCCGCCAGATGCCATCCTTGCGGTAGATCTCCAGCAGCATGAGCGCGCGCTCGCTCGCGAAGTCCGCGCCGGTGAAGGCGAAGCGCCCGACCTCGCCGCCTGGTCCCAGGAAGCGGACGTGCCCACGCTGGATCTGCGACATGGTGCCCGCGTTCTCTAGGGCGGCCGTTACGGTCAAGCGTTCGATGGTGGCTGGCAGCTTGCTGAGGTCGATCGCAAAGCCCGCCGTATCGCCCGGGGGCGTCTCCAGCCGGACGCCGCCACAGGGGGTGGTCGGCTGGTTGAAGAAGGTCATGTAGCGCTCGTCCGCGAGCTTGCCCTGGGCGTCCAGACCGAAGCAGGCGAAGTCGATCACCAGGCCCGGAGCCTCGGCCGTCACGCCCAGGGTGAACTGCTGGCCGCCGGGTACCAGGTCAGCGATCTTGGCGCGCTGTCCGCGCGTGAGGTCCATGGCGGCTCAGCCGACGTTGACGCCGTGCTGCAGCGCCAGTGCCCGCAGGCCGCCCGCGTAGCCCTGGCCGACGGCCTTGAACTTCCAGTCGCCGCTGTGGCGGTAGATCTCGCCGAAGATCATAGCGGTCTCGGTCGAGTAGTCCTCCGAGAGATCGAAGCGGACCACTTCCTGGTCGTTGTCGCGGTTGACGATGCGGACGAAGGCGTTGCTGACCTGGCCGAAGCTCTGCTTGCGGGCCTCGGCGTCATGGATGGTCACCACGATCACCAGGCGTTGGATCTCCGGCGGTACCTTGGAGAGGGTAACCTTGATCGACTCGTCATCACCCTCGCCCTCGCCGGTGAGGTTGTCGCCGGTGTGCTCGACCGAGCCGTCCGGCGAGGTCTTCTGGTTGTAGAAGATGAAATAGGTATCGCCCGGGACCTTGCCGTCTTCCTTCACCATGAAGAGACTGGCGTCGAGGTCGAAGTCCTGACCGTCGGTCGCGCGCGCGTCCCAGCCCAGGCCCACGAGGACGTTCTCGAGGTTGGGTGCTTCCTTGCTCAGATTGACGTTGCCGCCTTTACCTAGGTTGATGGCCATTGGCTCCTCCGTTCAGTGTGCTTGAGGTTGAAGTGGCTGTTGTCGCTGCACGTCCGGCAGCGCCGCGTATCTGTAGGTTCGACAGTTCGGGCCGAGACTTTGCACCAGCTCGTGCATGGCGTCGACCGGAGTTTCATGACAGACGATGATCCGGTCCAGCTCGGCGGGGTCGACGTTGTAAAGATAGTTCGGAATGCCCTCGCCGTAATTGTCTCCAAAGATGAGTCGGCGTCCAACATCCGCGCCCACCAGGATGGGGGAGCGTGTGGTCGATTGGACGACGACGTCGAGCCCACGCGTCTCCAGCGCCAGTCCGACGCGAAAGGCGATGTGCATGAACTCACCGGTTCCGAGCACCAGTACCCGAGCGCCGGGCGGCAAGCCCGCGGCGAGCCGGTCGACATCCGCGGCCGGTATCGGCGTATGCCGGCTGATCCCGAAGCGCCCGAGGTCATCGGCGATCTGACCGGGGTGGCGTGCGTTGTCGCCGACCGCGCTGGGCGCCGCTTCGGCGTCCGGCCAGTCGCCGGTCTCGAAGGCGAAGTCGGCATGGAGTGCCGCCACGCAGCGCACCGGCAGTCCCAGTTGGTCCGAGAAACGCTGAGCGCTGCTCGCGCCGCTGAAGTTGGTGATGGCGACGAAGTGCAGGCGTTCCAGCTGCGGGTGTCCGGCGCGGTAGGCCGCGACCAGGTTGCAGAGGGTCGATCCCGTGCTGATCTCGTCGTCGATGACGACCAGTTCGCGCGCGTTGCGGAACAGCGCCTGGTGTGCGGGCCGGATCGGCTCATAGAGGTACTGATCCGGGGCGTGGCAGTGTGCCTCCTCGAACGCGAGGTAGGGGCGTCCCGCGACCCGATAGCGGGTCGAGTGCAGAAAGAGCGCCTCGGCTCCGGGGTGCCGATCGAGCGCCGCCTCGAAGACGCCTTGCCCCAGGCCCGTGGCCGTCTCCGCCATGGCGATGAAGGCCCAGGGCCCTGGGCCGAGGTCCAACTGGGCCGCGAGATGCTCATGCACCCGGCGCATCAGTGAGGGGCGCGCCGGCCAATGCTTGCCGAGCACCTTGCTCAGGAAGAGGAAGCCGCGCTTGCGATTGTTACGGGCCGCGAAGCCGCACAGCGTCTCCAGCGGAAAGGCCGCCTCGCGCACCTGGACCGACAGCCTGCCCGTGACGAGATCGATATGGGCGCGCTTGCTCACGCGACGTCCTCGCCATGCTGATAGTGGAGCAACTCCAGGACACGCGCGCCTGCTTGCGTCGCAGTCGTCTCAAGCGCACCGAAGCCCTGCGTCCAGCCCTTGAGCGCCAGGTAGGGGAGGTTGACTCCGGCCACGCCCGTATAGCCGATGCCTCCTGAGACTCTGGCGTTGATCTCCAACAGACGGATGCCGTCGCGGCCTTCGCGGAATTGGACATTGAAGAGGCCGCAGAGGCCGAACGCCTCGGTCATTTCCCGCACGGCCTGCTCGATGGCAGGAATGGAGACGAGCAGTTGGCCATAGGCGCTGGCGGCCGGCTTCTGGCGCTGGACGAGGGCGAGCACACGGCGTCCGTCGGCGACGCAATCGACGCTGTACTCCGGGCCGCTCAGGTGCTCCATCAGCAGCATGGGCTGGAAGCGGTCGGCCGCAGCGAGCGCGGCTTGGAGTCCCGCCAGATGGATCGAGTGAATCGCATTCTGCAACAACAGCTCGAGGCTGCCGCGGTGCTCGTCGATAATCCTGAATCCAGCTCCATTGATGCCGACGCTTGGCTTGATGCAGAGTAGGTCGTGGTCTGAGCGCAACTGGGTGTAGCAGGCCTCGAAGTCCGCCGCGGTGTCGAAGGTCAGGGACTCGGGTGGCGGGATCGAAAAGCGCCGCGCTTCGGCATAGAAGCGCGCCTTGTCCTCGAGCAGGTCGAGCGTCTCGGGAGAGGCGACAGCCAGCACCCTGACGCCCAGCTCGGCGAAGCGCTCACGTTCGGCGACGATCGCCTGGGCCGATTGGCCGGGCCAGAGTACGTCGATGCTCCGCTCGCAGCAGAAATCCAGGCAGAACTGGACATACTCCGATTCATCCAGCCCGTTGGGCTCGATCGCGTGCTCATGCGCGCTTAGAAAGCCGGGAAAGCTCGGTCGCGGATGCGAGCAGACCAGCTGGTACTCGCCGGCCTGGTCGCCCTGACGGACGAGGTCCAAGACGGCACGGACACTGGAGAAGGCTCGGTTGAGCCAGACGCGCGTCATGGGGTGCCGTCTTGGTGGGTGCTTAGAGATGCGGTTTGATCTGCGGAAGCAGCTGCTCCGCGGTGCGGCCCTGACCGGTCTCGCCGATGGCGTGCATCTTCCACTCGCCGCCGTGGCGATAGACCTTGGCCATGATCATGGCGTTGTGGCTGCCCTGAGCGCCGAGGTCGTAGCGGGCGATCTCGCTGTTGTTGGCGCCGTTGACGATGCGGCAGAAGGCGTTCTCGACTTGGGAGAAGTCCTGCCCGGTGAAGTTGTTCACCGTGAAGACCAGGCTCTTGATGCCGGCCGGGACAGCCGTCAGGTCGACGATGATCTGCTCGTCGTCGCCTTCCCCTTCACCGGTGAGATTGTCGCCGGTGTGCTTGATGCTGCCATCCTTGCTGCCCAGCTGGCGGAACCAGACGGTGTCGGTCAGGTTGCCGCTGTCGTCGAACATGAGGCAGGAGGCGTCCAGGTCGATGCTGCCGCCTCCGCCGCCGAAGAGTCCGCCGAGCATGCCCTTACTCTTGGCCGCATCCCAGCCCAAGCCCATGACGATCTGGGATAGGCCGCCGCCGGCCTCTTTCTCCAGCGAGATCTTCTGTCCTTTCTGTAGATTGATACCCATGTCCTAGACCTCTCAGTGTGGTGTTGTTGTCGGCGCGAGCCCGGTCGCTTCTTATTGCCCAGGGCCGCGGAAAATGTCTCGATTGCGTGAGCAGATCACGACCTTGCCCTGTCCGCGGAAACGGATGACCAGGCCCTCGCCCGAGGTCACCGAGTTGACCACGTTGCCGAAGAATCCGCCCCCGGTCTGGGGCATGCCGACCTCGAACTGCAGGTTGGACGACCAGGCAACGGCGTGGTTGTTGTCGATGACCGTTTCACGGCCTGGGGTGACGTCGATGGTGAAGATGGAGCCAAAGCCCGAGATGGCGAGCTTGCCCTGTCCGCTCGCCTCCATGATGACGAAGCCGCCGGTCCCGCCGAAGAGGCCGCCGCCCAAGGTGTTCATGCGCGCACGTACCTCGACGCCGGACTCGGCGGCCAGGAAGCTGCCGTCGGACAGGGTGTAGTTCTCGCCCGGGCGGACGTCCAGGAGTTCGATCGAGCCCGGCAGGGTGGGGGAGAGCAGGCAGTCGCCGTCTCCGCTGACGGCCTCGATCTCTTGCTGGAAGAGTGATTCGTCAGTGGCCAGGCGACGCATGAGGGCGCGCCCCAAGCCGCCGCGCAGCTGGCCCTTGACCTGCAGCGGCGCCTCCATCATGACCATGGCGCCGGATTCGCAGAAGATCTTCTCCTTCTGTCGCAGGCTGACGTGCAGGAAGGGGTCGATGTCCCCGGTGACGGTGAAAGTCGGCATGTCGGCTCCTCGCGGTCAGGCGAGCGCGCGGCGGCGGAGTGCCGCCGCGTCTCGCGGGATCAACCGATGTTGACGCCGTGGTCGGTCGCCAGCGCCTTGAGGCCGCCGGCGAAGCCCTGGCCGACGGCCTTGAACTTCCACTCGGCGCCGTTGCGGTAGACCTCGCCGAAGACCATGGCGGTCTCGGTGGAGTAGTCCTCCGAGAGATCGAAGCGCGCGATCTCGGTGTTGCTGTCCTTGTTGACGACGCGCATGAAGGCGTTGCGTACCATGCCGAAGTTCTGCTTGCGCGCCTCGGCCTCATGGATGGTGACGGCGAAGACGATGCGCTGGATCTGGGCGTCGACGGTCGGCAGATTGATGCTGACCGACTCGTCGTCACCCTCGCCGGCGCCGGTGAGGTTGTCGCCGGAGTGCACCACGGCGCCATCGGGCGAGGTCTTCTGGTTGTAGAAGATGAAATGGGCGTCGGACAGCACCTTGCCGGTCTCGCCGACCAGGAAGACGCTGGCGTCGAGGTCGAAGTCCGCGCCATCGGTGGAGCGCGCGTCCCAGCCCAGTCCGACCAGGGCGTTGACCAGGCCCGGGTCCGTCTTGCTCAAGCTGACGTTTCCGCCTTTCTGTAGACTGATAGCCATTCGCTTTTCTCCTCGGTTCAGTTGGTGTGATCGCGTGTGGTGTTATCGCGTGTGGTGCTATCGCGTGTTGAGTCGCTGATCGGATCGACGCTCTTGAGGAGCGTGCTCTCCTTAGTGCTCATTTCATGCGCTGCGTTCAATGGTGTTGGCGCTCGGGTCTCGGGGGCTGAGCGGATCACAGCCACAGGCTTGCCAGCTCGATGACCAAAATGGCATAGCCTGCGGCCAAGAGGTCGTCCACCATGACGCCCAGCCCGTTCTTCCAGCGCTCGTCGAAGTAACGGATCGGCCAGGGTTTGAAGATATCGAAGACGCGGAATGCCGCGAAGCTGGCGATCCACCAGAGTAGGCCGGGCGGGGTGAAGCAGAGGACCAGCGCCATGGCGACGATCTCGTCCCAGACGATGCCGCCGTGATCCGCCTCCCCAACGGCCTTGCCGGCCATGTCGCAGAGCTTGACCCCGACGACGAAGGCGACCAGGAGGGCAGCCAGGATTCCTGGCAGCGGAAGTATGGCCGCCAGCCCGAAGTACAAGGGAAAGCCGAGCAGCGTCCCCACGGTGCCAGGCGCCTTGGGGCTGAGCCCCGTGCCCAGGCCAAAGGCCAGGAAATAGGCGGGGTGGCTGGTGATGAGCCGCCAGGTCGGCTTGATCGTCGCGTCCATGGTTGCGTCCGTCTAAGCGGTCTCGCTCGTCTCATGCGGATGGTGGCGCTTGTAGCGAATCGACGAAATGACCGCCAACACAATGAAGGCGACACCGATCAGACCGGTGATCACCTCAGGGATGTGCACGAAGATGCTTGCCAACATGATGCCTGCAAGCGCGCCGATTGCCCAGTGGGCGCCGTGCTCCAGGAAGATGTACTCGTCCAAGGTGCCCTTATTGACCAGATAGACGGTGAGCGAACGCACGAACATGGCGCCGATGGCCAGTCCCAGCATGATGATGACGACGTCACGCGTGATGGCGAAGGCGCCAATGACCCCGTCGAAGGAGAAGGATGCGTCTAGGACCTCCAGATAGAGGAATCCGGCGACGCCGGACCGCTTTGCGGTGTTGACCGCGGCCTCACCTGCCTCGTCGTTCTCGAAGAAGCTGTCCAGGCTGCTGACGGCGACGTAGAGGATAACGCCTCCAATGCCCGCGGTCAGCATCGCGGCGCGCTGCTCCGGCGTTAGCTCGAGCAGTGCCTGCAGGAGAAAGAGGGTGACCAGGGCCACCATGACCTGGATGGAGTCCAACTTGCCAAGGCGCGCCAGACGCGCTTCGAAGGCTCCCAGCCAGTGCACCTCCTTGGTGTGGTCGAGGACGAAATAGAGGAAGACCAGGAGCAGGAACATGCCGCCGAAGGCGGAGATGCCGATATGGCTCTCCTCGAGATACTTGGCATATTGCTCCGGCTGCTGGAGCGCCATGGCGGCGACCTCGCCCATGCCTTGCCCGGAGGCGACCGCGACGATCACGATGGGAAAGAGCAGGCGCATGCCGAAGACGGCGATGAGGATGCCCACTGTGAGGAAGATCTGCTGCCACTTCTCGTCCATGTCCTTGAGCACGGAGGCGTTGACCACCGCGTTGTCGAACGAGAGGCTGATTTCCATGATGCCGAGAATCAGCACGAGGAATACGGCGGGCCAGGCGCCGAGCGGTGACTGGAGGCCCCAGGAGAAGGCGGCCAGTACGCAGGCGATGGTCACGATGATCGAATAGCGAAAGGCTCTCATTGACCCCTCTGAAGATGGCTTAAGGGTGCGGGCAGGATCACGCGGCCACAGTTCGTGGCCGAGATGTGCCCACTCCAGGATGCGTCTTGCGACGCGGTCCGATAGGGTACCCTCGGTGAGCCGCGGTCGCTAGCCTCCAGCGACCAAGGGGTGTGGTCAGGCGCAGGGCGAAACCCTGCTAGCGGACCGGGCGGCATTCCCGACAACAGGAATGCCGCCCGGCGGCGGAATCCGCTTTCCCGGATCGCGCCTACCCGGCGGTTGCCGTCACCGGATTGCCGATCCAGCGGTTGCGCAGGATCTTGCGCAGCAGATCGATTGGGATGATCAGCACCGCGAGCAGCAGCACCAGCCCCCATTCGTGGAGCGAGAGCCCGACGGTGCGCAGGATCTCACCGCCGAATGTGATGAAGAAGACCTGGATCGCCATGATCGCGGGGATGATGATGCTGAAGAGCCGGTTGTCGAGCAGGTGTTCGAAGAGGTTGAGGCCCTGGGTGCGGGCGTTGAAGGTGTTGAAGACCTGCACGAAGACGAAGAAGGCGAAGAAGGCCGTCAGGAATTTGGCCTCCGCCTCTGGGGTGCCGACCGCATAGCCGCCTGAGAACCACTCCCGGCTCAGGTCGCTGGTCAGGAAGAGGATGCTGAGCGCGGCGATGATGCCGCCGTTGATGAGGATCGAGGACCACATGTCGCCATTGATCAGCGGCTCGTCGCGCCGCAGCGGCGGCTCGCCCATATAGCGCTGCAAGGCCGCCTCGCCGGCGAAGGCAAGACCCGCCAGGGTGTCCATGATGATGTTCAGCCACAGCAGTTGGGTCATGGTCAGCGGCAGGTCGAAGCCGAAGAACTGCCCCAGGAAGACCACCAGGATCGCCGAGACGTTCACGGTCAACTGGAAGATCAGGAACTTGCGGATCGACTTGAAGAGGGTGCGCCCGTAGAGCACCGCCTTGGTGAGTGAGGAGAAGTTGTCGTCGAGGATGACGATCTCGCCGGACTCCTTGGTCATCTCAGTGCCGCTGCCCATGGCGAAGCCGACGTCGGCGTTCTTGACCGCCGGGGCATCGTTGACGCCGTCGCCGGTCATGCCGATCACCAGCCCCATCTCCTTCGCTAGCTTGACCAGGCGGCTCTTGTCGGTCGGGAAGGCGCGCGCCACCACATAGAGATGCGGCAAGATCGCCTTGACCTCGTCGTCGGAGGTCTCGGCCAGCTCGGCCGAGGTCATGACGATGGCCTTGGGATCATCCTCCAGCAGGCCCACGTCCTTGGCGATCGCCTGGGCGGTCTCTTTGGCATCGCCGGTGATCATGACCACATGGATGCCGGCCTTCTTGGCGGTCTTGACCGATTGGTAGGAGGTTGCCCGCAGCTCATCGCGCATCCCGAACACCCCGACCAGGGTCAGGGATGCGGGCAGGGCGTTGGTCTCGGCGTCGATCGGGGTCTCGGCGACGGCGACCGCGAGCAGGCGCATGGCGCGTGCGGACAGCTCGTCCATGGCCGCGCGCAGCGCCGCGGCGTCGCCTAGATCGCGAACCTGACCCTCGCCGTCCAGCCAGTGCGTGCAGTTTTCCAGGATGACCTCGGGCGCGCCCTTGACCAGCGTCAGATTGCGCTCGCCCGTGACTTGGGTCGCCGAGAACTTGCGCGTGCTGTTGAAGGGGATGTGGTCGACCATCTCGACCCCGCTGCTGTTCGCCAGATAGGGGGTGACGAAGCGCAGCAGCGCCTGCTCGGTGCGGTCGGCGCCGACCAGCTTGGGGTCCTTCGGATCACTGGCGTCGATCACCGCGCTGGTGTTGTGGCGCAGGGCGAAGCCGGCGTCGTCGCGCAGCGCCTGAGGAATGGCATCGAGCGACTCGTAACGCTCGCCGGACCCGTCCAGGAAGGCGCTCACCGAGAGTTTGCCCTGGGTCAGGGTGCCGGTCTTGTCGGTGAAGAGCAGATTGAGACTGCCGGCGGTTTCGATGCCGAGCAGCTTGCGCACCAGAACCTTCTCGCTCAGCAGTTTCTTCATGTTGATGGCCAGCACCATGGCGATCATCATCGGCAGCCCCTCGGGGACCGCGACCACGATCACGATGATCGCCAGGATCAGGGCGGTGACCACGTCCTTGACGATCAGACCACCGTCCTGCGCCCAATAGGTCTCCAAGCCCCCGCCCTGCAGAAAGACGGTATTGAACATGAAGGCGAGGAAGATGAGGGTCGCGCCCACATAGCCAAAGGTCGAGATGTGTCCGCCCAGCACGGTCAGCTTGTGCTGGAGCGGCGAGAGCCGGTCCTCGGCGGACAGCAGTTCCTTCATCGTCTGCCCATAGCGGGTCTGATCGCCGACCGCGGTCGCACGCATCACGCACTCGCCGTCGACCAGCAGGCCGGCACGGGCGAGGCGGTGGTCGTCACCCGCCGTCTCGTCAGCGGCGCCCTCGGGCAGCGCGGTCTTGCGGACCGGCTCGGACTCGCCGGTGAGGGCGGCCTCGTCGACCTCGGCATGGCCCGCGATCAGCAGGCCGTCGGTCGGGACCGTGTCGCCTGGTTGCAGCAGGACAAAGTCGCCGACCACCAGCTCGTTGATTGGGATCTCGGTCAGATGTCCGTTGCGGAAGACCTTGACCTTGATCATGGAGGCCTCTTCCAACAGGCGCTGGAAAGACTGCTCGTTGCTGTGCTCGGACCAGGTGGCCACGAAGGTGGCGATGATCACCGCGAAGGCGATGCCGACGCTCTCGTACCACTCGGCGTAGCCGAAGACCGTCAGCAGCACCGTGATCCCGAGCGCGACGATGAGGATGATGATGATGGGATCCTTGACGTTGCCGAGCAGTTTGTCCCAGAAGGTCTCGACCTCCTGGCTGGCGACCGCGTTTGATCCATGCTGGGTCCGGGACAGTTCGGCGTCCCGGTCGGTCAATCCTGGATAGGCGAATTTCATGACGACGCTTGACTCTCAGTGGTTTGGTGAGTGGTTGGTGTTGGTGGGCCGATGATCTCGCCACTTGGGGCGAGATCGAAAGGGCATCTATGGGCCGTTCGTCGAAGGGTTCGTCCGACCTAGTAAAGTGTCCATCAATGGTTTCCCGATGCGAGCGATGCCGCCCGAAATCCCCCCAACCCCCCTTTGCGAAAGCGGGGAAGTTGTTGATGGACGCTTTCCTAGCCACGGACCATCGGGCCTATAGGCTACCGCAGCACCAAGCCCCGATCTCGGTATTTGACGTAGCGGGCTTCCAGACCCTCGTGCTTGGGGTGAGGTCGAAGGGGTGCTTGGGGTGCGCGCTGATGGGGCTCCTCGAGCGGCGCCTCTTGGGCAGCTGGGCGAGAGCCCGCACCCCTGAGCGCGACGGCAGCGGCGCCGAGACGCCGAAGCGGGCAGGTCCGGGCGCAGAGAAGATGCTCTGGCCAGGGTGCTTCGCTGCCGGCTCGATCCAATCCGGCAGCGGGGCTGCAAGGGTCTTGCCGTGCGACCAATTCTGATGCCTGTCACCAAGCTCTGCCGGATGGGGCGCGGTGCTCTTGCCAAGGCCCTGCGCGCTGTCGTCCAGCGCGCAGGAGGCTGCTAACAGTTCTGGCAGACCTCGTGGGCGAACTGCTCCAGCTTGCGGGTATCCGCGGCGAAGAGCCGGATTCCCTCTGCCAGCTTCTCGGTGGCCATGGCTTCCTCGTTGATCGCCCAGCGGAAGCTCGGCTCGTCGAAGCTGAACTTGGCGATGTCCATGCTCAGCGCCTTCTCGGGGTCGAGCTTGCGCGGCACATCGCCCTCCGTGGATGCGAGTTCGCCGAGCAGGCTGGGTGAAATGGTCAGATAGTCGCATCCCGCCAGCTCTAGGATCTCCTCGAGATTGCGGAAGCTCGCGCCCATGACCACGGTGTCATAGCCATGGCGCTTATAGTAGTTGAAGATTCGGGTGACGGACTGCACGCCCGGGTCCTCGTCGGCCGGATAACCGGCGATGCTATCGGCGTTTTTGTACCAGTCCAGGATACGGCCGACGAAGGGCGAGATCAGGGTGGCGCCAGCGTCCGCCGCCGCGACGGCCTGCGGGAAGCTGAACAAGAGGGTGAGATTGCAGTGGATGCCCTGGCGCTCCAGGGCCTCGGCGGCGCGAATCCCCTCCCAGGTCGATGCGATCTTGAACAGGACCCGGCTGCGGGGGTCGATACCGGCGTCTTCGTAGAGCTTGACCAGGCCCTCGGCACGCTGCAGTGTCGCGGCGCTATCGAAGGAGAGTCGAGCGTCGATCTCGGTGGAGACCCGGCCGGGGACGATCTTGAGGATCTCCGAGCCGAAATTGATCGCCAGCTTGTCCATGGTCCAGCGCGCTTGAGCCAGGCTGTCGGATCCACCTTGCTCCTTGCCGAAGAGCACGGCATCCTCGACGAGTTCCCGGTACTGCGGCATCTGCGCCGCCTTATAGATCAGGGACGGATTGGTCGTGGCATCCTGTGGCTGGTAGTCCGCGATGGCTTGGAAATCGCCCGTGTCCGCGACCACGGTCGTCATGCGCTTGAGCTGGTCCAGCTTGGTCATGCTTGGGCACCTCCGGATTGGCGTCGACAAACGGATTGTCCGCCGACCTTAGCTTAGGAAGATGACGGTTTCGACGGGGTTAACAACGACCCGTCCTCAACTTTCATCACGCCACGACAGATTTTCATGTCACGACAATGATGGGGTAACCATGAATCGAGTTGGTTTCGAGCTGGTGGCCGAGGCGCTCGGCTTCGCGGCTCTCAAGCACCGGGATCAGCGGCGCAAGGACCGCGAGGCGTCCCCTTACATCAATCACCCCATTGCGCTCATGCGCGTCTTGTCGCTGGAGGCTGGGGTCATGGACCCGCTGGTCCTGGCCGGAGCACTCCTGCATGACACGGTTGAGGACACCGAGACCACTCCCGAGGAGTTGGCGGCGTGTTTCGGGCCGGAGATTCGGGCGCTCGTGATGGAGGTGACCGACGACAAGTCGCTTCCCAAGGCGGAGCGCAAGCGCCAGCAAGTCCTGCGTGCCGGGGGTGCCAGCGAAGGCGCGCGCCTGGTGAAGCTGGCGGACAAGATCTGCAACTTGCGTGACATGGCCGAGAGTCCGCCCTATGACTGGGATCTGGAGCGGCGCCGGGCCTACTTCGACTGGGCGGCGGAGGTCATCGACCAGGTGCGCGGCACCCATCCGGCCTTGGAGGCTTTGTTCGACAGCGCCTACGCCCGCCGGCCCTAAGAAAGCGCCCATCAATTCTTTCTCGATGTGAGCGATCCCGTCCGAAATCCCCCCTGGCCCCCCTTTGCGAAAGGGGGGAAGTTGTTGATGGTCACTTTCTAAGAAAGCGCTCATCAATTGTTTCCCGATGCGAGCGATCCCGTCCGAAATCCCCCCCGGCCCCCCCCTTGGCGAAAGGGGGGAAGTCGTTGATGGTCACTTTCTAAGGCCCAGACCAAGCGCTGGGTCGGCATTTGACCGATCCGCGACTCGGAAAGCTGATTTCCGGGTGCGGATCGCGGATGCCGTGCGGGCCTAGAATCCTTGAGGGCGCAAAATGCTTGCAGATGAGTCACATTTCGATGAAGCGTCCGATCATCCAAGGCGTCGGTATCGGTATCGGTATCGGCATCGGACCGACGATAGCGATACCGATTCCGATAGCGATCCCGATGGCATGACTCGTCGGTCTGAGGCGAAGCCTCGCTAGGCGGTCGGCACGATGGGCGTGGTGGCGCCCAGGACTGGCTCATCGGGCGGGCGGAACCAGTTGAGCTTGTCCCTCAGCTCGACGACCGCGCCGACGATCACGAGCGTTGGTGGCTGGGGCGGATCCGCGGACACCAGCTCGTTGATGGTCGACAAGGTGCCGGTGTAGACGCGCTGCAGATGGGTCGTTCCTTGCTGCACCAGTGCGATCGGCATGTCCGCCGAGACGCCGTGCGCCATCAGCTGCTCGACGATGATGGGCAGCCCTACCAGGCCCATGTAGAAGACGACGGTCTGATTCGGCTGCGCGAGGGCGGGCCAGTTCAGGTTGATGCTGCCGTCCTTGAGGTGACCGGTCACGAAGACGACGGACTGCGCGTAGTCGCGATGGGTCAAGGGGATGCCCGCGTAGGCCGCGCAGCCTGATGCGGCCGTGATGCCCGGAATGACCTGGAAGGGCACGCCTTCTGCGGCCAGGGTGTCGATCTCCTCGCCGCCGCGCCCGAAGATGAAGGGGTCGCCGCCCTTGAGGCGCAGCACCCGATGACCGTCCTTGGCGAGATCGGCGAGCAGACGGTTGATCTCTTCCTGGCGCATGGCGTGATGATTGCGCTGCTTGCCGACATAGATGCGCTTGGCATCGCGCCGTGCCATCTGCAGGATGGCGTCGGCCACCAGGCGGTCGTAGACCACAACATCGGCTTGCTGTATCAGACGCAGCGCCCGGAATGTGAGCAGATCCGGGTCGCCGGGGCCGGCGCCGACCAGGTAGACCTCGCCCATGTCGTGTTCGAGTGCGTCCGGCGCCAGTTCTTGTTCGATGATGGCCTCGGCCTCCTCGAACTGCCCGGCGAAGATCCGCTCAGCGACCGCGCCTTCGAGCACGCGGTCCCAGAACCGCCGCCGGTCGCGCTGATCGGTGAAGCGCGCCTTGACGCGATCGCGATACTTGCCGCTGAGTTCCGCGAGACGACCGTAGCCGGCGGGAATCAAGGATTCCAGCTTGGTGCGCAGCAGGCGCGCGAGGACGGGGGATGCCCTGCCGGTCGATACCGCAACCGTCACCGGCGCGCGGTCGACGATGGACGGCAGGATGAAGGTGCAGGCGTCCGGATCGTCCACCACGTTGACCGGAATCTGGTGCTCATTGGCCAGTCGTGCGACCTCGCGATTGACCGCGCGGTCGTCGGTGGCGGCGATGATGAGGGCATTGCCCGCGACGTCGCCCGGCTCGAAGGGGCGGGCCAGGTGCTCGAGGTCACCTGATTTGGCGCGCCGATCGAGCGCGTCGCAGATCTCGGGCGAGACCACCCGTACCGCCGCGCCCGCGCGCACGAGATTGCCGACCTTGCGTGCGGCTGTGCCGCCGCCGCCGACCACGAGGCAGGATCTGCCCTGCATATCGAGAAAGACTGGGAGGAGTTGCATGGCGCTCTTAACACCCCTGGGCCAGCGTTGTCATTGAGCTGGCATTCAAAAGTCCTTAATATACTTAAATACTTTGTTTTAGGGTAGGACGAGCGCGTGGTCAACGAGATCGATTCGGAGTCTTTGAGCGATCGGCTCAAGGAGGGTGAGGGCGTTTTGCTGGTGGACATCCGGACGCCGGCCGAGATGGCCCAGGGCGTGATACCGGATGCCTTGCAACTGCCCATGCATCTGATCCCAGTGCGGATGAGCGAGCTGCCCAAGGATCGGGATGTCGTGCTCTATTGTCGCAGCGGCGCCCGCTCCTATCAGGCCTGTGCCTACATGATGCAGCAGGGCTACGACCGCGTCCTCAACCTGCGTGGCGGGATCATCGCATGGGCACGGCATGGCTACCCGATCGAAATGCCCAGCGCCTGATTTATCAGGCGTTTCGCTTGGCAGGGCGGCTGGTCGAGCCGCCTTGCCTTTTTCAGGGGATTCGCCTATAACCGCGAATTCCCGTGATTACTGATATTCTAAAACGAACCTGAGCTGGAGGTATTCCATGGCAGATTTCGATCAAGAGCTGGACGCAAGCGGCCTCAACTGTCCCCTTCCCATCTTGCGCGCTAAAAAGACCCTCAACGCCATGGCCAGCGGCCAGATCCTGCACATCGTCGCGACGGATCCTGGCTCGGTTAAGGACTTCGATGCCTTCGCCAAGCAGACGGGTAACGAGCTCATGGAGTCCAAGGAAGACGGCGGCAAATTCCACTTCCTGATCAAGAAGTCCTGATCGCTCAGAGTCCTCGGCTGACTGAGTTAGCCGTTCAACACAATCCAAAATAAGTGCGGGCCCGCGTGGCGCGCGAGGAGGACTTGATGGAGCAGATAAAGCTGGCGATCATCGCCACGAAGGGCTCACTGGACTGGGCCTATCCGCCGTTCATTCTGGCATCCACCGCTGCGGCGCTGGGTTATGAGACGCAGATCTTCTTCACCTTTTATGGTCTCCAGCTGCTGAAGAAGAAGCTGGCTCTCGAGGTGACTCCGCTGGGTAATCCGGGCATGCCGATGCCGATGGGGATGGACAAGTGGTTCCCCGTTCTGGGCATGACGCTGCCCGGGATGCAGGGCATGATGACCTCGATGATGAAGAAGAAGATGCAGAGCAAGGGCGTCGCCAGCGTCGAAGAGCTGCGCGAACTCTGCCAGGAAGCCGAGGTCAAGCTGATCGCCTGTCAGATGACGGTCGACCTCTTCGACATGGAGACATCGGAGTTCATCGACGACGTCGAATATGCCGGCGCTGCGGCATTCTTCGAGTTCGCCGGGGAAAGCGACATCTGTCTCTACATCTGAGGCTGCGAGAGAGCGTCGTGCAGCAAACGCCGCCCAATGGGCGGCGTTTGCATTTCTGCTGATGGTCGGCTGGGAGTCTCTCCTTCGCTCTGATGTCTACCGCTCATGCCGTGATTCCGGCACCCCTGAGCATAGAAGAGACGCTGCGGCCCTCTGCGAACGCGTCGCGGCGGGGCGCCGCTCCCACCAAAGCGAGCGGCGGCGACAGCGGCCGATTGGAATCGGCGCACGCGCGCTCGGTCGCTGTCTCTGAGGTCTGGGCCTATCTCCAGTAGCTCGGGGCTGCCGGCTGGGCGGGGTAGGACGGGTAGGCTCGACCGTAGGGATGGGGCTGGGCCGGGTAGGCTTGCTGATAAGCAGGCTGCGGATACCAATAGCGAGGCCCTTGTACCGGCGCCAGGGGTTGCTCGGTTTCGGCCGGCGGCGCGGATACCGCTCCAGGCGCCGGCTCACTGCCCTCGGCGTTCGAAGCCATCTCTGCCGCTGGTGCTTGGGGCTGGGTCGTCGTGAGCGCCGTCTTGGCGCTGTCGCTCGGATGCGGTTCCGACACTGGCTGAGTCTCGGATGTGGTGGACTCGCTCGCCGCTTTCGTGTTTTGGGTTTGCGTCTCCGCCGCCGGGTCGGCCGCTTTCTGGGAGGGCGTGGCGGGCGCCAGTGCGACCTGACCAATGGGCTTGAGGCGTGCGCTCACGTCCGCGGCCTGCTCCGCCCCTGTGTTCAGGGCTCCGTGCGTTGCGACGTAGAGTGCCCCAGCCGCCACGGCAAGTCCGACCAGCCAAACGGGTGCTCGGCCAAGATCCCGTGCGGCGCGCGGGGCAATAGAATCGACTGCTTTCATAAGAATCTCCTGTTCGCGTTATGATCCTAGGTTCGACCTTTCACTCGCGTTAAATCAATCACAAATGTCATGACAGATCCGACCCGAACTGGCGCAGCCGTCTTGCTCGATGTGCTGAATGACCTTGGTATCGAAACCGTTTTTGGTCACACCGGGGGTGCCGTCATCCCCATCCATGTGGAGATCAACCGGCGTTTGCGACGCGGGGACAAGGTGCCGAAGTTCATCCTCTGTCGGCAGGAGGGCGGTGCGGGTCATGCCGCGGAGGGCTATGCACGCGCCAGTGGTCGGATCGGTGTCGCACTGGCGACCTCGGGCCCAGGTGCCACCAACCTGGCGACACCCATTGCGGATGCCTACAAGGACTCGCTGCCGACGCTCTTCATTACGGGGCAGGTGCCGAGCGGCGCCATCGGCACCGATGCCTTCCAGGAGGTCGATACCGTTGGCATGACGCGTCCCATCTCCAAGCACAACTACCTAGTCAAGGATGTGCGCGACCTGGAATGGGTTCTGCGCGAAGCCTATACCCTGGCCACGCAGGGTCGACCTGGTCCCGTGGTGGTGGACATTTGTAAGGATGTTCAGCTCGCGAGCCTCGAGGAGAGCCGCCTCGCGCGCGCGCGCCACCGCGAGCCCCTGCCTTTCGATTCCGCTAAGGCAGATGCCATCCTGGAGGCGCTCAGCAGCGCGCAGCGCCCGGTCGTCAAGGCCGGCGGCGGCGTTATCCATGCCAATGCCTCCTTGGCGCTGCAGCGCTTTGCCGAGCGCTTCCAGGTCCCCGTGACCACAACCTTCAACGCCCTTGGCTCCTTGCCCTTCGAGCTGCCGCTCAACCTCGGCATGCCCGGCATGCACGGCACCATCCCGGCGAATTATGCGCTGCGTGATGCCGATTTCATCCTTTCGCTCGGTGGGCGTTTCGACGACCGTGTCGCGGTGCGTGGCTTTGCTGAGGGGAAAGGGATCGCCCATGTCGATATCGACCCGTCCGAGATCGACAAGACGATTCATACGGACTTCTATCTGGTCGCCGGATTGGACGAGTTCTTCGCCCATGCCTTGGCCTCGGGGCGCTCGGGGCGGCACGCTGAGTGGGTCGCGCAAATCCAGGACTGGCGCACGCTCATGCCCAAGGCCTACGGGGAGTCGGAGTACATCAAGCCCCAAGCGGTGATCGAGATCATCTCCGAGCTGACCAAGGGGGAGGCGACTCTGGTGACCGGCGTCGGCCAGCACCAGATGTGGGCCGCGCAATACTACCGTTTCCGCCGTCCGCGTCAGTGGGTCAGCTCGGGCGGGCTCGGCACCATGGGATTCGGTCTGCCCGCGGCCATCGGTGCCTGGTACGGGGATCCGGAATGGCCCGTCGTGCTGGTCGACGGCGACGGCAGCTTCCAGATGAACATCCAGGAGCTGGGCACCCTCGTCGCCAATCGCGTGCCGCTCAAGATGTTCGTGCTCAACAACAGTTTCCTCGGCATGGTGCGCCAATGGGAAGACATGATGGACGAGGGGCATCACTACGAGACCTGCATGGCCCGCACGGTCGACTGTGATCCCGAGTGCACCCAGATCGATCAGACCTGCAGGCGCCAGATCCCCAATCTGACCGGCCTCAAGTATGTCTATCCGCGTCTCAATACGATGCGTATCAAGGACCCCGAGGCGTTGCGGGAGGGCATTGCCGCCGCACTGGCAGAGCCTGGGCCGATGCTGGTCGATGTTTGGATCGACAAGGCCGAGAACGTCATTCCCATGGTGCGCCCTGGCCAGGGCCTGGATCAGATGATCGAGTCTTGAGAGCTGGCGCGGTGGTCGGTGGTCACTAGCCACCGGTCACCAGCCACCGGTCACCGGCCAACGTGACCCATTGCCCTTCTGTTTCCCCCAGTCTGGCCGATAATCCTAGTTTGAGGACAGTCGACGCCTCGCGCTTCCCTGGCGCCTGAGTTGGCCGGCGGACGACGATCATCTTGGCAACCTTGGCGTGAGCACTTGGAGCGCCTAGGTCGAAGATCGCGATGCTGCTGGGCGCTTGCTGGGCCGATTGCACGAGAAACTCGGTTATGCCTCGGGTCGGTCGGCCCCGGATGTCATTGGCTGATCTCTCCTCTGGTTGGGGTCTGGCGGTTGGGCGCTGGCAGCTCCTTTGAGGTTGGCGCATCCGCAGTGTTTCCAGTGACTGCCATGGGCATCAAGGCCAAGCTCAAGCTGATCGGACTCTTGCCGCTCGTCATGGCGGTTGTCTTCAGTTTGACCTTCTATCGTGGTCAGGACCGACTCGATAGATTTCACGAACGCGCCCAGCTGGCCGAGCAGATGCTCACGGAGCTGCGCCAGCTCGAGCAAGTCAGCCGCCGCTTCGTCGAGAGCCGTGTCAACTCGGGCCGACGCAGGGGCTATCGGCTGCTCGAGCAACTCGATGGCCAGATGCTGACGCTCAAGGTCTCTGCCAGCTCGCCCAGCCTGGTCGAACTCCTGAATGAAATGGAGCGGCGGTTGATCGTGACACGCATCCATTTCATGAACCTCGACGGCCTCTCCGTGCCTGCGCTCCGGCGGCTTGATCGTCCCCAAGGTCATGATGTTGCGCGACGCCTCTTCCAGTCGATCGGCGAGCTGCAGCCCTTCGTGCAGCACCTGCACAGCTTGAGCTATGCGTCCGCGGACGCCTACAGCGATCAGCTGTGGGTCACTGAGTTCGGGCTGTTCGGCGGCTCCGCCGTCGTCGTGCTCCTCTTGACCCATCCTATGCTCAAGCGCGTCGCAACCGCGATTCAGGCGCTCAGCCTTAAGACCCAAAAGGTCGGCGGCGGCGGTGCGCCCGAGGGTCTGGTGCTCGCGGGCGAGGACGAGTTCGCCCAGCTCGCCAGCGACTTCAATCGCATGTTGCAGCGGCTGGCGGAGGCCGAGCAGGCACGCGAGCGGCGGGCGCGCGAACTCGAGGAAGCGGTGAAGGATCTGGAGAACTTCAGTTATTCCGTCTCGCACGACTTGCGCGCGCCCCTGCGGGCGATCGACGGCTTCATCGGCATCTTGCAGGAGGATTACGCGGTCTCGCTGGATGACGAGGGTCGCAGGCTCTTTGCCGTGGTGAGCGACAATGCCAAGCGGATGGAGCGGTTGATCGACGACATCCTGGCCCTGTCGCGTGCCGGTCGCCTGGATCTCGATCAGCTGGAGATCGATATGACAGATCTCGTCGAGGAGGTCTGGGCCTCGCTTTCCGATGAGTGGTCTGGTCGCCCGGTTCATTTCGCCTGTGGGCAGCTGGGAGCCCAGCGTTGCGACCCCCGGGCGATTCGCCAAGTCTGGCAAAATCTCCTGGCCAACGCCGTCAAGTTCACCAGAGACCGTGATCCGGCGGTCATCGAGGTCAGCGTGGAGCGGCTACCCGGCGCGGTGCGCTACAGTGTCAAGGACAACGGTGCCGGTTTCGACCCGGCCTACAGCAACAAGCTCTTCGGGCTCTTCTTGCGCTTGCACGGCGCCGACGAGTTCGAGGGGGCTGGTGTTGGTCTTGCCATCGTCAAGCGCTTCGTCGAGAAGCATCAGGGGCATGTCGAGGCCAGGGGGGCGGTCGGTGAGGGTGCCGCCTTCAGCTTTACCCTACCGACCATCTCAGCCGATCACTCATAGGAGCAGCAGTATGCTCAGTCAGGATTCGATGGTTGACATCCTCCTGGTCGAGGACAACCCCAACGACGCGGAGCTGGCGATTCGCGCTTTGCGCAAGAACAATCTCGCCAACCATCTGGAGTGGGTCAAGGACGGTGCCGCGGCGCTCGATTTTCTCTTCCATCGCGGCAGCTATGCCGATCGGCCTCAACAGCTGCCGCGCGTCGTGCTGCTCGACCTGCGTCTGCCCAAGGTCGATGGCATCGAGGTGCTGACCGCCATCCGGGGCGATCCGACGACCCGCGAACTGCCGGTCGTGGTCCTGACCTCCTCGCGTGAGGAGCAAGACCTGGTGATGACCTATCAGCTTGGTGTCAACAGTTTCGTCGCCAAGCCCGTCGCCTTCGATGAGTTCGCGCGCACCGTCGCCAGCCTCGGCATGTACTGGGTGCTCGTCAATCGGGTTCCGCCCGAGATCCGGCAGGAGCCATGAGCGAGCCGCTGCGCATCCTGCTCCTGGAAGACAGTGCGGTCGATGCCGAGCTGACCGAGCGCGCCCTGCGCAAGGCTGGATTGAACTTTGTGTCGCGTCGGGTGCAGGCGCGCGATCCCTTCCTCGCGGAGCTGGATGCCTTCGCGCCGGACATCGTGCTCGCGGACTATCAGCTCCCGCAGTTCGACGGTCGCCAGGCGCTGGATTTGGCGCATGGGCGGCAGCCCCTGCTGCCCTTCATTTTCGTCACGGGTGCGCTCGGCGAAGAGGCCGCCGTTGAGCTGTTGCGCGCAGGGGCCAATGACTACATCCTCAAGGACCGCCTCACGCGACTTCCGACGGCGATCACCCGCGCGCTGACGGCCTGCTGTCAGCAGGAGGAGCTGCAAGCGACTCAAGCCGCGCTGCGGGAGAGCGAGACGCGCTATCGCGCCCTGGTCGAGAGCACGCTGGACTGGATCTGGGAAGTCGACGCCGAGATGCGTTACACCTACGTCAGCCCCGTGTGTCAGCAGCTCTTGGGCTACAGTCCGGCGGAACTCTTGGGACGCACGCCTTTCGATTTCATGGCGCCCGATGTGCCGGGGCGCGCCGAGCAGGCCCTTGTTGTGGTTGCCGCAGAGCACCAGCCCTTTGCCATGCTCGAGAATATCTGTCTGCACAAGGATGGACGCAGGGTGGTCTTGGAAACCTCCGGGACGCCGCTCTTCGCGCGCGACGGCAGTTTTCAGGGCTACCGAGGCATCGACCGCGACATCACTGCGCGCAAGCGTGACGAAGCGGCGCTGCGCCTGCAAACCCGCCGCGCGACTGCCCTGCTGGAGCTGCCACGCGCGGCGGAGCGGATGACCGAAGTCGAGCTGATGCAGTTCGGTTTGGAGCTGGCCGAGGAACTGACCGAGAGTGCCATCGCCTTCATTCACCTCGTGCACCAAGACCAGGAGGAGATCGAGCTGGTGACCTGGTCCGGGCAGACGCTCGAGAAGTACTGCCAAGCGGTATTCGACCGTCATTATCCCGTCAGTCAGGCGGGGATCTGGGCCGATGCCGTGCGTCAGCGCGCCCCTGTTGTCTTCAACGACTATGCCGCCGCCCCCTGCAGGAAGGGGCTTCCCGAGGGGCATTCGCGACTGGATCGGCTCATTAGCTTGCCGGTGATCGAAGGCGACCTGGTGCGCATGATGGTGGGTGTTGGCAACAAGGTCATGCCCTACAGCGACAGGGATGTCGAGACCCTGCAGCTGATCGCCAACGAGATTTGGCGCATCGTGCGGCAACGCCGCGCGGAGCAGGAGCTGCGCGAGAGCGAGGTGCGCTACCACACGCTCGTCAAGAACATGCGTAATGGTGTCTGTATCTTTGCGGCCCAAGATGACGGGCAGGACTTCTTGATTCAGGACGGGAACCTGGCGATGGAGCGCATCGAGGGTACGCGACTCGCGGAGATTCGGGGGCGCAGACTGAGCCAGGTCTTTCCGGGCGCCGAGGCGCTTGGCCTCATGGATGTGCTGAGGCGGGTGTGGCAGACGGGTGTTCCGGAGCGCTTGCCTCCAGCCTACTATGAGGATCCGCTGCGCTCCGGCTGGCGCGAGGGCTTCGTGTATCGCTTGCCGGATGGCGGGCTGGTGTCCGTCTACGACGATATCAGCGAGCGCATCGAGCTTGAGATGGCGCTCGAGGAGAGTCGCGAGCGTCTAGCGCTGGCATTGGACGCCGCCGAGGTGGGCATGTGGGACTGGCGTGTGCCGACTGGAGAGGTCCAGGTGAATGCGCGCTGGGCGCGGATGCTCGGCTATGAGCCGAGCGAGCTGGAGCCGATCACGATCGGCACCTGGGAAGGCCTTTGCCAGCCCGACGATTTCGCCGTGGCGCAACGTGCGCTGGAGCGGCACTTTGCAGGTAAGCTGGCTGTCTACGAGGCCGAGACGCGCCTAACGCATAAGGACGGACATTTCGTCTGGGTGCTGGACCGGGGGCGCGTGGTCGAGCGGGATGCCGACGGGCGGCCGCTGCGCATGGCGGGGACGCATATCGATATCTCGGCGCGCAAGCGCTCCGAGGCGCGTCTGATGCAGCTTTCCCTGGCCGTGGAGCAGACGCCCGCCAGCATTGTTATCACCGATATCGAGGGGCGGATCCAGTACGTCAATCCCGCCTTCGCCCAGGCCTCGGGGTACAGCGCCGAAGAGGCCGTTGGCGAGAATCCGCGCATCCTCAGCTCAGGCAAGACGCCCCCTGAGGTCCACCGAGGGCTTTGGGACACCCTGGCGCGGGGCGAGGTCTGGCGCGGCGAGTTCCTCAACAAGCGCAAGGACGGGGGCGAGTACGTCGAGCAGGCCGTGATCTCGCCGGTGCGCCAGTCGGATGGTCAGGTGACGCACTATGTGGCCGTCAAGGAGGATATCACCGAGAAGAAGCGCGTCGAGCAGGAGCTGGAGCACTATCGCCACAACCTCGAGGAACTGGTCGAGACCCGCACCGCCGAGCTGAGATTGGCGGAGGAGCGCAGCCGTCTTATTCTGGAGTCCAGCGCGGATGGGCTCTTCGGCGAAGACATCGAAGGACGCGCCACCTTCATCAATCCGGCGGCCTGCGCCATGCTGGGCTTCAAGCCCGAGGATGTCTTGGGTCGCTGTGTGCATGAGCTGATCCACCACAGTCATGCCGACGGCACGTCCTTGGAGAAATCCCAGTGCCCCCTGCATGCGGCTTCGACCGGTCACAGGGTCATCCGTCAGGTCGAGGACGTTTTCTGGCGCGCGAACGGTCGCTCCTTCCCGGTGACCTATTCATCCCACCCGATGTACAAGGAGGGCGAGATCATCGGCTCGGTGATCAGCTTTATCGACATCTCGGTGCAGAAGCAGACGGAAGCTGCGCGCGAGGCCGCGCTCGCGGAGGCGGAGCGTCTGGCAAGGCTGAAGAGCGAGTTCCTCGCCAACATGAGCCATGAGATACGCACCCCATTGAACGCCGTGCTCGGCTTCGCGCAGGTCGGCGAGCGGCACAGCGAGGCGGGCGGCAAGGCCAGAGACTACTTCAAACGTATCCTCGACTCCGGCCAGCTGCTGCTGGGGATCGTCAACGACATCCTGGATTTCTCCAAGATCGATGCCGGCAAGCTGATCATCGCCGAGGGTATGGTGGATCTGCGCGCCCTGATCGAGCGCGCGACGGACATGATCGCCACGCGGCTCGAGGACAAGGGGCTGAAGTTCAGCCTGGAAGAAGGCGACGAGCTGCCCGCGTCCTTCCGTGGCGACGATCTCAGGCTGGCGCAGGTGCTCGGCAACCTGCTTTCGAACGCCATCAAGTTCACCGAGCGGGGCGAAGTCACGCTGTCGGTCCTGCGCGAGGGCGATGATCTGCGTTTTTGCGTCGAGGACACCGGCATCGGGATGACGCCGGAGCAGGTCAATAATCTCTACCATCCCTTCGAGCAGGCCGATGGGTCTATCACCCGGCGATTCGGTGGAACTGGACTGGGGCTGGCGATCAGCAAGCGGCTCGTCGAGATGATGGGCGGCGGGATTCGCGTCAGGAGCCAGCCGGGACAGGGGACGCGTTTCGAGCTGCGTATTCCGCTCAAAGCGCCGTGTGGTCGGATCGGGCCGCACCGGATCATTCCGCGTGCTCCTGGGCTGGCGGCTGGCGGTGCGCGTCTGCGCGGTCTCGTCATCCTCGTCGCCGAGGACAATCCCGCGAATCGACTGGTCCTGGAAGAGCTGCTCAATGGCGAGGGCTGCTGGCTTGTGCAGGTGGAGAATGGCTTGGAGGCGGTCGAGCGGGTGCGTCAGGATCGCGCTGGCGCCTTCGATCTCGTGCTGATGGATATCCAGATGCCCGTGATGGACGGTCTGGAGGCGACCGGCCGAATCCGTGAGCTGGCGCCTGAGCTGCCGATTGTCGGTCTCACGGCACATGCGCTGCAGTCCGAGCGCGAGCACTGTTTGGCGGTCGGGATGGTCGACCACGTTGCCAAGCCGATCGAGCTGGATACCCTCGTCCAGACCATTCTGCGCCATGTTGCCCGGGGCGCGCACGCAGTGGGCGCTGAGCGGCGCTCGGCCGCGGCGCTCGAGCCGAGGCGGCCAAGCTCGCTCGAGGATGCCCCAGTCGCAGCGGCGGAGGCTGTCGACTCCTGGATCGATTGGCCTGCGCTGCAAGTACGTTACGCAGGCAACCCAGCCTTTTTGCCCAGGCTGCTGGAGTCCATCCTGTCATCCAGCGCGGATCAATCGGCTTGTCTCAGGCGGGCGTTCGAGAGCGACGATCTGGAGCAGGTTGCCTTCATCGCGCACCGCTGGAAGGGAACGGCGGGCACCCTGTTCGCCGAGGGGTTGTCGCTGCTGGCGGCGCGCGCGGAATCGGATGCGCGTGAGCGGCGGACGGAGGCATCGCGGTCGGCGCGCCATTTGGCCGACGCCGTCGATCAGGCTCTGCGCGAGATCCGCGAGTCGGCTTGGATGCAGGGGCATCTGTCCGGGGCCTGCTCGGCGGCCGAGTCGGCTGCAACTGGGGGCTTGCTGTCCGAGTGCGTCGATCAGCTCAGGGTATTCCTGGAGATGGACGACACGCAAGCCAATGCCGTCTACGATCGCGATCGGGAGCTGCTGATCCAGGCCTTTGGCGAGGAGGCTCGGCGGCTTGGGCTGCAGATCGAGCAATTCGATTATCCGGCCGCGCTGCGGACTCTCAATGACTTGATGGCGCAGGGCAGAGGGGCCTGAGTGGTTCAGAAGGGGCGCGCCAGGACGATGTTGGTGCGACCATGAGTGATACGCGCCGGCCCAGTGGCTCTGGGTTGGGCCGGTGTTAGAAGCTGTCTGGAAACTCCTAGGGAGGCTTCGCCTCAGACCCACGAGTCATGCCATTGGGATCGCTATCGGGATCGGAATCGCTATCGTCGGTTCGATCCCGATCCCGATCCCGATCCCGATCCCGATCCCGATTCCGACGGCCTTGGATGGTCGGACGCTTCATCCAAATTTGACTCATCTGCGAGCATTTTGCGCCCTCAAGGATCTTAGGAGCCTGTCCGACTTAGGATGAATCGGCTGCGGAATCGGGAGAACGGTCCCTTTCGCCCCGCTTTTTCGTTACATAGAACCACTATGCGCCTCAAAACCGGAACGAAATGGCCTCGCTCTCCCACTTCCTCGCTTCGATCCCCCCAAGTCGGACAGGCTCCTAGGGGCCTCTACCATGATTTCCAGACAGCCTCTTAGGAGGCCTGGCCGTGCCAGCCATGAATTGTGGTCGCGCCTGGCCGATTGTCTCAGGTAGCCTTTTGAATCATCCGTCATTACAATCCTGAGGCTTAGGCAAATCAATCCATTTGCTGTTGCACCTGCGAAAGCACGGCCTGATTCTATCCAGTCTTTGCTAGACCCATCCTACTAATAAGCCTTTGCGGGACCCTCGGTCTCCGGGGGGAACGGAGGTCGAGACCATGACTGATTATCTGGATGTTGGCGGCCTCAAGGTCGCCAAGCCGCTGTACGACCTGGTGGAGCAAGAGATCCTGCCGGGTCTCGAGTTCGATCCAGATGCTATTTGGGTCGCCTTTGGCGAGATCGTCCGCGAGCTGGGGCCGCGCAACCGCGAGCTGCTGGCCAAGCGCGACTTGCTCCAGCGCCAGATCGACGACTGGCATCGCGCACATCGCGGACAGCCGCTGGATATCGGGGCCTATCGCAGCTTCCTCACAGAGATCGGCTATCTGGTGCCCGAGGGGCCTGCCTTCTCCGTCAGCACGGCCAACGTGGATCCAGAGATCGCTGAGACCGCGGGACCACAGCTGGTGGTGCCGGTGAGCAATGCCCGCTATGCGCTCAATGCGGCCAATGCGCGTTGGGGCAGCCTCTACGACGCTCTCTACGGCACCGACGCCATTCCCGAAGAGGAGGGGCTGGAGCGCGGCAGCGAGCTGAATCCGGCGCGGGCCGCTGCCGTGGTCGCGCGGGCCGCCGCGTTTCTGGACGAGGTGGTGCCGCTCAATCGCGGCTCGCACGGGGACGCCTGCGGCTACAAGCTCGAGAGCGGCAAGCTGGTCGTCCTGCTGCCGGATAACAGCGAGACCATGCTCAAGGATACCGGGCAATTCGTCGGCTACCGTGGCAACGCCGATCAGATCAGCGCCGTCTTGCTCGACAACAATGGGCTGCACATCGAGCTGGTGATCGATCGCGAGCACCCCGTCGGCAAGCAGAGCGCCGCCGGCATCGCCGACGTCCTCTTGGAGTCCGCCGTCACTAGCATCCAGGACTGCGAGGATTCGGTCGCCGCCGTGGATACGGACGACAAGGTGGCTGTCTACCGCAACTGGCTCGGCCTTATGACCGGCGAGCTGACCGCGACCTTCAGCAAGGGCGGTCGCATGATGGAGCGCCAGCTCGCCGAGGACCGCAGTTACAGCCGCATCGGCGTCGGTTCGCTTACGCTGCCCGGACGCTCGCTCATGCTGGTGCGCAACGTCGGTCATCTGATGACGACGGATGCCGTGCTCGACGGGGATGGCAAGGAGGTGCCGGAGGGGATGCTCGACGGCATGGTGACGGTGCTCTGTGCCTTGCACGACATCCATCCTCAGTACGGCCTCAGGCGCAACTCGCGCTCCGGCAGCGTCTACATCGTCAAGCCCAAGATGCACGGCCCGGATGAGGTCCAGTTTGCGGTGGATCTCTTCGGGCGGATCGAGGACGCCCTGGGGCTCGCGCGCAATACGCTCAAGATTGGCATCATGGACGAGGAGCGCCGCACCACGCTCAACCTCAAGGAGTGCATCCGGGTGGCGCGCGAGCGTGTCATCTTCATCAACACCGGATTCCTCGATCGCACGGGTGACGAAATCCACAGCTGCATGGAGGCCGGCGCCGTGCTGCGCAAGGGCGACATGAAGAAGGCCCCTTGGCTGCTCGCCTACGAGGACTGGAACGTGGACACGGGGTTGGCCTGCGGTCTGCGCGGCTACGCCCAGATCGGCAAGGGGATGTGGACCATGCCGGACGAGATGGCGGCCATGCTCGCGACCAAGTCAGCGCACCCCAAGGCTGGCGCCAATTGCGCCTGGGTGCCGTCGCCCACCGCCGCGACGCTGCATGCCATGCACTATCACCAGGTCAAGGTGAGCGAGGTCCAGGCCGAGCTTGCCAAGGCGGAGCCTCGGGCGAGCCTGGACGACCTGCTGCAGATCCCACTCGATCCGGATTGCGCCTGGACGCCGGAAGAGATCCAGGAAGAACTCGATAACAACTGCCAGGGCATCCTTGGCTACGTGGTCCGCTGGATCGACCAGGGTGTCGGTTGCTCCAAAGTGCCCGACATCACCAACCTGGGCCTCATGGAGGACCGCGCCACCCTGCGCATCTCCAGTCAGCATGTCGCCAACTGGCTCCACCATGGCATCGTCTCGCAGGAGCAGGTGATGGAGACCCTGCACCGCATGGCCCAGGTCGTCGACGAGCAGAATGCTGGTGATCCGCTCTACCGTGCCATGTCCCCCGGCTACGATGGGGTGGCCTTCCAAGCGGCCTGCGACCTCATCTTTAAGGGCCGCGAGGTGCCGAACGGCTACACGGAGCCGACGCTCCACGCGATGCGCAAGCGCTTCAAGGCTACGCACTAGTCTGCCAAGCCCCTCAGTCTGCCAAGCCCCTCAGTCTGCCAACACCCTCCTCCAGGCCTTGCCGTCGTCGGGCGCCGCTGCGCTTGGCGATGGCGATCGCCTCTCGAGACCCCTTGCATCCCTGTGATTTCCGGTCATGCTTGAACCGGCGTGATTGAGAATTGTCAATCCATGCAGCTGGCGCGCGACGCGCCGAGCGAAATAACAGGAAGCAATGCCAGCGGACAGGCGCAAACCACCAAACCGACCCGATCCACCGAGAGGTGGGGGAGGATTATCATGTCGACCACTCAGATTGCAGGTCGAGACCTGCAGATCAACAATCATGGACTGCTTGCGGACTTCGACGCCTGGGCCCCGGAGATCGCCCTAGCTATGGCCGAAGAGGAGGGGCTCGATCTCTCCGATTGCCACTGGAAGGTCATCCATTTCTTGCGCGACTATTACGCGACCCATGAGATGCCGCCGTCGCCCAAGGTCATCGTCAAGTCGATTGGCGCCGAACTCTCCGAGCACGTGCCCTGCACGCGCAAGCATTTGGAATCGCTCTTCCCCGATGGCGGCTGTAAGCAGGCGTGCCGGCTTGCGGGCCTGCCGCGTTACTACTGTCACTCCTGCTGAGTGCGCCGAATCAGACCGCCCGCTCCGGGCGGTTTTTCTTCCCTGTGGGAGCGGCGGCCCCCCCCCCGCCGGCCCCCCCCGCGGGGGGGGGGCGCCCCCCCCCCCCCCCCGGGGGGGGCCGAAGAGTATTGGGGGGCCGAGTAGGCAACGCGCGGGGG
>NZ_JAAIJR010000440.1 GCF_010915725.1 Thiorhodococcus mannitoliphagus
TCGGTGACGCAGACACTCGCGGCCTCGTCGAAGGTGTCGATCGCCAGCGCCCAGGCCTCGTCGGGACCGGGACGTCCACCGCCGGCGCGCTCCAGCACGGCGATAACGTCGCTCGGGCGCGGGAAGTAGCGCCCGCGCTCGGCGTCCAGCAGGTGACCATCCAGGACCTGACGCAGGGTCGCAAGATCTAGGCGCTCGGCGAGCAGACGCCACCAGGTCTGCTTGAGCCGCGCCGAGACGCTCTGCCCGTAGGTCTCGCCGACCTCATCGAGCAGATCCGAGAAGGCTTTACGATCGTGATCGCACAACATGGAACTCCCCCTCCAGCGGACCGGGGTCCGGGTTGAGAAAGGCCTCCAGCGCGGCCTGTTCGGCGTGCTGGCCGGCGGCCAGGGCGAGGAACTGCTCGACCCGGGCCGCATCGCGGCAGATGAGCGCGATGTCGTCGAAGGCGCGCCCACGGTCGTTGCGCCCCTGGTGCCAGGCGGAGGCGCGGCAGCCGTCGATGGCGCGCTGCAGCTGGGCCGGCGTGTAGCCGTCCTTCAGGCGAGCGGC
>NZ_JAAIJR010000441.1 GCF_010915725.1 Thiorhodococcus mannitoliphagus
GCGGGTCGGTCCGCGCCCTCCGCCCAGAGGACATCGAAGGCGTCGCGCAGCAGGGTGAAGAAGTCGGCGGCCGTGGCACAGCCGGGTGAGAGCAGATAGCGGATGTCGTTGGTGATGAGGCTGTAGGGGATGATCAAGTGCGCCTGGCCGTCCTCGCTCAGCCAATAGGGCCGCTCGTCGTCGTAGGCATCGGAGTCGTAGAGAAAGCCGCCGGCCTCGACCAGGAGCCGGCGGGTGTTCGGGCTGACCCGGCCGGTGTACCAACCGACCGGGCGTTGCCCGGTCGTCGCTGCGATGATCCGGCAGGTTTGGGCGATGTGCGCCCGTTCGGTCGCTACATCGACATCACGGTCGTCGATCCAGCGGTCGCCGTGCCCGGCGACCTCATGGCCCTGCTCGGCGAGCGCGGCACCGGCCTCGGGGTTGAGTTCCAGGGCACGTCCGGCGGCGAAGGCGGTGAGCGGGAGACGGCGCTCCTCGAACAGGCGCAGCAGGCGCCAGAAGCCAACACGGGCACCGTAGTCGAAGAGACTCTCGGCGCTGT
>NZ_JAAIJR010000442.1 GCF_010915725.1 Thiorhodococcus mannitoliphagus
GAGTTGTTCAATAGATTGAAATATAAATGGTTTATGGAAAATGAATAACGTTGGCTATTCTTAGCCTGACGGCTATGGGGCTAGGGGGGATTTCGGGCGGCATCGCTCGCATCGGGAAACAATTGATGGGCATTTTCTAAGGGTCGTCTGACAGATACCCGGAGGTAGCCGCCAGACGCTTCTCAAGATGCAGCCAGGCTCAAGGTCTCCCGCCTTCCGTACTGGCGGAGTTAATCCTGCAACCCATTGAGTTGAAATGCCTTCCAATGCTGCTCAAGCATATCCCCAGCAAGCCGATGGAATCTGACACTTGCTTGTTCATGTCTGGGATGAATGACCGGTGCCGTGCATGAAGCCGAGAGTGCGGCCTTGCATTGATGTGGCTTCTTGGGATAGCGTGCAAGCCACTTATGCATCTCAGGAAACGCATCATGGCCACCTTGATCCAGCGCGAAAACGACGAAGTCACGTTCCAGGTCACGCTCCGCCTCGGGGGGACGATGCTGGAGATGGAAGCGGCGATCCTCGAGGCCGTCAACGA
>NZ_JAAIJR010000443.1 GCF_010915725.1 Thiorhodococcus mannitoliphagus
GTTGTTCAATAGATTGAAATATAAATGGTTTATGGAAAATGAATAACGTTGGCTATTCTTAGCCTGACGGCTATGCCGTGAAGGGGGCGGCATACCGAATAGCGGGCATGGCAGATGGAGTCAGAGTCCCATTAAGCGAGCGAGCGCTTGCGCGCTGGGATGCTGATCGAGCGTGCTACACTGATCGCAAGATTCACGAGTCCCAAAGATTGGGGTCAAAGATTGGGGTTTTGAGTAGACCGGGCACTCCCCGGACGGTAGGGCGATGTTTGTGTTCTCTGTTTGCCGCCTGGTTTGCCGGCGGTGCCACATGATCTCGCCCATGGTCCAAGTTGCGACCCGGCCCCTCTCAGAACCGGACAAGCGGCTTTCCCACATCTTATGTGGCGCGCCACATAAGATGTGTAATGTGGCGTTGCCTGTTATGTGGCGGTGAGACCCTAACCGCCTGACCAGGTTAGAGCGCAATGCCATGGACTTAAGCCGCCCGGCAGTAAGCCGGGTGGAATCCAGGCTTGAGCTTGCCGGGATTGCGGCGTG
>NZ_JAAIJR010000444.1 GCF_010915725.1 Thiorhodococcus mannitoliphagus
AACCTGATCAAGAGGCTACGGTGATCAACCTGCACCAGGAGACAGCCGCGGTGGCCGCATGGCCAACGGACGAACGCCTGCGGGCGCTGCAACGCATCATCCCGCGCGCCCGGGTCGATGACGCCCTGGCGCAGACCGGTCGCGATCGCACTCACTGTCGGCGCCTACCGGGGTGGTTCATGGTGTGGTTCATGATCGCCCTTGGGTTGTTTTCTCGCGATGCCTATCGCCAGATTTTTCGCTGCTTGCAGGTCTTTCGCCCAGGCGGCATCCCGGGGCGCTCGACGCTGTGCGAAGCGCGCAAGCGGTTGGGCGTGGCGCCGCTGCGTGCGCTGGCCGCACAGGTCGTGGCGTTGCTGGGTCGCCCCGAGACGCCCGGCGCCTTCTACCGCGGCATGCGCACCATGGCCATCGATGGCTTTGTGCTGAATGTGGCTGATACCCCGGCCAACGAGCGCGCCTTCGGGCGCCCCGGCAGTGGCCGCGCGCCGGGGGCCTTTCCGCAGGTGCGGGTGTTGGCGCTGTGCGAGACCGGCAG
>NZ_JAAIJR010000445.1 GCF_010915725.1 Thiorhodococcus mannitoliphagus
CAATGCGTGCACCACATAGCCTGTGCCCCGGATGGCCGGGGGCTGCCGCTCCTTGAAGCGTCCGGCGGCAATGGCATCGATCTGCGGGCTGAGTGGATGGGTGTGCCAGTCGACGCCGGCCGGTGCAAACCGGGGCTCAAGCAGCCGTGCCTTCGGCGTCCCCTGGAGTGCGCCGACGATCAGCCCCGCCAGGTAGCGACAGGCATCGACCGCCTCGGGCGCGGCATGGGTGGTGCGCGACATCCACGCGGCCAAGCGGACCGCTTCGGCCGGCGTCTGCGCGAAGGCCAGTGGAATCGGAGCCAACCGCATCAACGAGCTGTTGCCCGCCGTGCGAGGATCGGCCGAGCCTGCGAAGGGATCGCCGTCTGCCTCGAAGCGCTCAAGCGCGGCCGCGACCGTGTTGCCGATGTCGAAGCAGCGCCCGGTGCTGCTCCAGTGACCCTGGTCGCGCCATCGCAGAGAGCGGCGCATCTGATCCGCGGCATCGAAGCCGGCGCACTCCACCAGGCTTTCGGCGAGACAGAGGGCCATGGAG
>NZ_JAAIJR010000446.1 GCF_010915725.1 Thiorhodococcus mannitoliphagus
CCCGGCGGTGCCACATGATCTCGCCCGTGGTCCAGGTTGCGACCCGGCCCCTCTCAGAACCGGACAAGCGGCTTTCCCACATCCGGCTCCTCGGTCGGTCATTCAACAAGCCTCCGCTCTTCGAAAGGGATTCAGGTCGATGCGGATCTGCACGCGCGGCCACTGGACGTGGCGCAGGACGTCGTTGTACTGGTCCCAGTTGTACGCTTTACGCTGGCTCTTGCGGTTGAGCCATCGGCGCAGAATGCGCGTGGCGTGATAGACGTAGCGCGAGCAACTGCGTGCATTGTCCGTGATGGCGTAATAATTGAGGTGTCCCTGGACCCGCGCCTTAGCGCGGGCGAGCATTTCTCCTTTGGTCTGCTTGTGCCTGGCGCGACGCGCCCACTCCTTGAACGCCCGCAGGCTGGCCCCAAGCTTCTTGCGGCTGGTGCGGCGCTTAACCTTGAAGTAACCCTTCTTGGTCTTGCCGCAATAGTGGGTGAAGCCGAGAAACGTAAACTCCTCGGGCTTGCCACCACGCGCCTGCGCATTG
>NZ_JAAIJR010000447.1 GCF_010915725.1 Thiorhodococcus mannitoliphagus
ATCGACCTCCAGTTCCACGTCACCGCCCACCGCCCGCACCAAGACATTGGACAGCGGGTGCGACTCGGCCTGCTCGGACGTCAATACGCCTTGGTCGACCATCTCCTGGACCTGAGTGTGATCCAGGGTGAGCTGCTGCAGGACGCCGTCGCGCAGCCGGTAGCCCCGACTGTCTCCCGCCCAGAGCAGGCCGCAGTGGTCGCCGACAGCGATGACGGCCACCACGGTGGAGCCGATAATGTCGCCGTGCAGCAGCTCGGCCTCGGCAACCAGCTCACGATTGACGCGCCGCAGGATCTCGCTGGCCGCGTCCACCGCGGCACCGAGCAGCTGCGGACGCGGCATCGCCGCCATGCGTTCGACGATGAGCGCGCTCGCCATACCGCCGGAGGCATGCCCGCCCATGCCGTCGGCGACGACCCAGAGGCCCAGCTCGGGACGATCGAGATAGGCATCCTGATTGACGCTGCGGATGCGGCCCGGGTGCGTGACACCGGCGGACTTCCAGGCGAT
>NZ_JAAIJR010000448.1 GCF_010915725.1 Thiorhodococcus mannitoliphagus
TCGGCTTTCTGCTGCGCTCGAGTCTGCGCAAGGGTGATATCGCCGGCCGTTTTGGCGGAGAGGAATTCCTGGCCATTTTCCCTTGCTGGAAATATCTTTATTTATCAATAGCTTAAGGTGCGTGTAAAAATTAACGAGGGGTCCAGTTTCGGAGTTCGGGCCTCCCGACCCCCTCTAATTTTCAGCCCTCACGATAATTCAAGCAGTTAGCTTTCTGGGAGACTGCGGTTTCACTGGAATACGCAGGGAGACTGCCAAAATGGCCAAAGTCGAGTCAGGTAGACACCAGATGCAGGGGGAGTAGGTGCCGGACGCTCGTTCGCTTTGGGCTGAGGCAGGGCGCAATACCTAATTTACAACTCACGTTTCGGAGTTCAAAATCGGCCCTAAGACGCTGTATAGGAACTAGCTCTTAATAATTCTTGACTTAGAACGCGCGACGAATGCGAATAATTCACTCATAAGCTATTTGATTGTTGCAGATTTGACGAAGCAATAGACGTGACGATG
>NZ_JAAIJR010000449.1 GCF_010915725.1 Thiorhodococcus mannitoliphagus
AACGTCGTCGGCTCGAGCCAGACCCAGAACGGTATCAGCGGTCAGGTTTCGCTCTTCTAAGACCGACCGCTCTGCTGTCCGCAGTCGAAAACGGGCGCCTTCGGGCGCCCGTTTTTTTTGTGTCGTCCGGCATGACGGGCACACTGCCGCCCTTCCCTTCCCCTCCCTTCTTTCGTGTCGCTCCATGGCGTTCATCTCCGTAAAGGCCGGAGAGCGATCACCACGCTTGGGCCTCTCGGCCGGCCTTCTTGCCCTGCCAGCTTCGAGCCCCCTGCCCTTGCCTTCCACCCGGTGAAGCCCCTTCGCCCAAAGATCGTCTGCTCGAACAGAAAGACGACACTTTCCGTGAAGATGTTCGCAAATGGCGAACACAATGCCGCTTCTGAGCACCTCATGACGGCACCCGATTGCTTGAAACCGCCATTCCATGCGGCCTCGCCGCCGATTCTGAGAAGTTGGCACAGCGGCTGCTTTACTTCAGGCAAGCGCACTCAGAGCGCGAC
>NZ_JAAIJR010000044.1 GCF_010915725.1 Thiorhodococcus mannitoliphagus
CCTTGATCGGCCAGTGCCGGGACGATCTGGTGTGGGGAGAGATGGGCAAACTCCGCCTGGTTCGCCACCGCCAGGATCTCGGCTTGCTCGGGCGCTGAGAGACGGTTGGCCGGGGTGCGCACGGCCTCGGGTGCGCGGTGCTCGCGCCGACGGGCATCGCCCTGGATAGCGCCGCCCTGGCGCCAGCGCTGCAGGGTGCGCGCGCTCAGCCCCACGGTGGCGCAAGCGTGCTCCAGGCGCGCCCCGGCGCTGCAGGCCTCTGCGATCCAGGTGCTCACTTCGAGGCGCCGCGCGTGGCTGAGAGAGCGCCCTCGGGCGCCTCCCAGAGCCCCTGCACTTTTTTTTGGAGCAACAGCAAGGCGGCGGCTTCAGCCAGCGCCTTGTCCTTGCGCAGCAGCTCTTGACTGAGCTGCTTGATCTGCTCGCGCTCGGCGCGCTGCTCGGCGCGATCGCCCGCGCGCGGCTGGGGGTCGTTGGCGCGCTGACAACTGGTGCGCCAAGCCGCGATCTGCTCGGCAAACAGGCCCTTGCGCCGACAGTAGGCACCCAGGTCGAGCTCATTGAGGGTCGCCGTCTCCACCACCACGGCGAACTTCTCCGCGCCGCTGAGCACGCCGACGCTCGCGGATGGTGTGGCGGGCAGCGCCCCCTGACCTCCGGCCTGGCGGCGCCAGCTGTAGAGGGTGTCACGGGGAATCCCGTACTCACGCGCCAAGGCCGGCACCCGGGCGTCATGCGGTGGCAGCAGCTTCACGATGATGCTGGCTTTGAACTCCTCGGAATAGGTCTTCACAATGCGTCGCCTCGTTGCTGGTCCTGGGGGCTCGCGCCGCGCCCGCTGGCTGTCGCTGTCCACTCGCCCTCCGGGCTCCTTCCCAGCGACAGCCAGCGGGCGCAAGGCCCAGGACGATCATGCCCCCATCTTCACACACATCCTCCCAGGGGAGGCGACTTCTATCCTGACACTGGGGGCTATGGCGAAGTACGCCAACGCTGGGTCGTGGTGTATTCCCCGCAGGCGCGCCAACGCGCCCTCAAGCGCGTCGACAAGCACTGTCTCAAGCAGGGCCGCGCCGAGCTCAAGGACTTCGAGCGCCTGTGCAACACCGACTTCGCCTGCGAGGCCGATGCGCTCAAGGCCCTGGCGCGCTTCGAGCGCACCCTCAAGATCGCGATGCTCGGTGAGACCCACATCGAGGCGCTGCCCCGCTTCAAGGGCAAGGGGCGCCCGGCCAAGGGGCGCGAGCCAGACTTCTTTGTCTATCGCATCGTCGGCGCGCTGGCCTCGCGGGTGCAGGAGCGCCAACGCCGCCTCGAGCGCAAAAGCTGCTTCATCCTCGCCACCAACCAGCTCGATGAGCAGGTCCTCAGTGATGAAGATCTCATCGCCGCCTACAAGGACCAGCAGAAGGTCGAGCGCGGCTTTCGCTTCCTCAAGGACCCGATGTTCATGGCCGCGACGCGCTTCCTCAAGAAGCCCGAGCGCATCATGGCCCTGATGATGGTCATGACCCTGTGCCTGTTGGTCTACGCCGCCTTGGAGCAGCGTATCCGCGAGGTCCTCAAGGCCGAGCAGGCCACCGTTCCCGATCAGAAGGGCAAGCCCACCACGCGTCCCACGGCGCGTTGGGTGTTCCAATTTTTCAAAGGCATCCATGTGCTGGTCGTTGAGCACGTCGAGCAGATCGTGCTCAACGTCGAGCAACACCACAGCGACTTACTGCAGCTGCTCGGGCCGCGCTATGTGGCGATATATTCTGCAAGCGGCTGACGGGGTGCGGAATGACGGATTCAAGGTGGTGGAACTGGAGCCCGAAGGCCGGGCGTTGCAGCAGATCAAGGATCGCGGCTATGCCGACAAGTACCGCGCGGATGGTCAGCCGATCCATCTGATCGGGGTCGAGTTCAGCCGCGAGCAACGCGCGGTAGTGGGGTTCGAAGTAGAGACGCTGGAGTCGGCGGGGAGTGGCTAGGGCAGTCCGTCCGACCAGTTCTTCCTGCGCCGGGGGACGTATTCACCCCACCCCGGACGTTTGGCCTTATGCCGGCTACTAACCTCGGCGCGACGCCAGATCGCGGCGGGGCGCCGCTCCCTCGGAGCGACTTCGCAACTGCCCCGCCCGACAGCTTGGATACGTCGTTTCTTGGACTCCGGCATGCTCCTCGCTTATGCCTATAGTTACTTCTGTCCGCCAAGCCACCAGGTACCCCACGATGCCAAAGATGACGCAGCTTATCTCGGACTTGTCCGATGCCACGAACCAGATGAAGCAGGCGAGCCTGGTCGATGACTGGACGCTGGTGGAGCGTATTCAGAAACGTCGCGCCGCGCTGCTTGAGCAGCTTGTGGAACTCGCAGCGGAAGCTCCGCTCTCGGAATCGGAGGCAGAGCAACTGAGGTCGGTTCGTCAACTGGAAACCGAGGTTGCCAGCCGTGCGGTCGCGAGACGGCAAGCGACCGGAGAGGCCCTGAAGCGCCAGCAAGCGGGCCGCCCTCCGAAGCGCAAGAGCCGGATGCAAGAGGCATATGAAGCGCCGAAGCGGAAACGCTGAAGCCGCCCGTTAGGCTCCGGGCTGGCTGCACAGATGACCTACGACCTCAGCATGTCAGCCCGCGGACCAATGATGCCGAATGCGCGCAGGCGCACACTCGTTGATAATCACAAGAAATCGAACAAGGACAGGCGACTCACCTGTACGTAGCTCTGTTGAGCGGCTTGCAACACGACCTCTTGGAGCTTGAAGCGACTAATGGCTTCGGCATAGTCCAGATCGCGGATCTCAGAGAGCGTGGTCTCGAGATCCAGGACACGTTGATCGTTGAGTCCGCTCTGAGTCTCCAGGTCGCTAATGCGCAGCCCGACCGAGGTTCGGATCTCATTCGTCCGATCCAGACCGGAATCGAGATTGAGCAGAGCCTTGGCGGTCGCATCCTCGAAGGTGACGCCTGCGTCCTCGTCGGCTGGATTCTCCAGCGCCGTGACAATGGCGTCCAAGGTATCGAAGATGCTGACCTCGGATGCCGGTCGGACAGTGATTTCGTCATTGTTTGCGGGATCGCCCGAAAGCCGCACGCTGCGGCCGGCAAACTCGACTGTCAAACCTTCCGAATAGGTCCCAGCGATCGGTGCACCGCTGTCGTCGGTCACGGCCATCCCGCCACTATCGAAGACCTCGTACTGCACCGGCCCCGCACCCGTAAACCTGATCGTATAAACCTCGTCCGGGTCCAGGTCGAAAGCCGCCTTGTCGGTCACCTCGCTCTTGGCCGCCACCACTGTACCTTCGTTCAACGGCGCGGGGATTCCCTCGATCTCCCAACCACTCTTGTCGGCTGCGGCCATGAAGACAGACTCGCCGGTGTCGCCGACCTGAATGTTTCGGGTTGCAGTGATGGCGACCTCGCGCACCGCTCCTGTCCCCTCCGCTCCGACATAGACCACCCGACCCGCGGCATTCGTTTCGAATGGCTGGGTGAAGGAGTCGGTCCCCGAGAAGAGGTATTCGCCGTTGGCGTCCTGACTGTTCGCGACACCAAGGATGGCGTCGCGGATCTGGCGGATCTCATCGGCGAGCGTCTTACGGTTCTCGTCGTTGTAGGTATCGTTGCTGCCGGCCACGACGAGTTCGCGCGCGCGTTGCAGATAGTTCTGAACGGCGTCGATCTGCGATTCTTCCTGCTCGAGCCGCGGCAAGGCCAAGTCCGAGTTGCGCTGGTACTGCTCAGTTTTTGTCACCGCTGCCTGCAGCATCACGGACTGGGTGGCGCCGCTCGGATCATCCGACGGCGTCAGGATACGACGCCCCGTCGCCATCTGCAGACTGGTGCGACTCATGTCCGTCTGGGCTCGCTGCATGGCGGAGACGCCTGATTGGAAGAGCTGGTTGGTCGAGATGCGCATGAGCCGCTCCTAGTGACTAACGGACGGCGTTGATCAGAGTATCGAACACGGTTCGGGAGACTGCGATGACTTGTGCGGCCGCCTGGTAGGCCTGTTGATAGCGAATGAGGTCGGCGGCCTCTTCATCCAGATTGACGCCTGAGATCGCCTCGCGTTGTGCCTGCGCATCTTCGAGCAGCGTTGCGCTCGAGTCCCGCATGATCTGAGCCTGACGCGTTTCTGTACCAACCTCCGCCAGAATGCTGTTGTAGCTGCCCTGTATCGTGGAATTCCCCTCGACCGAGCGCTCGTTCTGGATGTTCGCCATCAACAGCATGTTCCTGTTGTCGCCTTGGTTGCCGACATTGCTGTCGATTACAAACTCATCATCGACAGCGATACTGCCCTGAATCTTGAACTCCCAACCATTGTGCGTCACCGTCGTGGTGTCGCTCGCCGAATCGTAGACGGGGGTGACCGTGGACGTGCTCCCGTCTTCTGCCGTCGCCGTGAAGGCTGCTCCGTCGTAGGTCAGGACGACTCGTCCCAGGTCGAGCGTATCCGCATCGACCGCCGCGACACTCAGAACTGTCCCGTCACCCGTGTTGAGATCAGAGGGCTCCGCGTAAACGGCTGCCGCCGCCGCGATGCCTTCCGGATCCGTCATGGCAACCTCAAGCTTGGTTGCTGCAAAGCGCGTTGGCTGAATGAGCCAGCTATCACCTGCCGCTGGCGACAACAACGACGACGTGTCGAACTTAAGACCGTCAGCATGATAGACATTCGGCGGGTCGGTCGTCGCGTCATGGTCCAGATCGACAACCTCGTTGTCCGGCAAGCGCAACAGCTGAAAACCCGTTCCCGAATACTTGAGGCGATAATCATCGGCCGTCAGCTTAGTCACATCCTCAATCGTCACGCCCGGTAACTGATTGTTGCTATTCGTCGAGTTTGCGGTCAACTCCACCGGCGGGATATCAAAGATGTCACCACCCACCTCCCCATTCAGATCAAGACCAAGCCCGTTCTGATCGTTGAACTGCATGGCCAGGTTGAGCCCGATGAGGCCAAGCTGATTCTGCGCGTCATCGATCATGCCGGTGCGCGTCTCCAGCAGCGCACCAAGCTCCCCACCGCTCATGAAGCGCGTCACATCAATCGGCGCACTGCCGCTATTGTTCTTGCTCTTCAGTCCAATGTCGAAATTTTTGGGATCGCCAGAGAGATGATCCGCTACGAGCTGATTGGAAACAGCCCCCATGACCAGCGACTGCCCATTGCCAACGAAGACATTGACCGAGCCGTCATCCTGAGCATTGACATTGACTTCGATCTTTTCGGACAACTTGCTCAGCAGCACATCGCGTTGATCCAGAAGGTCATTCGGCGTTGCCCCACCAACAAAACCCGACACGATTCGCGCATTGAGGTTCGCAAGCCCCTCCGAGTATTGATTGATCTCCTCGACGGCGGTTTCGATGTTGCCGTTAATCAGTGTCCGCTGCTCATCCAACAAACCGTTGATCTGATGCAGGCGCTCGACCAGGGTCTCGGCCTCGTTCACCATCACTGTCCGCGCGGGCAGTGAGGTCGGGTCACTCGCAACATCCTGGGTTGAGTTGAAGAAGCTCTCCAGGACCGGCTCCAACCCTGTGCTTTCATCGGCCAACAGTCGGTCGACACGCTCGGCAAACTCGGCGCGCACTTCGCCTTCCGCGGCGTTCGAGAGGCTGGAGCGAAGCTGGGCGTCGACAAGGTCGTTCTGAAGCCGCCGCACCGAGGACACGTCAACGCCTTGACCGATGTAGCTCCCGCCAAGTCGCTGCGGATTCCTTGCCTCCAGCTCAACACGCTGGCGGCTATAGCCTTCGGTAGAGGCATTCGAGATATTGTGGCTGGTCGTCGCGAGGGCGCGCTGGTAGGCCAGCAGACCCGAGACTGCGGTTCCCAGTATGCTCATGGGCTTAACCTTCTGATTTTGAAGTCACGACCCCCACCGACATAAAGCGTGCGGGCATTTGTTCAGCCCTCTGCTGGGGTATCGGCCTCAATGACTGAAACTTGAGTCTCTTGCGCCGGTTGCGTCTCGATCGCCGCGCTGATCCGCAGCAGGCGGTCGCGAATGCTGAGGATCTTGGACGCATAGCGAGGATCAGTCGCATAGCCGGCCTTCTGCAGGCCACGCACGAAATCTTCGCCAGTTTCACTCTGCAACGCCTCACCATAGCGCGGATTGCGTTTCAGAAACGCGACGTAGTCGACGAAGGAGTCCGCAGGGCTGTGATAGGCGCGGAACTTGGCCTGCTCGCGGCGCGCCACGCCGTTGCGGTACTCCAGGGTCCCGACCCCCACCTTGTCGCCCTTCCAGCTGCGATCCGCCTTGATGCCGAAGAGATTGAAGCTGCTGCTGCCGTCCGAGCGGCGCGGAACGTGTTTTCCCCAGCCGGTCTCGAGGGCGCTCTGGGCGAGTAGAACGCTGGTGTCCATTCCCAGTATCTCGGCGGCTTGGTCGGCGTAGGGTTTGAGGTAGGCGACAAACTCCTCCGCGCTGCTCGGCGGCCATTGACCCGTCGCGCTCACCTTGAGCGTACCACCGGAAGCCTTGCTGGCCGCGGATTCCTTCTGACCACCCACCCCGGTCACGGCGTCCACCGCAGCATCGACCTTGCGGCGCTTGAAGCTCCTCAGCAGCGGGTTGCGCTCTGGGACGATCAGATCATCGGCATCGCGCTCGTCGCGATCACCAGTCAGCTCGGGGGCGAGCTGACGCATCAGGGCCTTCCGGATACCCATGCCCTCGCCTTCGCTAAGCACGGTCGCGGCCTGCTGATCGAATAGGTCTTGATAGAGCCGGCTCTGACTGGAGTCGAACAAGCTATCCGCCAGGCTCGCCGCGCGCATCTGCTTGAGCATCTGGCCGACGAGCAAGGACTCGAACGCGCGCGCCGCAGCCTCCAATCCAGCCGCGCTTCCCGTCCGAGCCGAGGCGGCGAGGGACTTGTAGGAGGCCGGATCGCTGACCAGTCCGGTCTGAAGCGCGGTGGAAGCACCCAAGCCAAGTTTGTCGCTCGAAGAGAACATGGCTTGGCTCAGATGATGACCAACTCGGCGTGCAAGGCGCCGGCTTCACGCAGGGCCTCGAGGATGGCGACCAGATCGCCCGGTGCCGCGCCCACGTCGTTGACGGCCTGGACGATATCACCCAGGGTTGGACCCGGGCTGAACAGGAACATGCGGTTCTTCTCCTGCTCGACCTGGATATTGCTCTGCGGCGTGACGACGGTTTGGCCGGCGGCGAAGGGACCTGGCTGCGAGACCTGCGGGTTCTCGCTAATGGTGACGGTGAGACTGCCATGCGAGATGGCAGCCGGTGTCACGGTCACACCTTCGCCGATCACCACCGTGCCCGTGCGAGCGTTGATGATGACACGCGCCGGCGGCGCGGCGGCCTCGATGGGCAGGTTCTCCAGCACCGAGACGAATGACACGCGATCACTCGGATCCAAGGGGGCTCGAACACGAATCGAAGCGCCGTCCAGCGCCCGCGCAAGATCATCGCCCATGTTTGAGTTGATGGTCTCGGCGATGCGGTCGGCGGTGGTGAAGTCAGAACGCCGAAGATTCAGTGTGAGGTAGTCACCTTGAGCAAAACCGGTCGGCACTTCGCGCTCCACCGTCGCGCCATTGGGGATGCGGCCAACGCTGGGGACATTGACCGTGATACGGCTACCGTCCGCCCCACCAGCACCGAAGCCGCTAACGGTGAGGTTGCCCTGCGCCATCCCATAGACCTGGCCGTCAGCGCCCTGCAGCGGCGTCATCAAGAGCGTGCCGCCACGCAAACTCTTGGCGTTACCCAAGGAAGACACGGTGACGTCCATGCGCTGCCCTGGCTTGGAGAAAGGCTTGAGGTCCGTCGTTACCATGACGGCGGCTACATTCTTGGTCTGGGGATTGATGTTCTCTGGAACCGTCACCCCCAGCTGGACCAGCATGTTCTTCAGACTCTGTACCGTGAAGGGGGCCTGGGTGGTCTGGTCGCCCGTGCCGTCGAGCCCGACCACGAGACCATAGCCCACCAACTGGTTGTCCCGAACACCGGCGAAGGTCGCCAGGTCCTTGATCCGCTCCAGACCAACGCCGCTCCAATCGGCTTGGTCGCCATAGTCGTCGACGACGACCGTGTTGCCCGCGAACGTCGTGCTCGGCAGATGGGCCGTGGCAGCGGCGAGGACGAGTGCGCCTGTGAACGTCAGGATCCTGCTCATGATGGACCTCGGATTCTCGACCCCGCTGGGGGGCGCGGCATTGGCCCCAAGTTAGGAGACAACCATTTTTGCAATCAGCTCACCAGATCCAAAGCAATCTCTGCACCAGTCGCACCTTGCCGGGTCTTAAAAAGTGTCCATCAATTGTTTCCCGATGCGAGCGATGCCGCCCGAAATCCCCCCTGCCCCCCCTTTGCAAAAGGGGGGAAGTTGTTCATGGGCACCTTCTTAGATCGGCCAGATCGGTGAGTTGAAGAACCTGGACAGCCAGCCTTGGGCGTTGCTGTCGGCCAGGGCGCCGGTCCCGCCATAGTAGAGCTGCGCGTTGGCGACTTGGGTCGATTGCACCGAGTTCGAGGTCGACACATCCTCGGGCCGAATGATGCCGCGGATACGGACGAATTCTTGCCCCTGGTTGATGCCCAGCCATTTCTCACCCTGGATGACGAGGTTGCCGTTAGGCAAAACCTCCGCCACCGTGACCGTGATCTCGCCGCTGAGCTGATTGCTCTGACTAGAATCGCCGGAGCCGTCAAAGGTTCGTCCACCGGTGGCTGACGCGCCGAAGAGCGTCAAATCTCTGTCGATCAGCGTCCTGCCGGCGACGGTGACATTGCCAACATCCATCTCCACGCCGGAATCCTTGGCGGTCGACGTCGACGACGACTTCTTGGCGTTGGTGTTTTCGGCCAGGACGACCGTGACCAGATCACCAACACGACGGGCCTTGTAGTCCTCGAAGAGCCCCTGACTCTGGGACGCTTGAAAGATGGCACCGTAGTTCGCGGCCGCGGGCTTGGGCGCGACTGGCGCCGTCGGCCGATACTCGGCTGCATCGCCTGGCTTCGGCGGATTCAGCGTACTGCACGCGGAGAGACCCACTGCCGTGATGAGGAGTACGATGCGGGCGATTGATGTCGTCATGACGTTCTCTCAGGCTGTGTGACTGACTACGAGCCCAGCTTGTTGTTGGCGTACTGCAGCATCTCGTCAGCCGCGGAGATGGCCTTGGAGTTGACTTCATAGGCACGCTGCGTCTCGATCATGTTGACCAGTTCCTCCGCCATGTTGACGTTGCTGGCCTCCAGTGCGCCCTGAAGCACGGTACCGACGCCGTTCTGTCCCGGATTCGACTGCTGCGCATTGCCGGACGCGGCGGTTTCCAGATAAATGTTCTCGCCAACCGCCTGTAGGCCGGCCGGGTTGATAAAGTTCGCGAGCTGGATGGCCCCAAGCTCGACCGGAGCCGCCTCACCGGCAAGCTGAGCCGACACGGTTCCGTCGCTGCCGATGCTGATGGTTTGTGTGCCCTCGGGCACCACCAGCCCCGGCTGCAGCGCGTAGCCGTTCGACATCACCACTTCGCCATTGGCATTGATCTGAAAGCTGCCGTCGCGGGTATATCCCAGATCGCCGTTCGGCATGAGGACTTGGAAGAAGCCCTGCCCCTGAACGGCAAGATCGAGTGAGTTCTCCGTCTGCACGAAATTGCCCTGCTCGAACAGCTTCTCGGTCGCGACGGTCCGCACGCCTGTTCCCAGCAGCAAGCCAGAGGGCAGTTGCGCCTCTTGCGTCGCCTGAGCCCCCGGCTGGCGAATGGTCTGGTAAATCAGGTCCTCGAACACGGCGCGGCCCTTCTTGTAGCCCGTCGTATTGACGTTGGCCAGGTTGTTCGAGACCACGGACATACGGGTCTGCTGCGCATCGAGGCCCGTCTTGGCGATCCAAAGCGCTTGGTTCATGGTCTGGCTCCTCTATCGACCCGGCCCCGCTAACTGGTGCCCAGCAGGCGGTTATGGTTCTCTTCGATGTTGTTGGCGGTTTCCATCATCTTGATCTGCGTCTCGTAGGTCCGCGACAGCTCGATCATTCGCGTCAAGGCTGCCACCGTATTCACATTGCTCGTTTCGAGCATGCCGGTGATGACCCGGACATTGGCGTCGGCCTCGACCTCCTGACCGTCCGCCGCACGAATCAGGCCATCCTCCTTGCGCTCGAGGGTCTGGATATCCGGATTGACCAGTCGAATGCGGTCCACCGCCGCCAGCGCATTGGGTGCCGAGCCCTCGGGGCGGATGGTGATGGTGCCGTCCGTGCCGATGAGGATGCTTTCGTCGGGCGGAACCGTGATAGGACCACCGCCTCCCAGCACCGGGAGTCCCCGATCCGTCAAAAGCATGCCAGTCGCGTCGACATGAAGATTGCCGGCCCTGGTGTAGGCCTCACCACCGTCCGGCGCTTGAACGGCAATGAAGCCCTCGCCTTGGATCGCGACGTCCAAGTCGCGACCAGTGCTCTGCAGTGCGCCGTGGCTGAAGTCGATGGCCTCGTTTCCGACCTGGACGTAGTCGCGTGAGTCGTAGACGGGCCCTCTGATAGGCGCCGTATAGGCATCCGCGAGCGACTGACGAAAGCCATGTGTCGTCGCATTCGCCAGGTTGTGGTTGTTGATGGCCTGCGCGTAGAGATTCTCTTTCGCGCCGGACATCGCCAGGTACATAAAACGGTCCATGACTTACCCTCGGCCGGACGGCGGATCATCAGATGTTGATGATGGTCTGCGTCACTTCATCTGCGGTGGTGATGGTCTTGGCGTTCGCTTGGTAGTTGCGCTGGGCCGTGATGAGATTCACCAGTTCCTCGGCGATATCCACGTTCGATGCCTCCAGACCGCCGGATTGGATCAAGCCCAAATTGCTGGTGCCAGGATCACCGAAGACGGGATCTCCCGCCGCATAGGTCTCGGCCCAGTTGTTGTCGCCAAGCTGCTGCAGCCCTTGCGGATTCTTGAAGTTGGCCAGCGCGACCTTACCGAGCACGCCGGACTGCCCGTTGCTGTAGCGGGCGAAAACCACACCCGTTTGATCGACGTCAAATCCGCTCAGGCGCCCCGTCGTATAACCGTTTTGAGAGAGGTCGCTGACCGAATACTGGGTGCCGTATTGGGTCAGTCCTGATACATCCACTTGGATCGGGACGGGATCACCTGTGATCGGGTCAATGCCACCAATGGTCGCTCCGTTGGTTGGCTCGTAATCAGCAATAGGAAAGTCAGGCACCAATGGACCCGTTGGATCCACGAGCTGTCCATTGGAATCGAATTCCAGGTCGAACTCCTGCCCCGGAGTCGTCGCCCCAGTCGTCAAGCCATCCAACTCCATGTAGACCTTCCATTTCAAAGGATCAGAGACGATGTCATCTGCCGGAGGACCTCCACTTCCCGTCTTGAGAAAATACATTGTCATTGTACGAGGCGTGCCCAAGGAATCATAAATCGTCACAGACGTCGAATAGTTATAGCTATCTGGATTCGTGACATCGACCACCGTAACAGCTGCTCCGGTTTCGTCGGCTGGCGGTAGCGCGTCGGAAACGAGATTCAATGTAGCCATCACTTCTTCAGTCGACGCGGGCGCATTGTCACCAAACTCCAACTGTAGATCCGTCAGCTGTCCGGTATTGAACTTCGTATCCGTCACACCTTTATCGACAGGCTCATACACCTGAAGGCGTTGGCCACTGGTATTGACCACATAGCCATCACGATTGATCTGAAATGCCCCCGCACGACTATAGACACGCCCACCATCGTCGTTCAAGACGAAGAAGCCTTGACCATTAATGGCAAGATCCAAGGCATTCTCCGTGTACTCGATGTTGCCCTGCGAGAATTGCTGGGTCGTCGCCGCCAGACGCACGCCCGAGCCGATCGCGGTCTTGCTGATGCCGCCATAGGCTTGGGAAAAGACATCGGCGAACTCCGCGCGGGATTCCTTGAAACCCACGGTAGCTGTGTTGGCGATATTGTTGCCGGTGACCTCTAGGTCCGCCGCGGCTGCATTCAGACCACTCAATCCGATGCGAAAAGGCATGATGTCATCTCCAGTTCGAGTAATTCGGCGCCGAGCCGGCGTCAGCCAATGCGATAGACGTCCGAGAAGCTGACAGTCCCGATTCCTAGCAGGCTCAGCAGCAATCCGCCGCCGTCGTTGTCCGTGGTCACGCTCTGGACCTCCGCGTCGATCATGGTATCGAGCGCCTCGGTGGCCCCATCCGTCTGGGCGGTCACCTCGATGGTGTAGGCTCCCGCGGGCGCCGGAGAGCCATCATCGAGCAAGCCGTCCCAGCTGAACTCCTGGAGACCCGCACTCAAGCTCCCAAGTGCCTGGGTCCGGACGAGAGCGCCGCCCGGTCCGTAAATGTTCAGCGCAGCGCTGCCAGCCGATGACGACAGATTGACGGCCCCCGTCAGGCCCTGACCCTCCGACAGCTCGGCCGTTTGCGCCGGCACGAGGACTCTATTCCCAACCAAGGACGCCGCTTGCAGCGTTTGGTTCTGACTGAGCGTTTGAGCAAGGTCCTCGAAGGACGAATTCAGCCCCTCGATCCCAGATACGGTCGAGAATTGCGCCAGTTGAGCGACGAAGTCTTCGTTCTGCACCGGATTCGTCGGGTCTTGGTTCTTGATCTGCGCAATCATCAGCGTCAGAAACTCATCCTGTCCCAGTGAGTCGTCCTCTGTCTCCGCTGCCTTGTCACCATAGCTGCTCAGCCCGAGCCCGCTGATATAATCGGAAGTGATCTGAGTCATGGGTGAATTCCTTTAGCTTTGGCCGACTTGAAGCGTGCGCTGCAAGAGCTGCCGTGAGGTATTCATGACCTCCACGTTCGCCTCATAGCTTCGTGACGCCGACATCATATTGGCCATCTCCTCGACGACACTGATGGCGGGGCGAAAGACATAGCCCTCATCGTTGGCTTGCGGATGATTTGGCTCATAGGCAGGGAAGGGCTCAGCATCCGAATCGACGATGCCCGTCACCCTTACCGGCATGGCGGCATCATTGGGGTCTTCTTGATTCAGGACGGTCTGAAAGAGAACCTGTTTGGCCTTGTAGGCCTCTTCAGGGCTGGAGGCCGCTGTGCTCGCATTGGCGAGGTTCGAGGCAACGGTATTCAGGCGCACCGACTGTGCCGTGAGCGCCGACGCCGAGGTGTTGAAGAGACTGAAGAGATCACTCATGACTTTACTCCTTGCGCAGCGCGGCACGGATGCCGGAAATACGTCGATTTAGAAACTCGAGGCTACTTTGAAAGTGCAAGGCATTCTCCGCAAAGGCGGCACGCTCCAATTGCGGGTCAACGGTATTGCCATCCAATGAGGGCTGGGCAGGAGTCCTGTAGAGCAGATCGGGCTCCAGTTCGGAGTGGTTCCCGGTAAGCGTCAAGTGGTTGGCTTGGGTGCGATTCAGCTCAAGCTGGCTCCCCCGCCCTTCGATACCCGCCAGGGTCTCTCTGAAATTGAAGTCGCGCGACTTGTAGTCAGGCGTATCCGCATTCGCCAAGTTGGACGCCAGCAGTTCAGTCCGACGCGCCTGCAGTGCCACAGACGCGGGCAAGATTCCGAAGGCTTTGTCGAGTGACAGACTCATGACGCATGTGAGGTGCAAGGTTGGCTTGCATGGAGGAATGCACGCCCTATGCCACGCGCGGCCGAGGTGTCTTGGATTGGGGTGTCGAAGCGGCGAAGATGTGGAGCGCCGCACAGAATGCCGTGACGGCTGTGCGCGGTTAGCGCGCAAATCGAGCGCATGCTCTAAGAGAGCGACCAGCGCGGTCCGCAGCGGCGGGAGGCATGGGGCGTCAGTCCGGCACAGCCTCGTGGCAGCGCCGCCCCCACGCACCGACCGAGCATGCGAGGGAATTCAAGATTTTGCGTGGTTGACCATGGTCATCCAGAGGGTGAAGGATGCCTATCAATCAAGGCCTTGTTGTGCGTCGCGCCCCTTGGCGGCTCGACTTACCGAATGCGGGGCCATCCACCTCAACGGCGCCGCAGCATGTTGCCTTGGGGGGTGCGGATCGACTCGAAGGCGTTGGTATAAGAGCCGACGGCTTCTGAAGCGCCAACGAACAGATAACCCCCTGGGTCCATCTGTTTGGCGATGCCGTCAAAAATTTGTCGTTTCGTGTCAGCGGAAAAGTAGATCAAGACGTTGCGGCAGAAGACGATGTCGAACTTCCCCAGGAGCGCATAAGAATCCATCAGATTGAGCTTCTGGAAACGCACGCGCCGCTGGATGTCCGCCTTGATCTGGTGGCCCTGCTCGACGGTGTCGAAAAATTTCTGGCGCCGCTCGGCGCTGAGACCGCGGGCGATGCTAAGCCCGTCATAAAGCCCGCTCCGCGCCTCCGCCAGGATGCTCTCCGAGAGATCGGTCGCAGTAATGCTGACAGGAACCACCTTGGGTCGGCACGCGGCCTCCCACTCCGAGACGATCATGGAGATGCTGTAGGGCTCCTGACCGCTGGAGCAAGCGGCCGACCAAATCTTGATCGGCCGCTTCTTGGCGGCAAGCTCCGGAAGCACGACTTGCCGCAGGGTTTCGAACGGGTAAACGTCCCGAAACCAGGAGGTTTCGTTGGTCGTCATGGCATCGATGACGCGCGACTTGAGCTTCGCATCCGGAGACTGACGCAAGGCCCGGAGCAGATCCTCCACCTTGTTGAAGCCGAACTCGTCGAGTAGCCGGGACAACCGGCTGGAGACGAGATACTGACGGTTCTCGCCCAGCACGAGACCACAGCATTCGGAAAGGAAGCGGGCGAACCCCGCGTAGTCCTGGGCGTCAATCACGGCTAAACCTTCGGATGGATTCTCGCATCACGCCTTTCCTGCAAGCCAAAAACTTCGATGTACCGATAGGGCTAGATATTGATAGGGTCCGCGAGCGCCACTTGTAGCGCCCCGCTGTCTCGCGCACCCTAATCGCTGCGCACGTTCCTGAGCACGGTCGCGGCCAAATCATCCGGGTCGAACTTCGCCAAGAAATCGTCTGCCCCAGCACGCTTGACCATATCGATGTTGAACTGACCGCTGAGCGACGAGTGCAATACCACCCGCAGGTTCTTGAGTTTGGCATTCTCTCTGATCTTGCGTGTCAGAGTATATCCATCCATGCGGGGCATCTCGATGTCGGCGATGATGAGTTCGATGTGCTGGTCCACCATGTCCGCATCGGCCAGTTCCTCAAGATACTCCAGTGCGGCCTTACCGTCCGAGCGCGATTCGGTGCGGAAGCCGAGTTCGGCGATTGCCCGCTCGACTTGCTTGCGCGCGACCAAGGAATCGTCGACGACCAGGATCCGGCGATCGTGCGAAAGCCCTTCGGCTTCCTTCTGCACGGCTTCGGAGACGTCGGCATTGACCTGATTGACCTGCGCAAAGACCCGCTCGACATCAATGATCTCGACCCAGTGCCCGTCGACCTCCGTCACCGCGACCAAATAGCTGTCCTGACCCGTACCGCGAGGTGGCGGCTTCACGTTCTCCCAGGTGACGTTGACGATACGGTCCACCGCCGACACCCAGAACCCCTGCACCGAGCGGTTGAACTCGGTCACGATCACCTTGGCATCTTGATCATGCTCGATCTCGGGCGACGGGAAACCGATTGCCTGGGCGAGATCAATAATCGACACCGTCTTGCCGCGAATGTTCGCCACACCGCAGACGACGGGGCTTGAGCCCGGAATGTGCCTGAGCGCGGGCTTCGCGATCACCTCACGGACCTTGAAGACATTGATGCCGAATGCCTGCTCGCTGCCGAGATGGAAGAGCAGCAGCTCCATCCTGTTCTGGCCCACAAGACGCGTTCTTTGATCGACATCGTCAATAAACTGACTCATTCAACCGCCTCCCGCTCTGTAGTCGCCCCAGGTCACGCGACCCGTGACGACCTGCTGTTCAAGCGCATCGAGCAGCCTGCTCCCGCGCGTCAAAATTCAGTCAACCGGAACGCGCCTCAGACAGGCCTGAGTGAGCCTGAGAGAAACCGGAATACAGCCACCGGGCCCTTGGCTAAGCCGCGGCTGATCGCGCCCGTGCAAGATCACCACAAATCGCCCAGACAAAGGTTGACTGGATTGGCATTTTCGGGCGTCGATCATCGTTTCGGCCAGTCGTCTTCCGTCGGGTGGACAAGCGCAGCGCAGTCCACCAACGCCGACGCGGGATTCGCTGGACTTCGCGCTCGCTCGTCCACCCTACCGGCCCAACTGATGACCAAGGCCGCATTTCCCGAGGCTCAAAGCGTCTCCCGCTGAGTCTAACAGCTGCAAGGCATGGAGCCCTCGAGTGATTGAGCCGATGGATTCCCGGCACACCGGGTCCCGGTCCGATTCATGCTTGATTGATGCCATCACGACCCGAAGCGAGGAGATGCAGACCTAATGACGTTTATCCCACACCACTGCGGAAGGCGGATCAAGGGGCGTCTGGCGTTGATAGCCTGCGCTGGGCTCATTCTCTCGAGTGCCATGGCCCATGCCGGCGAGACCGAGCCTCTTGAGCGCATCCTGGAAAGCGCGCGCAGCTTTCTCGCTCAGCGCTTGTCCGACGACCCCAGCACGGAGACCCGCATCGAACTCGGACAGCTCGACAGCCGACTCAAGCTCAGGCGCTGTGCGCACATCCCAACGGCACAGCTCGCGCCAGGCGGACGGACCGACGGCAATACCACCGTCAATGTTCGCTGCTCCGAGCCTGTCGGCTGGTCGATCTTCGTACCCGTGCGCATTGAGCGCCACGCCGAGGTTGTCGTCACCGCCCGCGCCCTAGCGCGCAAACAGCTGATCAAAGGCCAGGACGTGCGCCTCGAGCGCAAGGAGACATCCGGCCTGACAAGCGGCTATTTCTCCGACCCGGCAGCGGTCATCGGACAGGAGACCAAGCGCAGGCTGGTTCCAGGCCAGGTCTTGACGGCCTCGCACGTCGCGCCGCCTCAGCTCGTGGAGCGCGGCCAGGAGGTCATACTCTATGCCGTCCGCCCCGGACTAACCGTGCGCATGAAGGGCGAGGCATTGGAGGACGGCGCCGAAGGCCAACGCATCCGCGTCCGCAACCGCTCGTCCAAACGGGTCGTTGAGGGCTATGTCGAGCCTTCCGGCGCCATCAGAGTGGCTTTATGATTCAGGCTTGAGTCGGGGCGTATTGATCTCCAGAATTGCGCTACAGTTTTACAAGACGCGGCCGTTACTCTAAGCAATCCAATCAAACCTGGATCTGAGAGACCATGAGTATCACGACGCCGATTGGCTCGCCCCAGCGCCCGGGCGGGACAGTTTCCAGCGCAAAGCCGCACGGCGTGCAGGATTCCGCCGAGCGCGCCACAGCCAAGACCGGGGCCGCGCCCCAGTCCAGCGAGTCCGTCACGCTGACGGCGACCGCTCAGAGTATGAAGGTCGCGCAGGAGAATGCGACTGAGGCCCCCTTCGACGAGGCCACGGTCGAAAAGATCAAGTCCGCCATCGCCGAAGGTCGCTACCCGATCGACAACGAGCGCGTGGCCGACAGCATGCTGAGCTACGAACGGCTGCTGCTGGCTTAGAGGATATCCGGAACAGAATGTGCTTAAGCCTTGAAATTATTTAATTTACAACATCTAAAGGATCAATCGCCGAATCATCGTGGTGTTAGAGTCCAGCGATATATTCAAGAAATTACAGATGCTTGTGCTTTATATGCAATTTCTGAACCGGATGTCCTCTTAGCTGTTGCCGAGACGGCTCGACCGAATCTCGGCAACTCGAACCCAGAGCAAAGAGCAATCGCCTATGGATCGCCTAGAGCAATTCGCGGACTCACTGAGGCGCTCGGTCGAGCTGATCCATCAACTTGAAGGCGTGATGCTCGAAGAGATGCGCGCGATCGAGTCGCGAGCGCCCGAGCAGCTCCAGCAGATCGTGGTCGAAAAGCTCGAACTCGTTGATCGTCTGGAGCATGAGACGGCTCAGCAAAAGGGATGGGTCGAGTTAGAGCACCACAGTTTCACACCCGAGGGTATCGACGCCTTCATCACGGCCGTGGATCCCAAGGATCAGCTCCGCAAACCTTGGGGCGAGCTGCGGGCCGGTATCGGGCGGTGCGACGGGCTCAATAAGAAGAATGCGCGCCTCATCGAGCGCGATCAAAAACGCATTGCCCTATCGCTTCGTATCCTCAAGGGAGAGGACGGGGCGTCCTCAACCTATGACCCCAAAGGGCGAGCCCAGACCAGCCGAATCCAGGGCCGAACCATCAGTCAAGCGTGACACCAGACATTACGTTTGCTGGGTGCGACCAAAACTGATGCCCTTTGCAAAGACCGCAATGGAGCGGTCTGAGGTCGCGCTTTCAGCTCGACACGCAGGGCATCGCCCCGGGTCACCTGTGCCATACGCCTCACAAACCGACCGCATGTCGGCAATGCGACAAGCATTGCCTCTTCGTCAGGCAACGCAGCGCGCGCCCCAATTTGCCGAAGCACGGTCACTTGCATCAGCGACATCCGGGGCGCCGCATGGCGGACAGCCCCGCAATCAGAAACCATAAAATCAATACAATTCAATATTTTATCTGACCACCCGCGCAGACCCAACAAGCGCAAAAAGCTGCTACCCTCCCCCTTCTGCACTGCCTTCACCTCTCCCGCTCATAGCACTGCCGCTCAGTAAGAACCGAGATTGGCCCGAAAGTCGCTATTTCATTTGTGATATAACGCTGCCTCGCCAACGCGCCGTCTCGCTGACTATGCCGCATCACATCGACAAAGACCTGGAAACCAGCGCCAAGCTCCAGCTGGAGCTGAGCAGCAACCGCTTCGCCGGACAGGGGCGCATCGATTTGCTGCGACGCATCGCGGAGACGGGCTCGATCTCGCAAGCGGCGAAATCCATCGGCATGTCTTACAAGCAGGCCTGGGACTCGGTCGACGCCATGAACAATCTGTCGGCCGAGCCCTTGGTACGTCGGCGCACCGGCGGTCGGCATGGCGGCGGCACAGAACTGACCGACGAGGGTAGACGGCTGATCGCCGTGTACGAAGCCGCCGAGCAAGAGCACCGGCGCTTCCTCGAGCGGCTCAGCAAAAGCATCAAAGATTTCGACCGATTCAACTCACTACTCGGAGTACTCAACATGAAGGTCAGCACACGGAATCATCTGCGCGGTATCGTTTCGGACATCAAGCTTGGCGCGGTCAACGCGGAGGTCACGCTGGACATCAACGGCGTCCCCTTGGTCGCCGTCATCACCAATGAAAGCGTCGCCGCGCTCGGGCTGGTGGAGGGCAGCGAAGCCTTTGCGCTCATCAAGGCATCCTTCGTCATCCTCTGCACTGAAGACGGTGGGCTCAGAACTTCCGCTCGCAACCGGCTGTGCGGCACCATCGAGCATATGACCGAAGGGGCCATCAACACCGAGGTCGTGCTCGCCCTGGACGGCGGGGCGCGCATCACGTCCATCGTCACCAACGAGAGCGCGAAAGCGCTGGCACTCAAGACCGAGGAGCGCGCCTGCGCCCTGATCAAGGCCCCTCATGTCATCCTCGCCGTCAGCGACTGAAGCGCGCTGGAACAGTGTCGAACAAGGCAAGCCGAGCGCTTTCTTGGCTGCCATGCGTTATATCCAGTTTGATATTACGAAACCCTCACTCATCTCAAGGAGACTCATGATGAAAGCACTCAAGACCAGCGTCGCCCTACTCGCACTCTCCTGCGCGAGCGCCAGCGCCCTGGCCGAAGAGGTCAAGATGGCCGTCGCCGCGAACTTTACCGCGGCCATGAAGGAGATCGCGCAGGACTTCGAGAAGGCGACCGGGCACACCACTCAGATCAGCTTCGGCTCGACCGGCAAGCTCTACACCCAGATCGAGAACGGCGCGCCGTTCGAGGTCTTTCTGGCCGCCGATCAGAAGCGCCCCAAACTCCTGGTCGATGCCGGCAAGGCGAGCGATGAATTCACCTATGCCGTCGGAAAACTGGTCCTCTGGAGCGCCGACCCGACGCTGATCAAGGACGCCAAAGTGCTCGGCCGTGCCGAGTTCAAGAAGTTGGCGATTGCCAACCCCAAGACGGCCCCCTATGGCGCAGCCGCCCTCGAGGTCATGAAATCGCTGAAGGTCGAACAACTGCTGGAGCCGAAGCTGGTCCAGGGTGACAACATTGCCCAGACCTACCAGTTCGTCGCCACAAAGAACGCCGAGCTGGGCTTTGTCGCCAAGGCACAGATCGCCTTGGACTCCAGCGGCTCGAGCTGGGAAGTGCCCCAGGATCTCTACAACCCCATCCGTCAAGACGCCGTGCTGCTGACCAAGGGTGACGAAAACCCGGCCGCCAGTGCCTTGATGCAGTACCTGAAGGGCGATGAGGCCAAGGCCGTCATCGAGAAGTATGGGTACGGGGTAGAATGACGCCCTCACGACCACATTGATGCGAGGGATGGGTCCAGCGGCCCGAAGAATCGATCGGGCTGCCCCCAAAGGTCTCTGGCCGCGAGACCCATCACGTCCTGAGTCCTTCGACAACTCGGCAAACTCGCGCGGACACGTCGGTGGGTTCGGCCGCGCTGCACCCACCCCAGGCCGCTCAATCCACGGAAATCGCTGAAGTGAATCTCGACCTCGAGCCCGTCTGGCTCACCCTCAAGCTCGCCACCATCACCACCGCCGTGCTGCTGGTGGTCGGCACCCCCATCGCCTGGTGGCTCTCGCAGACGCGCTCACGCATGAAACAGGTGGTCGCGACCCTGGTCGCACTGCCGCTGGTCTTACCGCCAACGGTGCTGGGCTTCTACCTCCTGCTGCTGCTCGGCCCCGCGGGTCCGGTCGGCCAACTGACCGAGGCGATCGGCATGGGCACCCTGCCCTTCACCTTTGCCGGCCTCGTGGTGGGCTCGGTCATCTACTCCCTGCCCTTCTTGGTCCAGCCGGCTTACAACGCCTTTGAGGCCATCGGCAGCCGACCGCTGGAGGTGGCCGCCACGCTGCGCGCGTCACCTCTAGAACGCTTTTTTAACGTCGCCCTGCCGCTCGCCGTGCCGGGGCTGCTGTCGGGCGCCATCCTCGCCTTCGCACATACCGTCGGCGAGTTCGGCGTCATCCTCATGATCGGCGGGAACATCCCAGGCGAGACTAAGGTGCTGTCGGTCGCCATCTACGACCACGTCGAGTCGCTCGAGTGGACCCAGGCCCACTGGCTCGCGGGCGGCATGGTGCTCTTCTCCTTCCTGGTAGTGCTGGCGATCAACGTCCTTGGTCAGCGGATGCGGAAGGTCTGACATGAAGGATCTCGATATCGCCTTCAAACTCGACCGCGGCGGCTTCAAGCTAGACGTCGCCTTCAAGGCGCCCGGCGTCGGCGTCACCGCGCTGTTCGGCCGCTCCGGCTGCGGCAAGACCACGGTGCTGCGCTGCGTCGCCGGACTGGAGCGCGCGGCCGGCCACTGCCGCCTCGACGGCGACGCCTGGCAGGACGACAGCCGGGGGATCTTTCTCAAGACGCATCGCCGTCCCATCGGCTATGTCTTTCAGGAGGCGAGCCTCTTCAGCCACCTGTCCGTCCGCCGCAACCTGGAGTACGGGCTCAAACGCATCTCGGCCGAGCAGCGCCAGGTCGGATTCGACGAGGTCGTCGACCTGCTCGGCATCCGCAAGCACCTTGACCGCGATCCGGCCGGACTCTCCGGCGGCGAGCGCCAGCGCGTCTCCATCGCCCGCGCCCTGCTGACCAGCCCCAGCCTGCTGCTGATGGACGAACCACTCTCGGCGCTGGACCACACCAGCAAGCAGGACATCCTGCCCTACCTGGAACGCCTGCACGACAACCTGCAGATCCCGGTGCTCTACGTCAGCCACTCGCCGGACGAGGTGGCGCGCCTTGCCGACCGCATCATCATGCTGCAGGACGGCCACATCCAGGCCAGCGGCTCGGCGACCGAGATCCTCTCCCGACTGGACCTGCCGCTCGCGCAAGATGCGGAGGCCAGCTCCATCATCGACGGCAGGGTGCTGAGCCACGACGACGACTACCGCCTGAGCCGACTTGAGATCCCCGGCGGCAGCTTGACCGTCGCGCGCCTCGAACGCGCGGTCGGCGAGCTGGCCCGCGTGCGTATCCATGCCCGCGACGTCAGCATTGCGCTGGACGAGCCCGGCACCTCGAGCATCCTCAACATCCTGCCCGCACGCATCCTGGAGATACGCGAGATCGAGCACGCCCAGGTCCTGGTAAAGCTCTGTACCGGCAGCGGAGAGCAGACCCCCTTGCTCGCACGCGTCACCCGCCACTCGCGTGACCGGCTCAACCTCGGCGTCGGTCAAGAGGTCTACGCCCAGGTCAAGGCCGTGGCCTTGATGGATTGAGGGTCAGACACCACTCACCCCTGACGCGGGACCGATCCGGTCCGCTGCGGTCTCATCCAGGATTCATCAGAGACGCATCGGCAACGATGCGCGGGGAAGGAGGATTTTCAGCATGCACAGCCCACACCCATGGCTCATCGCACTCACCCTGAGCACCCTGTTCGCACTGCCTGCGAGCGGGCAGGAGCGCGCGGAATCGCCGCCCGTCGACAGCCCCACGGGTAAGGTCAGCGGCGGCAAGATGTCGACCCATCCAGCCTGGTTCAAGGAGAGTTTCCTCGACATCACCGAGGATGTCGACGAAGCCGCCGCGTCGGACAAGCACGTCATCCTCTTTCTGGAGATGAACGGCTGCCCCTACTGCTACAAGATGCTCGAGGAGAACTTCAAAGACGCGGCCTACAGCGACTTCATCCAGGAGAAGTTCGACGTCATCGCCCTCAACGTCTATGGTGACCGCGAGGTCGCCTTCGATGCGGAGACAGCGCTGACGGAGAAGGCACTCGCCAAGCAGCTCGGCGTCAGCTACACGCCGACCCTCATCTTCCTCAACCAAGCCAAGGATCCGGTCGCACGCATCAACGGCTACCGCAATCCGCAAGACTTCAAAGCCGTTCTGGACTATGTCGCGGCCAAGGCCTACGAGACGCAAACGCTCGCCGCATTCCTGGAGACGCGCAAGACCCAGCCGAGCTACAGCTTCCGCGACCATCCGCAGTTTCAAGACATCGACGACCTGAGCAGCGTCACCGACAAGCCGCTCGCGATCCTCTTCGAGGACGCCGCCTGCGTCGCCTGCGATGACCTACACGACGGCCACCTTGGCGACCCCAGTGTCAACGCGGCGCTCGAGAAGTTCGTTGTCGTGCGCTTGGACGACCAATCCGACAAGCCCATCACAGCACCCGACGGCACCAAGACCACGCCCAAACAGCTCGCCGAAACGCTCGGCATCTCCTATGAGCCGACGCTGGTGCTCTACGACAAGGGCGAGCAGATCCTGCGGATCGAAAGCATGCTCTACCGCTACCACTTCCTCGGTCTGCTCGAATACGTCGGCGAACGGCACTACGAGGAATATCCGAATGATCCCTTCGACTACATCAACGCCAAGACGGCCAAGCTGACGTCACAAGGCAAGGACGTATCGATCTCAGACGAGTGATCTCTGTGGGTGGATGCGCGCAAGCGAATCCACCTTTGCAGACGCCTGCCGCAGCGCCGCTGGACCGCGCTGCGCTGCTCCGCCCTCAATGTCACTGCGCCGAGTCGACCTCGGCCGCCTTCAGCTCCTCGGCCCAGCAGCCGGTCGGGGGGCCGAGGACGAGATCCTCCCCCTCAAAACGCACCAGAAAGAGTTCCTTGTCTGGGTTCTCTTCAAGATGCCCGATGTTGACGATGACGCCACGGGTTCCAGCCTTGGCGATCAGCGCCTCCTCCGGCATGTCCGGAATCCCACCGTCGTTGAAGATGTCTGTGGCGGCGAACACCATGTCGCCGGGATTGAGCTGGATCAATTCCATTCGTGGACTCTCATTGTCGGGTTTATCACCAGACGACCGCTATTGCCTGTTTCAGAGACGACAAAAGAGCTGGCCGCGCCTTGAAGATCGTCAATGAATCCGCGCCGTTACTACATTCCAGCCTCTGGCATAGGCTTTGCAGATTCATCGCCATCGAAGTGCAGCAAAACTTAAGCCATGCGCCCGATGAAATCGGTGCGCACACAAGCCAACGCAGCTGGAGACATGCCATGTGGGAGTATTCGGAAAAGGTCCAAGAACATTTCTTCAGCCCCCGCAATGCCGGGGCCGTGGATGAAGCCAACGCCGTCGGCGACGTCGGCTCGCTGGCCTGTGGTGACGCGCTGCGCCTGAGCCTTCAGGTCGATCCGGAAACCGAGGTCATCCTGGACGCCGGCTTCCAGACCTTCGGCTGCGGCTCCGCCATCGCCTCCAGCTCCGCCCTGACCGAGATCATCAAGGGCAAGACGCTGGACGAGGCCCTCAAGGTCACCAATCAAGACATCGCCGACTACCTCGACGGCCTGCCCCCCGAGAAGATGCACTGCTCGGTCATGGGCCGCGAGGCCCTGCAAGCCGCCGTCGCCAACTACCGTGGCGAGGAGTGGAAGGACGACCATGAGGAAGGCGCGCTGATCTGCAAGTGCTTCGCCATCGACTCTGTCCTCATCGAAGAGACCATCCGCAACAACAAGCTGACGACGGTGGAAGACGTCGTCAACTTCACCAAGGCGGGCGGAGGCTGCTCGGCCTGTCACGAAGGTGTCGAAGAGATCCTGACCCGCGTCATGGCCGAGTCCGGTCAGACTTTCCAGCCATCCGCACCGGCACCTGTCGCCGTTGCGATCCCGACGCCCACGGCCAAGATGACCAGTGTTCAGCGCATCCGCAAGATCGAGGCGGCGCTCGACGCCATCCGTCCCAATCTGCAGCGCGACCACGGTGACGTCGAGCTGATCGATGTCGACGGCAAGAACATCTACGTCAAGATGACCGGCGCCTGCGCCGGCTGTCAGATGGCTGCCGTGACCCTGGAAGGCATCCAGGAATGCATCATCAACGAGCTGGGCGAATTCGTCCGCGTCATGCCTGCCGAACTCATGCCCCGGGCCGAGCGGGCTCACGGCTGAGCGATCAGCTCCCAGCGGCCAGCCTGCAGCGGCCGGGTCTCCCTTCGCTGCGGGCTTACTCAGACCATCTGCATTTGAGCGGGACCAGCGCCATGACCACTGACACCGGGATTCAAGGAATCTATTTCGACAACAACGCCACGACCATGGTCGCACCGGAAGTCGTCGAGGCCATGCTGCCCTACTTCACCGAGCAGTTCGGCAATCCTTCCTCCATGCACTTGTTCGGCAACAAGGTCGGGCTCGCCATCAAGAAGGCGCGTCAGCAGGTCCAGACGCTGCTCGGCGCCGAGCACGACTCCGAGATCGTCTTCACCTCCTGCGGGACAGAGTCCGATTCCACCGCGATCCTCTCCGCGCTCAAGGCCCAGCCGGACCGCAAGGAAATCATCACCACGGTGGTCGAGCACCCGGCGGTCTTGGCGCTCTGCGAGCACCTAGAGAAGGAAGGCTACAAGGTTCACTACCTCAAGGTCGACGGCAAGGGTCGGCTCGATCTGGAAGCCTACGGGAAACTGCTGTCGGACCAGGTCGCCATCGTCTCCGTGATGTGGGCCAATAACGAGAGCGGCACCCTCTTCCCCGTCCTCGAGATGGCGGAGATGGCCAAGGCTGCCGGCGTCCTCTTCCACACCGACGCCGTGCAAGCGGTCGGCAAGCTGCCGATCGACCTCAAGAATTCCGCGATCGACATGCTCTCGCTCTCCGGCCACAAGCTGCACGCGCCCAAGGGCGTCGGCGTCCTCTACCTGCGCCGCAACACCCGTTTCCGTCCACTGCTGCGCGGCGGCCACCAGGAGCGCGGCCGACGCGCCGGGACCGAGAACACCGCCGCCATCATCGCACTCGGCAAGGCCTGCGAAATGGCCATGGAGCACATGGAGCACGAGCAAACCGTCGTACGCGCCATGCGCGATCGGCTGGAGCAGGCCATCATCGAAGCCGTGCCCTATAGCTTCGTCACCGGCGATCCCTCCAACCGCTTGCCCAACACCGCCAACATCGCCTTCGAGTACATCGAGGGCGAGGCCATCCTGCTGCTGCTCAACAAGCTCGGCATCGCCGCCTCCAGCGGCTCGGCATGCACCTCCGGATCGCTCGAGCCCTCCCACGTCATGCGCGCCATGGGCATCCCCTACACCGCCGCCCACGGCACGACACGCTTCTCGCTGTCGCGCTACAACACCATGGAAGAGGTCGAGCGCGTCATCGCGGCCGTGCCGCCGATCGTGGCCCAGTTGCGAAAGCTCTCGCCCTACTGGGCTGAGAATGGCCCCGTGGAGGAGCCGGAGAAGGCCTTTGCGCCGGCCTATGCCTGAGACGTGATGTCGAAACCCTTACGCGTGGAACGGCACAGCGCTCCACGCGAAACGTCAAGCTGAGGCGCTATAGACAACGCCCGAACCGACGGGGCTCGACCGATCGCAAGGCTTGGGCAGAGCAGCACAGGCCATCGATCGGAGCCGTCCCGCTGACGGCCCCGGTTTTCCACAGATCGCGTCACAGAGCGGGAAGAAGGAGCAGGCGCTGGGGCGCACTTTTCACGTACCATAAGCGGGCCACCGATCGTCGAATTCGGCCCAGACCATGTCCGACCCCTCAAGTATCGCCTGGATCCTGCTTTGCGCCTTTCTAGTCTTCCTCATGCAGGCGGGCTTTCTCTGTCTCGAGACCGGGCTGGTCCGGTCGAAGAACAGCATCAATGTCGCCATCAAGAACATCACCGATCTGTGCCTGTCCGGCCTGATCTTCTGGTGCTTCGGCTATGCGCTGATGTTCGGTCCGACCTATGGCGGCTGGGTCGGCACCAGCGGATTCCTGCTCGGCGCCGACACCTCGCCCTGGACGCTGAGCTTCTTCGTCTTCCAAGCGATGTTTTGCAGCACCTCGGCGACCATCGTCTCCGGCGCGGTGGCGGAGCGGATGCGTTTCCTGGCCTATGGTCTGACCGCCGTCATGATGGTCGCCCTGATCTATCCGATCACAGGCCACTGGGCCTGGGGCGGCACCCCGGACGCTGAGCCCGAGGGTTGGCTGGCGCGGCTGGGCTTCATCGACTTCGCCGGCTCAACGGTCGTCCACTCGGTCGGCGGCTGGGTCTCGCTGGCCGCCGTGCTGCGGCTCGGGCCGCGCCAAGGGCGTTTCGACACGGCCGGCCGATCGTCCATCCAGGGCGGCAATCTGCCCTTGGCAGCGCTCGGAGTCATCCTCCTCTGGTTCGGCTGGTTCGGCTTCAATGGCGGCAGCACCCTGGCGCTCAATGCACAGGTCCCCCTCATCCTCCTCAACACCTTTCTCGCCGCGGCCGGAGGCGGGGTTGCCGCCATGGCGTTCAGCTACGCCCGACGCGGCTATGCAGTCGCGCTGGATCTACTCAATGGGGTCATCGGCGGCCTGGTCGGGATCACGGCTTCCTGCCACCTCCAGGAGCCGGCGCTGGCCGTACTCATCGGAGCCGTTGCCGGCCTCCTGGTGGTGTTGGGAACGCGCTGGCTGGAGCAGCTGCGCATCGACGATGCCGTGGGTGCCATCCCGGCCCACCTCTTCGCGGGGATCTGGGGCACCATCGCGGTCGCGCTCTTTGCCCCGGAAAGCGCCTTCACGCTAACCGGCGATCGCACCCAGCAATTCTGGGTGCAGGCGCTGGGTATCCTGAGCATCGGCGCCTACGCCTTCCTCGTCAGCATGGCGGCGCTCTGGGTCATCGACCGTGTCTACGCATTGCGGGTCGATCCCGAGTCCGAACGGGTCGGACTCAACGTCGCCGAGCATGGCGCCAGCACCGAAATCCTTGAACTCCTTGGGGAGATGGATCAGCAGCGCCGACGCGGCGACTTCTCGCAACCGGTCACCGCCGAGCCCAATACCGAGGTCGGCCAGATCGCGCGTCAATACAACCACGTCCTGCAGCGGGTCAAGGAGGAGATCCATCGACGCGAGGACCTACTTCAGGCATTGACCGCGAGCGAGAGTCGCAAGAGCGCGATCTTGGATGCGGTGCTCGATTGCATCATCACCATCGATCGACGGGGGCGCGTGCTGGAACTCAATCCGGCGGCGACGCGCACCTTCGGTTGCTCCAAGCGCAGCGCTCTGGGCCGCGCACTGGTGGACATCATGATCCCCCCCGAGCGCAGGGACGCCTTCGAGCAGGCACTCGCGCGCGGTTTCGTCGATGACGGACGCTTCCTGCTCGATCAGCGCACCCAGACCATCCTGCAGCGGGTCGACGGCGAGACCTTTCCGGCCGAACTGAGCGTCAGCCAGGTGCTCGTGGGGCCACGTCCCGAGTTCACGCTGCACGTGCGCGACGCCACCCGTCAGCGTGAAATCCAACGCCGACTGCATCAGCTGGCCCACTACGACTCACTGACCGGGGTCTCCAACCGCAACCATTTCCGTCAGGGACTCTCCTTCTATCTGATGACGGATTCGCCGCGACAGGCCGCGGTCCTCTTCCTTGATCTCGACCGCTTCAAGACCATCAACGACACCCTGGGACATGGTGCCGGGGACCAGCTGCTGCACGCGGTCGCCGGGCGGCTGCGCGAGTGCATCCGCAGTGACGATCTGCTCGCACGCTGGGGCGGGGACGAGTTCGTCATCGCCCTGCTCGGAGTGGAAGGTGAACAAGCGGTCGCGCAGAAGGCGCAGCACATCGTCGAAGTCCTCGCACAGCCGCACCTCCTGGGTGATCGCCCGGTGCGCTCGCCCGCCAGCATCGGCGTGGCCGTCTATCCCGATGGGGGAGACAGCGCCGAACTGCTGATCCGCAACGCGGATCTCGCGCTCTACCAGGCGAAGCACGCGGGGCGTAATACCAGCCGTTTCTTCACTCCGGAACTGGCCCACCAGCTGTCCGAGCGCCTGGATTGCGAGAACGACCTGCGCGATGCGCTGGAGCGTGAAGAATTCGAGGTCTTCTATCAGCCGCAGCTGATGATCGACTCGGACGAACTCATGGGACTCGAGGCACTGCTGCGTTGGCGGCATCCCGCGAAAGGCTTGGTCAGCCCCGCGATCTTTATCCCGATCCTCGAGGAAGTCGGGCTGATCGATGCGGTCGGCGAATGGGTGATTCGCCAGGTGTGCCGCCAGCACCGCGCTTGGCAGACCAAGGGGCTGCGCCCGCCCCGAGTGGCGGTGAACGTCTCCGGACGGCAGTTCCTGCACGCCGGCTTCGCGGAGACGGTGGCCCGCATCCTGGCCGAAGAGGGACAGCCCGCGAACAGCCTCGAGCTGGAGATCACCGAGACCGTCCTCGCCCGCGATACCGCGCAATGCATCGAGACCCTGCAGGCGCTCAAGGGGCTGGGGCTGGAGATCGCGCTCGACGACTTCGGCACCGGCTACTCATCGCTGAGCTATCTCAAACGCTTTCCGATCGACACCATCAAGCTCGATCGCTCCTTCGTGAGCGAGTGCGATACCAAGGAGGAGGACGCAGCGATCTGCGCCGCCATCATCTCACTCGGACGCACGCTCGGACTCAAGACGGTCGCCGAAGGCGTCGAGCAAGAGGGTCAGCGCGACTTCTTGCGCAAAGAGGGCTGTCTGAGCTACCAGGGATTCCTCTTCAGCCCAGCCGTCCCTGAGCACGAGCTCATGGCGCTATTGAGCGAGCGCGCAGCAGGGAGTCGTGACCGAGGGCATTGAGTTCGGCGGCGGGATAGCAGCTCACCATCACGCGCTCGAGGACATGACCCTGCAAACAGCAAAGTTGGGAGACGCGACGCCCATGCCAGACAAAAAGCAATCCAGGACATTGAAAAAATTCATGCGCGCAGAATTGACGCTCATCATCCCGCGCTAAAGAATCCCTGGCGCTCCGACGTCCCGCACGCGCGCCGACCACACAGCAACAAGAGACACGCCCTGCCAGCCTTGGACTTGGGCGCCAGCGGCGTGCGCATTGCCCAAGAGCGAAGACGGCCCCGCAGGCGACTGCTGGAACTCCGCGCTCATCAACTGCTCCCAACCAACCGAAGGAAACTCCATGCAACAAGAGTCGGTCGATGCCATCAAGGCAAACCCGCACTACCAGGAACTCGTGCGCTCGCGCAAGCGATTCGCCTGGCTGCTGACGATCATCATCCTGGCCATCTACTATGGCTTCATCCTGACGATCGCCTTCGCCCCCTCCTGGCTGGGAACGCCCATCGCGGAAGGCGCGACCACCACCATCGGGATGCCGATCGGTGTTCTCATCATCATCACCGCCTTCATCCTGACCGGCATCTATGTCGCCAAGGCCAACAGCAAGTTCGATGCCTTGACCAAGACCGTCCGGGAGGAGCAGCAATGAGGCGCTACGCGACCTGGTGGGTGCTCTTCGCCCTGCTCACCCCCTTCATGCTCATGGCCGCGCCGGCGCTAACGGGCGCTGTCGAGCGGCAGGCCACCAACTACACCGCCATCTACATGTTCCTGGCCTTCGTCGCCGGCACCATGGGCATCACCTACTGGGCGGCCAAGCGCACCCGCTCCGCGAAGGACTTCTACACCGCCGGCGGCGGCATCACCGGACTCCAAAACGGCCTTGCCATCGCCGGCGACTTCATGTCGGCGGCCTCCTTCCTGGGTATCTCCGGACTGGTGTTCGCCTCCGGCTACGACGGCCTCATCTATTCCATCGGCTTCCTGGTCGGCTGGCCAGTGATCATGTTCCTCATCGCCGAGCAGATCCGTAACCTGGGCAAATTCACCTTCGCCGATGTCAGTTCCTACCGCTTCGGTCAGACCGAGATCCGCACCATGGCGGCCATCTCCTCGCTGGTCGTGGTCGCCTTCTACCTGATCGCCCAGATGGTAGGCGCCGGCAAGCTGATCCAGCTGCTCTTCGGCTTGGACTATTGGATCGCCGTGGTCATCGTCGGCGGCCTCATGATGGTCTACGTCATCTTCGGCGGCATGACCGCAACCACCTGGGTGCAGATCATCAAGGCCGTCCTGCTGCTGTCTGGCGCCACCTTCATGGCCATCGCGGCGCTCGCCGCCTTCGGCTTCTCGCCCGAGGAGATGTTCCGCCAGGCCGTCGAGGTGCACCCGAAGGGCGCGGCCATCATGTCGCCCGGCTCGCTCGTCACCGACCCGGTCAACGCCATCTCGCTGGGACTGGCGCTGATGTTCGGAACCGCCGGCCTGCCGCACATCCTGATGCGCTTCTTTACCGTGCCGGATGCCAAAGAGGCGCGGAAATCGGTCTTCTACGCGACGGGTTTCATCGGCTACTTCTACATTCTGACCTTCATCATCGGCTTCGCGGCCATCGTGCTGCTGCTCCAACATCCCGAGTTCTACAAGCCCGAAGCCATCGCCGCGGACGGCAGCATCATCAAAGGGCAGCTCATTACCGGTCTGAACGGAGGGACCAACATGGTGGCCATCCGCCTCGCCGAAGCCGTGGGCGGAAATCTCTTCCTCGGCTTCATCTCGGCCGTCGCCTTCGCCACCATCCTGGCCGTCGTCTCGGGGCTGACGCTGGCCGGTGCGTCCGCCATCTCGCATGATCTCTACGCCAGCGTCATCGCGCGCGGACGGAGCAATGAGAAGACCGAGATCCGCGTGTCCAAGATCGCGACCTTCATGCTGGGCTTGGTCGCCATCGGCCTGGGTATCGCCTTCGAGACCCAGAACGTTGCCTTCATGGTCGGCCTCGCCTTCGCCATCGCGGCGAGCGCCAACTTCCCGGTCCTGGCCGCCTCGATCTTCTGGAGCAAGATGACCACGCGCGGCGCACTGGTCGGCGGCTTCGTCGGACTGATCTCGGCCGTCGTGCTGACCATCCTATCCAAGGCGGTCTGGGGCGACGTGCTGGGACATACGGCCATGGTCGATGGAAAGGAGGTGGCGGTTGGGCTCATCTCGCTCAACAACCCTGCGATCATCTCCATGCCGCTGGCCTTCGCCTTCATCTGGATCGCGTCCCTCACGGACAACTCAGAGCGTGCCAAGCAGGAGCGTATCGCCTTCGAGGCACAGAAGGTTCGCTGTGAGACAGGAATTGGCGCCGAGGGCGCTACCGCACATTGAGGCAGCCATCGAGGGAGCCAGCCGACAGGAGGTGAGGCCGCTCACTGCCTGTCGGTGAAAGGGTAAAAAGCAGGGGGCCAGATGGCCCCCTGCTTATTTTCAGCTCCAGCGGTTACGCAGACCTGGAAAGAGCCCCCAGCGGGGAAGCTGAGGGCTCCATTGCGGTCAGACGCTTACAGGATAGTCGGCGATTCCAGCATTTCCCGAGACGTTCTTGAGCTTGGGAGTATTGAGCCGGGTGATCTTCACCGTCTTGACGTCGCGGAGGTAGGTCGCGACCGTCTCCCAAATCGGCTCACCCGGCGATTGGCTGCCGACCGTGGCCCAACCGGCCACCACATAAGTCTTGTCCGGCTCGATCTTGGTCCCGTCATCAAGTGTCATGTCCTGAATCCGCTCCCCAATGCCCGCGGTCGGATCACAGACGTAGTTGAGCCCCCCCAGCCGAACCATGTCGCCGCCCTGCTGAACGTAGGGATCCGGATTGAAGAGGTTGTCGCAGACGTCCTCTAGGATGGCCTTGACGTCGGCACCCCTCATCTCGCGCCTGTAGGTCTCTGGGTAGGTGATACAGGTTTGGTCCATTACATTGTCCATGGTGATGGGCTGCCCGGGCAGGACGGTCGTGCCCCAGCGGAAACCGGGCGAGAGGCTGATCTGGGCATCGTGGACCTTGAGCAGCGCGTCGCAGATGACTTGGTCGAAGGTGCCGTTGAAGTTGCCGCGCCGATAGAGCAGGTCGTCAGCGGTCGCCAGCTTCTCTTCCAGCTTGTCCTTGTAGGGCGCACGCACGCCGGTGATGTAATCGACCATGGCCGCATCCGGCTCGAGCAGATTGGAGAAGACGGGCAGGAGCCGATAGCGGTAGTCGCGCAGCTTGCCGTCCTTGACGTCGAGATCCATGACGCCGACGAATTTACCGTTCGAACCGGCGTTGGTGACCAGCGTCTTGCCGCCTGAGTTCTCCACCACGCTGGGTGCCGGCACCCCGTCATGGGTGTGACCGCCGAAGATGACGTCGATGCCGGTGACGCGCGAGGCCATCTTCAGATCGACATCCATGCCGTTGTGCGAGAGCACCACGACCAGCGCCGGATTCTCCTGCTCGCGAACCTCGTCGATGATCTCCTGCATGCGCCCGTCCTGGATACCGAAGGTCCAGTCCGGGATGAAGCGCTGCGGGTTCGCGATCGGGGTGTAAGGGAAGGCCTGGCCGATGATGGCGACCTTGACGCCGCCGATCTCCTTGATGGTGTAGGGCTCGAACGCCAGCCCACGGTCCTCATCGAAGCCAGCGAAGTCCTCGAATCGGTAGTCGAAGAGGGCCTCCTCGCGCACCTTCACGTTCTGGGCGACGAAATCGCCCTTGAAGGCGTCGATATTGCGGATGACCTCGTCGTCGCGATAGGTGAACTCCCAGTGTCCAGTCATGACGTCGACGCCCAGCAAATTGCAGGCACCAACCATATCCATGCCGCGCGTCCAGTAGGCCGTGCCCGAGCCCTGCCAGGTATCCCCGCCATCAAGCAGCAGGCTGTTGCCGTCGCCGGCCCCCGCGCGCAGACGATCGACCAGCGTCTTGAGGTGCGCGAAGCCGCCCACGGAGCCGAACTTCTCCGCGCCCTCCACATAGTCGAGGTAGGTGAGGGCATGCGACTCAATACCACCAGGCGCGATACCGAAGTGCTTCAGTAAGTGCTCGCCAACGAGATGGGGTGGCTTGCCCGAGGCCGGGCCAATCCCTATGTTCACGTTTGGCTCGCGGAAGCGGATTGGGTTGAGCTGGGCATGCGTGTCCGTGATGTGGAGCAGCCGCAGGTTGCCGAACTTGGGAACCTCGTAGAGATCGGACGGCTTCTTCTGTGCCGCGAGTGCGGACATGGGAAGCATTCCGGCGGCTCCGGCCAAGCTCATGAGTCTGATGAATTCGCGTCGGGATAGAGACATTGACTGAAATTCCTCCGATGTGCTCCTCAGCGGAGCTGGTGTTATGGGTTTTCTCTCGTCGTCAGGTGGCTGGGGCTGGCACACCGGCAAGAATGTTCGGCCAAGTCACCTGTTTCCCAACCGATCGGCTGCAGCCCTGGCTGCTCAGCGTGGACACTATCCTAACCGCTCCGCCCTCACCGCGAGACTCGATCCGCACATCCGTGCCCGTGCTAGGATTCAGCACCTGGCGTGGCCGATGCGGACGCAGTCCATCACCCGAGGGAGGCCGCGAGCCACACAGAGAAAGGCAGTCACCGCCTCGCTTGACATTCGCGTGAGGCTGAGGCAATCAACCAAAAAGAAGATCGAGGAGGTTTCGCATATGTTGTCTATCCGCACGTCCAAGCAATGCCTCGTTGCGCTGTCGCTGGGCGTCTCGGCGCTGTTGGCAGGCTCGGCACTCGCTGAAATGCCGCCAGACACCCAGCTGAACGGAGACGCAGCGTCCGGCAAGATTGTGGCAAACGACCGCGCTAAGGGTAACTGTGTCGCCTGCCACGTCATGGCTGGGGCTGAAAGCCCTGGCTCAATCGGCCCGGTTTTGATCGCCATGCAGACGCGCTTCCCCTCCAAGCAGGAGCTCGCGCGGCAGATCTGGGATCCCACAGTGAAAAACCCGGAGGCTGTCATGCCGCCTTTCGGTAAGCACGAGATCCTCACGGACAAAGAGTTCAAGGACGTCGTCGAGTACATCTGGTCACTCTAGACCCGCGCTGACGCCCTTTGTGTTCGACACCTGTGCGAGGGGCGACTTCCATCGCCCATGCGCTGCGTGCTAACCGGGGCTTGCTCCGTCTGTCGGCAGTCCGTTCCGCGACTGCCTGTCTAGAGACCACCACCTGAGACAGCCAACGTCATGACAACCAAGACCATCACACTCATCGCCGCCAGTCTAGCCTGTTCCCTGGCATTGCCATTGGCCGTGGCGACACCTGAACAGGACAAGGAAACCTTCCAGACCTATTTCAAGACGCGGTTCCCGAATGTCCCCGAAAACGATTTCGTGAACGGCGCCTACGCCATCGACCCTGTGGGTCGGGAAAACTGGGAGGCGATCGAGGAGTTCCCCCCCTACGAGAACGCTTTGAGCAATGGCGAGGAGATGTGGGAAACGGCGTTCGCGAACGGCAAGACCTACAAAGACTGCTTTCCGGACGGACCAGCAATCGAGGGAAAATATCCTTACTGGGACCGCGACCGCGGCATGGTGGTGACTTTACCGCTAGCGATCAACGAATGCCGCAAGGCGAATGGGGAGGAGCCACTCAAATATGCCAAGGGCCCCATCGCCGACCTGGTCGCCTACATCGCCTACGAGTCTCGCGGACAGATCACCAACGTGGAGATTCCGGAAGACGACCCGCGCGCACTGGAGGCCTATGAGCGCGGCAAGCAATTCTATTTCGCCCGCCGCGGGCAGCTGAACTTCTCTTGCGCGCATTGCCACCTGGGCAACTCTGGCACCACCCTGCGCACCGAGATCCTCAGTCCCGCCTATGGGCATACAACCCATTTTCCAGTCTATCGCTCCAAGTGGGGCGAAATGGGCACGCTGCACCGTCGCTTCTCGGGCTGTAACAAGCAAGTCCGGGCCAAGGCGTTCAAGCCACAGGGCGAAGAATATCGCGACTTGGAGTACTTCTTGACCTACATGAACAACGGTCTCGAGCTGAACGGCCCAGGCGCACGCAAGTAGCTCGCAGAAAGACCGCAGCGTCAAGCGAAACGAGGCGCGCACTGGCAGTGCGCATCAGCTTGACTGATAGAGACGATGAGGAGTTGATAGACAATGAAGATCCGCAGACTGTTCCACAGGGCCTTGATCACCGCCCTACTGCTCGCACTGCCGTTGGGCAGCGCATGGGCGACGCACCGCGTCGAAGCAGAGCAGGCCATCGCCGAGGCCAAGGCCGCACATGAGAAGGCCAAAGAGGCCGACGCTGCCTCGAGCGACACCCAGCAGATGATCGAGCGCGCCGAGAAGCTCATGCCGTCGCGCCAGTTCACCAAGGCGAAGGAGATCGCCACCAAGGCACGCATGCAAGATACCTACGCCTACGAGCAGGCGACGAGCAAGGAGCATGCGGATGTCGCCATGAGTCAGCGCGCCGAGGAGGCAATCGAGGCTGCCGAGAAGGCCCGCGAGAAAGCCGACTCAGTCGGTGGTGAATGGCGCGACACCGCAGAGCTGATCAAGGAGGCCGATAGCTTGGCGAAGTCAGGAAAGTTCGAGGAGTCGATCGCACTCGCCAAGAAGGCACAGCATCAAGGTGAGCTGGGCTACGAGCAGGCAATGCGCGAGAAGGATGCAGGCTTCCCGTCCTACGTCACCATGAAGCAATAGACCCTCGTTATCGCTTGCTCAGGAGAATTACAAAATGAGACAGAGAGCCGCATCCAAGACCCTCTTCGCCCTCGTCCTCGGGGTTGCCATGCCGATGGCCGCCGTCGCCACCGATAACAAGATCACGCCTGATATCGAAAGCGTCGAGGTCATGCACAACGGCAAGCCGGTGACCATCCAGCGCGGACACGATCGCGACGCGACGCTCCCGGAGATCTTCCAGAAAACGGACAGAGGCTGCCCCCCCTTCTGCGTCCAGCCCATGGAAGTCGTCGCTGGTGTCGAGACCGTCGGCGAACTTGAACTGCTCGGCTACCTCAAGCGCATGGCTGAGGGTGAGAGCGACCTCATGATCATCGACTCCCGCACCCCGGATTGGGTGATGCGGGGAACCATCCCCGGCGCTGTCAACATCCCCTGGAACAAGATCAATCGCGATTCGGCCGGCACCTTCGAAACACCATCGGAGGCCGACAGCTTTCATCACATCCTCGAGGACGAATTCGGCGTTGATCGCACTGCCGACGGCCAGGGCTGGGACTTCAGTCAGGCCAAGACGCTGATTCTCTTCTGCAATGGCATCTGGTGCGGTCAGTCTTCGATCAACATCCACACACTGGTTGGCATCGGCTATCCGGTCCACAAGCTCAAATGGTACCGCGGCGGCATGCAGGACTGGGTCAGCGTCGGCCTGACCGTCGTCAAGCCCTAACACCCGAGTCCAGCTCGGTCCTAAACGCGAGGCGCCTTCGGGCGCCTCGCGGCTTTGTCATCGTTGCGATACCGCTTTGCCCCGAAGCGCGCTAAAATGCGCGGATTGCGCGGGTGGCGGAATTGGTAGACGCGCTGGATTTAGGTTCCAGTGGAGTAATCCGTGGGGGTTCAAGTCCCCCCTCGCGCACCAGATATTCGTCCAGTGAGCCGGTCGAGCCAAATCAGCTGAACCCCGGCACCGCCTTAGTGACCCCCGAGATGAGGATGCGACTCATGGCACAGAGCGATGGCCCACGCCATGCCAAGACCGGGAAGGTGATCGACACCGGCAAGCTCGACCGCGTCGTCGCACAGGCCCGAAAAGCGAGCGACGAGCGAGCCGCCGGCTATCGCGAGCAAGCCCTCAAGCTCTATCCCTGGGTCTGCGGGCGCTGTACGCGCGCCTTCACGCGAGAGAATCTCCGTGAGCTGACGGTCCATCATAAGGACATGGACCACGACAACAATCCGCCGGACGGAAGCAACTGGGAGCTGCTGTGCATCTACTGCCACGACAACGAGCACCAGAAGTACGAGGAGCATCTGGCCTCGCTCGCGTCCGGGGGCGGCAAGGGACAAAAAGGCGCCAGCAAGCAAACCACCTTCAACCCCTTCGAGGGGCTGGCGGGAATGATGAAGAAGGAATAGACAGGGCAGGACCGCATGGTCTCGCTCAGAGTCTGATCGGTTTTCCCTCGCCGTTCATCCGAATTCCCCGCCCGGGCCGTCCGTCAGCGCACCTCGGCAGCTAGACCCTTCCGCCGACAACTCAGCATCCAGCCTGCCTCAGCAATAAACCGCATGTCCGAGCACATCTTCTTCGCCTCAGCCCCAAAGCACATGGGCAGCCTCCTCGCGGAAGAACTGTCGCGACTGGGGATGGCGGAAGCCACGGAAACCCGCGGCGGCGCCCGTTTCGCGGGCAGCCTTGAGGATGGCTACCGCGCCTGTCTCTGGTCACGCATCGCCAGCCGCATCCTGCTGCCCATTGCCCAGCTGCCGGTGAGCGATCCTGACGAGCTCTATGCCATTGCAAACGACATCCACTGGGAAGATCACCTGACGCCAGACCAAACCTTTGCGATTCAATTTGACGGTAATCTCGCGGGGATCAACAACCGCCAATTCGCCGTACTCAAGGTCAAGGACGCGATCGCGGATCGCTTCCAGAGCCGCATGGGGAGACGCCCCAACGTCGACATCCGCAACCCGGATTTCAGGGTGCACGTCTACGGTCAGCAAGGCCAGGCCGGTATCAGCATCGACCTCTCGGGAAACTCGCTCCACGAGCGCGGCTACCGCGATCAGGGCTCTGCGGCACCGCTCAAGGAAAACCTGGCAGCGGCAATCCTCATGCGCTCCGGCTGGCCGGAGATCGCGGCCGAAGGGGGTGCACTGCTCGACCCCATGTGCGGCTCGGGCACCCTGGTCATCGAGGGCGCACTCCTCGCCGCCGACATCGCCCCCGGCCTCTTGCGTGAGCGCTTCGGCTTCCATGGCTGGAGCCAGCATGACGAGCAGGTCTGGCAGCGGCTGCTGAGCGAGGCACGGATTCGCCGCGACGCCGGCATCCGACGCCTGGGCTCGATGCGCGGCTATGATGTCAATCCCAACGCGGTTCGCGCCTCACTGCACCACCTGGAGCGCGCTGGTCTCGCGGGACTGGCCCATTTCGAGCGCCGCGAGCTGGCCGACTGCCGACCAGGCAAGGCGGAAGACGAAGGCTTGGTCGTCGTCAACCCACCCTATGGCGAGCGCCTAGGCGCCAATGAAGACCTTCCAGCACTCTACGGACGCCTGGGCGCGGTGATCAAAGAGCGTTTCGTCGGCTGGAGCGCCGCAGTCTTCACCGCCGACCCCGAGCTTGGGAAATTCATGGGGCTGCGCGCGGTCAAGCTGAACTCGCTCTACAACGGTCCGATCGAGTGCCGGCTGCTCAATTTCAAGGTCGAGCCGCGCTTCTTTGTCTCCAATCACCCCCGCCCGCTGCCTCCCGAAGAGCGCAGCGAGGGTGCGCTCATGCTCGCCAATCGCCTGACCAAGAACCTCAAGGCACTGAGTAAATGGCAACGGAAAGAGCATATTCAGTGTCTGCGCGTCTATGACGCGGACCTTCCAGAGTATGCCCTGGCCATCGACGTCTACGGCGGGGAAAAGCGCTGGGTGCACGTCCAGGAGTATGCGGCCCCGCCGAGCGTGGACCCCAAGAAGGCCCGTCACCGCCTGCGCGAGGCGCTCGGACTCATCCCCGAGGTGCTCGAGGTTCCGGGCGAGCAGGTCTTTCTCAAGGTGCGGCGCCAACAGAAGGGACGGGCGCAGTATGAAAGACTCGCCGAGACAGGCAACTTCCGTCAGGTCGAGGAGTACGGCCACAAATTCCTGGTCAATTTCGAGGACTACCTCGACACCGGACTCTTTCTCGACCATCGCGAGATCCGCCGGTTGATCGGGGCCCTTGCCAAAGGCAAACGCTTTCTCAATCTTTTCGGTTATACCGGCACCGCCACCGTCCATGCCGCCAAGGGAGGGGCCGCATCGACCACCACGGTGGACATGTCGCGCACCTATCTCGAGTGGGCGGCGCGCAACCTGTCGATCAACGGCGTTCAGGATCCCGAGCACGAACTCATCCATGCCGATTGCGTGCGCTGGATCGAAATGATGAACGGGCGTCGGCGCTACGACCTCATTTTCATGGATCCGCCGAGCTTCTCGACCTCAAAGCGCATGTACGGAACCCTGGACATCCAGCGCGACCACGTCGCCCTGATCAAGTCCGCCGTCCGTCTGCTGGAGCCGGACGGCATGATGATCTTCTCCAACAATCTGCGTCGCTTCCGCATCGATACCGACGGACTCGCCCCACTCAATGTCGTCGACATCGGAGCGGATACCCTGCCGCGCGATTTCGCGCGCAACCCGCGCATTCACAGTTGCTGGATGATCCGGTACCGCCCCCAATGACGCCCCCCGATCATGCCCCGCAAAGGCAAGCAAGCATCGACCGCGCTCGCGCCGCGATCTCCGCCAGCGATTCCGCAAGATCGGGCAGCGGCTGCAAACACCTTGTGAAAGCCCGCCAAAATGCTTGAAGCTCATCAGCTCGAATGCCGGCGCGGCGACCGGCGTTTGTTCTCCAACCTCAGCTTCGAGCTTGGTCCCGGCACGCTGCTTCACGTCCGTGGGCGCAACGGCACCGGCAAGACCACCTTGCTGCGCAGCCTCTGCGGGCTGTTCACGCCAGAATCCGGTGAGATCCGCTGGCGCGGCGAATCCATCCGTGAGCTTGGTGACGACTACAGGCGCGACCTGCTCTATTTCGGCCACCTCAACGGCATCAAGGGAGAACTCACAGGCATCGAGAACCTCTCGATCGCCGCAACGCTCGATGGCGACCGCGTTTCAAGCACCACGATTTGGGAGGCACTCGCACGCATTGGTCTGCGCGGCTTTGAGGATCTGCCCACACGCATGCTCTCCCAGGGCCAAAAGAAGCGTGTCGCCTTGACCCGACTCATCCTCAGCAAAGCCCGACTGTGGGTGCTCGACGAGCCCTTTACGGCCCTGGACGTCGACGCCGTCGCCTTGCTGCAGCAACTCATCGTCGAGCATGTGGATGGCGGAGGCATGGCCGTGCTGACCACCCACCAGGAAGTCCCCTTGACCTCTGGCCAGGTCGAGCGCCTGGACCTGGGGGCCTGAGCAGCCATGTTTCGCGTTTTCTGGACAGTGCTCAAGCGCGACCTGACGCTGGCGATGCGCCGGCGCACGGACGTGCTGACCACCCTCTTCTTCTTCATGATCGTCGTCAGTCTCTTTCCGCTGGGCGTCGGGACCGAGCGCAAGGTGCTGATGACGCTGGGTCCAGGCGTCGTCTGGGTCGCCGCGCTGCTCGCGTCCATGCTGGCGCTCGAACGCCTGTTCGCGGCCGACTACGAGGACGGCACCCTGGAGCAAATGCTGCTAACTGCCCAGCCGCTATCACTGCTGGTACTCGCCAAGGTTGCGGCCCACTGGCTCCTCACCGGGCTGCCGCTGGTGCTCATCGCACCCTTGGTCGGCATGCAGTACCATCTGTCCGACACAGCGATCGGCATCATGATGCTGTCGCTGCTGCTGGGCACACCTGTGCTGAGCCTGATCGGCGCCATCGGCGCGGCCCTAACACTGGGCCTACGCGGGGGAGGCATCCTCTTGTCACTGCTGATCCTGCCGCTCTATATTCCCGTCCTCGTCTATGGATCTGGGGCGGTGCAGGTCAGCGACATCGCCATCACGGATACGCAGCCCTATCTCACGCTGCTCGGGGCCTTCCTCATGATGGCCGCGATCTTCGCGCCCGTGGCCGCGTCGGCGGCGCTGCGGATCTCGCTCGAATGACGCCGCACAAGGCGCAAGGCCGTGAGGGAGCGGATCAAGAGCGTTCGAGGCCGGCGATTGAGAAATCAACCGAACCTGTCGACCTAAGAGGCTGTGTGAAAAACCTCGTAGGGGCGACTTTAGTCGCCCTTGGCACTGGCGGGAGGGCGAATGAATTCGCCCCTTGTATGTTCTGTTCTCAGGGATTGATAAGGAGGAGTGATAAACGGAGTTTATGAAGAGAGCCCGGGAAGCCGTTCGCCCCTGAAGCCTGGACG
>NZ_JAAIJR010000450.1 GCF_010915725.1 Thiorhodococcus mannitoliphagus
ACAGACCACGCAGGCGCCCCTCGTCCAAGGACAGGACGTAGGCTTCATCAAGCTGGCTGAGGCTGTGGTCGCTCAGGTGCATCGCTTAGGGGCGCGGGATCATCGGGTTGCGAATGAGGGGCTTATCCTCATCTCGCTGGGGGGTTGCGGTCAAGGGGTCTCTGAACGGCTACTTGTTTTATAGATATATTTCTGTTAACGCAAAATTCATGCAAAAGAAAACATAAATATTGAATCGTTACTAAGGGCACTACCTCGCGGCGAACAGAGTCTGCGCTCCACATCAGTGCAGGCAGCAGGAAACGCAGGACGCGGCCGAGTGCGGCCTTGCATTGATGTGGCTTCTTGGGATAGCGTGCAAGCCACTTAATGCATCTCAGGAAACGCATCATGGCCACCTTGATCCAGCGCGAAAACGACGACGTCACGTTCCAGGTCACGCTCCGCCTCGGGGGGACGATGCTGGAGATGGAATCGGCGATCCTCGAGGCCGTCAACGA
>NZ_JAAIJR010000451.1 GCF_010915725.1 Thiorhodococcus mannitoliphagus
GAATCCGAGGTGCCGGGATGGGTATGCCGGGTTTGTGCCGGGTTTGTGCCGGGTTTATTTGGCGCAAACTGATCCGTACCCGCCAAGGGAAGGAAAAAAATAAGCTGTTTCAAGGCACTGCGATTGCGTACCAAACCGGCACGCGCGAGCCCCTCGGCGAGACGCCGGACCTTGGCCTTGGTCGGCGTACCGGTGCCTTCGAGCCCCTGGCCGGGCTCGACATAGAGCGCCTCCTGCAAGCTGCGCCAGGAGATGCGACGGTTCGCGCCAACCAAGCCGGTGTGATAGTCCATGAGGGTCCTCAGCACGATGTAGAGTTGCCAGAGTTCAGGGCGTTGTCCGCTGAGCGCGGCCAGTTCCGCGTCTTCGAGTCGGATGGCCACGGCGTTCGATCACCCGCCCAAGCCAGTCAGCCGCGGGACAGGCGTCTGCGACATGAGGCGCGCGCACCAGCGCGCACGGGCGGCGGCCCAAAGAGGTCCGGGCGCAGTTCCTCGAGC
>NZ_JAAIJR010000452.1 GCF_010915725.1 Thiorhodococcus mannitoliphagus
TCTGTCACTGTCGCTCTCCTCGTTAATGTGCGAGGCGATAACTTAAATCCGTGTCCAATTTTCGGGGTCCACTATACAAGGCGATCGCCCGTTGTCGCAGCTGGTATTGGCGCTCGGTACTTTCAGGATGGTGAGTGATCTGAAAGACGGTGGACCGACGGACATACACGCAGGCGCGCCGCGCCAGATGTTCCGCACGCACCTTGGTGGCCAAGAACGCCATCTCATTGGTCCTCCTGGGAGCGGCGTTGGCGCGCCCGCAACAGGCGCAGTGACAACACGGCCATCAGACCGAGAAGGGCGGCTCGCTCCGCCCTTTCGAGGGTTTCCCAAGGGCCTTGAGGGGGCTCTTCCGGATCTCAAGTAGTGTGCGATACAATATTTATCAACAACTTACCCGGCCACCCATGCTCGAAGTCGATTCGAGCCCGTTTCATTCACGAGTCTTCGCATGATCGATCCTGAGCAATTTCGTCACGCTATTGGTCTCTCTGACA
>NZ_JAAIJR010000453.1 GCF_010915725.1 Thiorhodococcus mannitoliphagus
ACCGGGAGCCGAAGCGCCTGGGTGGGCTCGCCGTAGGGTCCCGATCCGACCTTGCGACCGGCACCTGGACGAAAGCCACCGCGGGGTTTGGAGCGTCGATCAGCCATGCTTGCGAAGCCGCGAATTAGATTAATGTACGGAAATCATAACGGACTTTTGGGGTGTCGCGTAAGGTCAAGGTCGTTGCGCCCGAGATCGACCGCACGCGCCATGACCAACCTGTCAGCCACGCCGACGCCGCGCGGGACGCTGAATCTGCCGGGCACGCTCCACTCCTGAGAGGGTGAGTCGAAGTGTGGGCCGAGGTCGGCCAATGCCCTGGGAGAATCCGGCGCGGGTGGCGCAAGCGGGATGGATGAAGACGGCGGGCCTCGATTTGAGCAGGGTGTCAGGTTAGTGGCTGGTTTCCTGGACCATGGCCATCATCCGAGCACGACCGGCGACACGGACAGCCCCACCAGCACGGCCACGATCACCGCCGTCAGGCGCCGACAACG
>NZ_JAAIJR010000454.1 GCF_010915725.1 Thiorhodococcus mannitoliphagus
CGCAGTTCCACTTTGCCCAAATGGGATATCCTCATCCGACCAAACTGCGGGTAAGTTCTTTCGCGTAAATCGCCTAATCCTTTGCCGCAACGCCAGCGTCGGGGCCGTGGGATACGTTGATGGCGATCAGGAGTTCGCTATGGGGCAGGACGTATGCCTCATCCGGCACCGGACTGGCACGCACTTCATGCATGACCAATTCACCGCACGCTCGCTACGGGACCAAATCGACGCGCTCTTGATCGGAGCAACGATTCGACGGTTGGGTAGCACCCTTATCTATAGGATGACCGCTTTCTTAGGTTATTGATTTGAAAGCGGCTCAGGGTCACGGCTCAGGGTCAAGTCTTGCAATCACGCACTTCTCCGCAGTGACTCGTAGACTTTCCATTGTGATCAAGGCCATCGCGCTCATTGTTGTTACGTCCCTCCCTTAAACAGGCGTAGCCGCCTGAAAAATCCCACGGTCCGCCAGGACCTCGGTTGAACCATTCC
>NZ_JAAIJR010000455.1 GCF_010915725.1 Thiorhodococcus mannitoliphagus
ATGTAATCCGGCGTCATGGGCACGCGCGTGATCACCGGGGTCTCGATGATCTCCTTGACGGCGTCGATCGACATCGCTAGGCACTCCTCGCCGACGTCGAAGGTCAGGTATTGGCCGGCCTCGTCGGCGTCCACGTCAGGCTCGGTCGCGGTCTTGCTTACCATGAGTTCCCCCATTTCGACCTCCAATCATCGACCTCCACTCATCGACCTCCACTCAGAAGCTCTCGAAGTCTTTCTGGTCGAAGTCGTCGAGGTCGACCTCGGTCTCGCCAGCATCGCTAGCGCGCTTCCCGCGACCACTGTGCATCGGGCGCGATGCGACGCGCACGCTGGAGCCGCCCGAGGCGCCGAGGCGGAAGAAGGACATGGTCTCTTGCAGCTGACTGGCCTGGCCGTTGAGTTCCTCGGCCGTGGCCGCGAGTTCCTCGGAAGAGGAGGCGTTCTGCTGGGTGGCCTTGTCGAGTTGGCTCATGGCGTCGTTGATCTGACCAAT
>NZ_JAAIJR010000456.1 GCF_010915725.1 Thiorhodococcus mannitoliphagus
GCCTCGGCATCCGTTTCACACTCCATGAACCAGGCGGCCAGGGTGCGGTAGTCGGCGGAGCGGTCGCTGCGCCCGAGCCGACGTTCATTGAGCTGGACCACGGCGTCCACCAGGTCGGAGATGGCCCGCCGAGCGCGGGAGCGCAGCAGCTCGGCTTGGGACGGTTTGTCCGCCGAGCCGATGAACCAGGCCTCGAGTCCGGACCAGCGGGCCTGCCATTCGTCGATCATCCGGGCCCTGGCCAGGGCGGGGTCGAGTTGAGCTGGCTCGGCGCCCTCCAGATCGGGCACCGGGGCTAGATCCATGGCATCGCGCTCGGCAACCCGCTCCAGCAGGGGCCGGAAGGCCGCATGCTGCTGGATGTCGATGATCAGCCCGGCGATCTCGGCGGAGCGCGTCACCAGGTCGCCGATGAAGCGACGCAGATAGTCCAGCAGACGATCCTTGTAATCGATGAAGGCCGCGCGCTCGGCCCGACGCAGATCGAGCCCTCG
>NZ_JAAIJR010000457.1 GCF_010915725.1 Thiorhodococcus mannitoliphagus
GCCTCGGCATCCGTTTCACACTCCATGAACCAGGCGGCCAGGGTGCGGTAGTCGGCGGAGCGGTCGCTGCGCCCGAGTCGGCGCTCGTTGAGCTGGACCACGGCGTCCACCAGGTCGGAGATGGCCCGCCGAGCGCGCGAGCGCAGCAGCTCGGCCTGGGACGGTTTGTCCGCCGAGCCGATGAACCAGGCATCGAGTCCGGACCAGCGGGCCTGCCATTCGTCGATCATCCGGGCCCTGGCCAGGGCGGGGTCGAGCTTGGCGGGCTCGGCACCGTCCAGATCGGGCGCCGGGGCCAGGTCCATGGCATCGCGCTCGGCAACCCGCTCCAGCAGGGGCCGGAAGGCCGCATGCTGCTGGATGTCGAGGATCAAGCCACCGATCTCGGCGGAGCGCGTCACCAGGTCGCCGATGAATCGACGCAGATAGTCCAGCAGACGATCCTTGTAATCGATGAAGGCCGCGCGCTCGGCCCGACGCAGATCGAGCCCTCG
>NZ_JAAIJR010000045.1 GCF_010915725.1 Thiorhodococcus mannitoliphagus
ACGACAGCTTTCTGCATCAAACACCGGCGGTTACCTGACCGCAGCGGCCTCTGCTCGGCCCCTATTCGATCGCCTTGATTGCAAGCTGGTCAAACAATGACCAGCACAGGGGTTTCTCAATGCGAGCAGATGGTTACCGCAGAACGACACAGCTTATCCACAGATCCGCTCACGGCACCTGGGGACAAGCGCTCGACGCCAATGGTCCCGCTGAGATCCATGGCCAGGGCGGGTGAATCCCAACACGGCCATCATCAGAGGCTGTCTGAATATTGAAATCGCCCGAGCTGAAGTGGCGAATTCATTCGCCTTCCCGCCCGTGTTAAGAAAGCGTCCCTCAACAACTTCCCCCCTTTCGCAAAGGGGGGCCAGGGGGGAATGGCACTAACTTAAGATTTTTATTCAATTGAATCACCGACATTCCGCACATCAGAATGTGTAAAAATAATTTATCTATCTTGCTGATTTTATGTTCAAACTCAGCCGTTTCGAACACGAATTCAGAGCAAATTGCCAGTCATCGCGAGACAAAATATTCCTGCGCTTCCTGGGCGTGAAAAGTCATTATTTTTTATCGCGACTATTCGCTGATTTTCGGTTCAAATTAGCCGAAGATCGCGAAACTTCGATATGCGGAATGTCGGGAATCAGATGCTTGCAGATGCCTTTCTGGAGCCAAAATTGTTGGAAAGCCACTGTCTGGGCGGGTGCCGACAGTCAAGCCTTCAGCAAACTCAGTAAGTCGGTGATCAGCGTTCCTTTCAAGCAACTGATTTAAAAAATATTTTACCTTAAGTTAGTGCTATTCCCCCCAGGGGGGATTTCGGGCGGCATAGCTCGCATCAGGAAACAATTGTTGGACACTTTCTAAGGACGACTAAAGTCGCGCTCTTCCGGATCTCAAGTAGTGTGCGATACAATATTTATCAACAACTTACTCAGCCTCGACTTTGGCCATTTTCCCCGGCTGGCAATCTCTTTTTATCAGTAGCTTACGATGCGTGAAAAAATTAACGAGGGGTCCAGTTTCGGCGTTCGGGCCTCGCGACCCCCTCTAATTTTCAGCCCTCACGATACTTCAAGCAGTTAGCTTTCTGGGAGACTGCAAAAATGGCCAAAGTCGAGCAAGAGTGGCCTGAGCTGTTTCAATCGCTTCATCAAGACCCTCACGACGCATCTTGAGATCATTGCCAACGATTTCATCAGCCGCCAAACCAGCGGATTTGTTGAGGGCCTCAATAACAAAATCAAAGTGCTCAAACGGCGCGGCTACGGCTTCACCAAATTCGAAAGCGGCTTTTTCAAAGAGTGTACATCGATATGCACGGATACGCCCTTTTCGGCTAGTCGATGCTTACAAATCAGTCGCTTACCTCTCTTTCACTCAGCATCATTTCGAAGCTTCTGTGTGCGGATAATTCGAGGTCAAGTGACTGTTATAAAAGAATTTTATCGGCCACCTGAATTCCGGGAGAGCCGAACCGCCCTCCCTGCGCGGGGAGGCGCCGGATCGCAGATTCGATTTAGGCCAAGTGCTTGGATGTCTGAGTTCCAAGGGCATCATCGCGCAGTCCACCAGCGTCGGCGCAGAGCCCGGCGAGGGTGGCTCTCGGGGGCGAGTCGCGTGAATGCACCCGCACCTGATGCGGGCATCTAACCCTAATTACCCCGATTTCGTAGGGCTTGATGGGCGCGATATCCAGCTATTATCAAACTCAGCGATACCTCATAGGGAGTCGTAGGGATTTCGACTGGGCTCTGCGCCCCTCCCCCCCATAACTTGACCATCGACAAAGGCGCTCTTTCTTAGCTTTCCCCGATGCGGGGCAGTTGGGATGAGGAATTTATGATGTTCGATGTGCTGAGACCACCTGTTTAGCAAGATTCTCCAGCCAAGCCGTTTTTTCGTCGAGAAATTTCGCATACTGGCTTACCACGTATCATCACTGCCTGCAATCGGAGAACAACAGTGAATCGAATAAAGCCATTCTTGCTCGCTCTCACCATTGGCCCCTGTGCCTGGCAAGCTGCAAACGGCCAGGATTATGTCGGCTACGTAGAGCAGCTTGCAGCGCAAGCGGGTCAACGGGCCCAGATGCACGCACAGAACGCGATCACGCTGTATCGCCAGCAAACCGGTGACTGGTCGACACCGGACCAACAGGTCTTAGCACACCTGGATGCCCTGTCCCGGCAACAGAATCCGGGGTTCTATTCCGACTTGCAGCAACGCGAACAGGCCTTTCAGACGCAGCAGGACGCCTATGTCAAGAACAGCAACGCCGTGCTCGACGGGATGTATAACAGCTACATGGACCGATCGGCCGCGCAATACCAAGGACATCAGAACTATACCCGCGAGGGTATCTGGGAGCGCTCTCACTACACCGACGGCAATGAGGTCTATGAACTTCCCTACTACCAACCCGGTCAGGTCTACGAAGGCTACGATGGTTCGACGATGATCCAGGACGAATACGGCCAGTATCAGCACTACGATGCCTATGGTTGGCAGAGCGAAATGGAGCAATACGATCCGGATTAACGCCCACAGGTCGTCTGCCTCGCCGCTGATCGCGAATGTTCTCGCCGCCATCCGCCAGTGGCCCCTTCAGACAGACAAGCGGTCTTCCAGGTGGTCGAGCACCTTGAAGGTGACGCGGTCGGCCAGGACCAGGGCTTCGGCCCGCTTCTGGGCAACGCGCGACTGTCCCGCGACAGGGTCACGGCGGCGCAGACAAGGGTCCATCACCGAGAGCAGCCCCTTGGCGTCCGGCGGAAAGTAGACCCGCATGACCTCGTAATGTTGGAACTCGCCAACTTCAGGTCTTCGATTTGCGAGAGGAGCAACGAGGATGCAGACGCCTCTGTCTCGGCTGGCATTATCTGGATCGACAAGGGCGAGTTGTTGAGGGAATCCCGTCTTAGACGGGGAAACTGTTATTCGGAAATCACTTGTTCGGAAATCACTTTGTTTACCGGAAAGCAGCTTGAAGCCGTTCTCTTTCGATCAACGCCGAGTAGTGCCGCCGGATACCCGGCGGCTCTACCCGGAGATCAAGCCTCGGTGACACGCGGCCCGCGCTCCAGCGGTGGCAGTGATCGCGGGGAGCCTTGTTCGTCCACGGCGACATAGGTGAAGTTGGCCGCGGCGACCTGATGTCGGCTCTGTGGGTCCGGCTCGCGCTGCGCCCAGATCTGGATCTCGACCGTCATCGAAGTCTTCCCGGCGCGGATCATCCGGGCGAAGACCTCGACCAGGTCCCCGACCAGCACGGGTGCGAGAAACTGGAATTCCTTGACCGCTACGGTTGCGACGCGGCCCTGTGCTGCCTGGATGGCGATGGTGCCGCCCGCCAGGTCTGCTTGCGATAATAGCCAGCCGCCAAAGATATCGCCAAAGGCATTGGTATCTGCCGGCATCGCAACCACGCGCGCCGCGAGCTGCCAAATGGTCGGATCCGTCACTGGCGGGTTGGCTGGGTCCATCCTGTCCATCGTCTGATTACTTGCCTCCGTCAGGCAGAAGTTGGTTGGGCAAAGCCCCTGACAAGGCCACAGTTTAATCCACTTCGGCCGCATCCCCACGAAGGGGTTTCCGCCAGAGGTTCTTGAAGATCCAATGAATCACGCAGCCCTGAGCGGCCGCAAGCGAGCGAGAGATGCCTGTCCTGCAGGAGATGCTCTCGATCAGCGATTCAGCTCTCACCCAGGCCAAGCAGGCCGGCCGCAACTGAATGCGGCCATTCGAGATCGCCCCGTCCCGAGCGCCGACGCCCCCCTGGACCCGAATGCGCGCAACCGCCCTTGATCAGGGTCGCAGCCGTCGAGGACGGACGGCATCAGAGGGCGTCGCCGCACCCTGGGATCATGGCTTGGGCTCCACAGGTTGACCAGCCAGCTCAAGCGTCGCCTGGTCGCCAAGCACAGCCCGAATCTCCTCCAATGTCGGCGGGCGCGTGTACGCTGGGTCGTCAAGGCGGCCCAGGCAGGTCATGCGCATCAAGTTCGGGTCCTGACCATCGTCCAGCCAGAAGTGGTAGCCGAAGCGCACCATCTGTGAGCCGCCGCTGTCTCCATGCCCGGCCAGTTGAAAACGCACGGCGCCTCGAGAAGGGTCGTCTACCTTGGAAACCAAGGCCAAGTCGTTTTGGACGCGCGTGATCTGATAGGTGCCCGCCGCCACGGCCTGGGGCTTTTCATGGTCGATGCGTCTCACCTCGACCGCGCAGCTCGTCCCCTCGGCCAAGGCCGAACCCGTCGTCAGGAAGGCTCGTGCACGTCCCGGCGAAATCTCGATCGGCCGATTGAAACGGACGGCGCTTCCTGGTGGAACCTCCACCCAGTCCCCCGGCACGGATTCCCGAACCAGTGTCTTGCAGCCCGCCAAGGCCGCCGCCAAGCAGACCAGGCTGAGCACAAGCAGAAGTCTCGGCCGCATCGAAGCGCACCTCATTCGGTTTGCGTCGCCGATCATTATCGATGACGCTGACAAGAGGGGTTGAGCCCAAGAAGATCCGTTGAAGTTCAGGCGAATCGAGGACTAGGAGCCTGTCCGACTTGGGGGGATCGAAGCGAGGAAGTGGGAGAGCGAGGCCATTTCGTTCCGGTTTTGAGGCGCATAGTGGTTCTATGTCACGAAAAATCGGGGCGAAAGGGACCGTTCTCCCGATTCCGCAGCCGATTCATCCTAAGTCGGACAGGCTCCTAGACCGCCGTGAGCCGACCTGACTCATAATCCGCGATCGCTTGGCGAATCTCCTCGCGGGTCGTCATCACAAAGGGACCATGATGGACGACCGGCTCGCCCAATGGGCTCGCCGCTAGGACCAAGGCACCCGCTGACGCCGACTTCGCACGCAGGATCAGCCTATCGCCATCGCCCAGCACCGCCATCTGTCGCGCGACAATGGGCTCGCCCGCGATTTGCAGCTCACCTTCGTAGAGGTAGACCAGGGCCTGATGGCCCCGTTCCACCGGCATCTCAAGGCTGGCGCCGAGCGGCATGCGGACATCGAGATAGAGTGGATCCGTGCTGATGCCTTGGGCTGCTCCTGCGATTTCGCGCTCACCGTCCGAGAAGATGCCCGCCACCACCTTCACGGACACGCCATCGGGTAGCTTCACCACCGGAATCTCCTCGGCCGGCAGATTACGGTAGGCCGGGTCCTTCATCTTCTCCGCCGCAGGCAGATTGACCCAGAGCTGCATGCCGTGCATCCGGCCGGCCTCTTGCTGCGGCATCTCGGAGTGGATGACACCGCGGCCTGCGGTCATCCACTGCACACCGCCGGATTCGAGCAGGCCGCGATGGCCCAAATGGTCCTCGTGGAGCATCCGGCCCTCCAGCATGTAGGTCAGGGTCTCGAAGCCGCGGTGCGGATGCGGCGGGAAGCCGGCGAGGTAATCCTGCGCCTCGTCCGAACCGAAGTCGTCGAGCAAGAGAAATGGATCCAGCCCGCGCATGCCATCTGGGGCGACGATCCGGTGGAGCTTGACACCACCGCCATCGGAGGCGGGCGCGGCCGTCAAAATGCGCTTGATCGAGCGTGCTTGCATGTCGCCCTCCTCTGAGGTCGCCGCCAGTTAGTTGCTAGAGCGCCTCGGTTGCCGTTTGGATGCTGGACGCGTGCTGCTTCAGGTCAAGTTCGCCGCCGTCGCCCAATCATCCGCCGTGGGATGGCCTTTGCCTGGGTCCCGCGAGGGGACAAAGCCTGGCGGGCTCAGTCACCGCTCCAGCAGCGCCTCCAGCATCAGCTCGGCCGTGCGGACGGAGGACATGGGGTTCTGCCCGGTGACGAGGTTGCGGTCCCGCACCGCGAAGGGCTGGAAATCCTCTCCTTTGACGTAGTGGCCGCCCAGCGCGCGCAGCTTGTCTTCGAGCAGGAAGGGGACGACCTTGGTCAGTTCCACCGCCTGCTCCTCACCGTTGGTGAAGCCGCTTACCTGGTAGCCTGAAATCAGCGGTTCGCCATTGCCTCGCCTTGCGCCGACCAGGCCCCCTGGGCCATGACAGACGGCACCAATGACCGCACCGCGATCCGCGGCAGCGCCGAGAATCTTGATGAGATTCGAATCGCCTGGCAGATCGAAAACGGCCCCGTGACCACCCGGCAGGAAGACGGCCACGAAATCGCTAAAGTCGATCTCAGCAAGCCGGACGCTGTTGCACAGCCCCTCCATGGCGGTAGCGTTGTCGAGAAACCAGGCGACGTCCTCGGGAAGGGTCTCGAGCTGCTCAAGGCTCTTGGGATCATGCGGCGGCTCGCCGCCCTTGGGCGAGGCCATGACGATCTCGAAACCGGCCTCGTCGAAGATGCGATAGGGCGCGGCCATCTCCTCGTACCAGAATCCGGTCGGATGCCCACTCTCGCCGAGGCGATCGTGGGAGGTCAAAACCATGAGAATCTTATCGGCCATAAAGTAACTCCTGTTGCTAGCAACAGCGTCGGGCTGAAGACAAGAGTTTCAAGCCAAATCCGGCCATTGCCCCCCAACAGCTCGAAAGACGCGGAGAAAGGCCGAGACCTCTTCCGTGCGAGCGCTGCAACCCAAGCGTGAGCCCCGAGGCCCAAGACCAGGATGACGATCCAACATCAGAATTGCTGCTCCGGTGACCAGCACCCCGGAAGCGGCTACCATTCGCGCCTCCCGGGTCTTGGCCCGACACCTTTGCAACCATCGAGACGCACGACATGAGCAGGATTCACTTCATCGGCGGAGAGAAAGGCGGGGTCGGCAAGTCCGTCCTCGCGCGACTCCTGGCGCAGTATCACATTGACAACGCACTTCCCTTCACGGCCTTCGATACCGACCGCTCGCACGGCGCACTGCTGCGCTTCTATGCCGATTTCAGTCGGCCGATCCTGCTGGATGACATCGAGAGCACGGACCAGGTGATCGAGTCCGCGTTGGAGACCGAGCAGAGCATCCTGGTGGATCTTGCAGCCCAAACGTCGTCACTGCTGCATCGCTGGATCGAGCAAGCAGACCTCTTGACCTTCGCGAGCGAGGCGCAGATCCAGATCGTCTTCTGGCATGTGATCGACGATGGGGCCGACGGCATCGCCCTGCTGGATGCCCTGCTCGAGCGTTACGGCAGCGCCGCTAGCTATGTCATTGTGAGGAACTACGGCAGGGGCAAGGACTTCTCCGCCTTCGCCGCATCAGCGGCTCAGGCCAAGGCCGCGGAGCTTGGCGTTCATGTGATCGACCTCCCAGAGCTTCACGCCGGTTCGATGCGCAAGATCGACCATGGCAACGCCAGCCTATGGGCCGCCGCGCACAACAAGGACGCTGGCCTGGGACTCATGGACCGGCAGCGCGTCAAGGTCTGGATCAACCGTGCCTACCAGCAGTTCGCGCGCGTTCAGAGTCTCATCGAGGCCAAGTCCTGAGCTGGCGCAAGGACTCCCTGGCAAAGGCTCATGCCCTGCTTCCGGCACCCGGAAGCAGGGAACAAAGGCCGCCGTCTGCGCGTTCTTCGCGGCGGGGCGCCGCTCCCCACCAAAGTGAGCGGCTGCGGCGCTGTTCGGTAACAGCGACGCATCGCGCGCGCTGCCTTCATCCTGGGCGCAAAGCACCGGCTAAGGCTCGGCCAAGGGATAGAGCCAACCGACAATCTGCCCACCTCCGGGATGCCGCGTCCTGCCCGGCTCCACATCGATCAGGGTATAACGACCGCCCACAGCAAAGAGGCGGATCCGCCGGGCATAGGCCTCCGGATCGCGCCATGGGAGGTTGTCATAGTTCTCCTCCGCAAGCTCGACCCAGCCCTGCTTGAGATTCACCCCGACGACCACGGCGACATGGCCAAAGCGCCACTCCGGATCCGCATGATCGCGTGCATAGATGACCAGATCACCGCGCTGTGGTGCACGCTTCCCAGCCCCGTTGAGCGATCGTCCAAGCGGCACCGGCTCACGCCCGGGCAGGCGAAGCCCTGCGGTCAGATCGAAGATGTCGGCCGCCGTCGGCACGTCCCCGAAGGTCAGACTGCGATTGCGAATCCACCAGCGGCGCGCGTACTCGACGCACTGGTAGGTAACCCCGGCGTACTCGAAACGATCGGCATCCGGCGACTTGTCCGCCACTTGGACCTCGCCGGTTGTGGGATCGACGAAACTGTACTCCAGCCGCAGACAGGCAGAGCTGCAGTTGGAACGCGCCTCGACGCCGTCCGCGGTGCCGAGCCGCGCGCCGAAGGGGATCTCACAGGGCCCCTGGCAGGCGCGCTTGGCCGCGCGCAGTCGCTGCAGCCGCTCCAAGGGACCCAGCGACGGCGGACTCTGGCCGAGATCGGCGCCGTCCGTATGTGGCGGCAGAAGCGCGAGGGATTGCGCTCCGAGCCCGACCTGCTGGGCCGTCGAGGTCGCGTCTGCGCATGCCGGATTCCATGCTAGCCAGCCAGTCAAGGAGAGCGCGGCCACCGCCACAGCCATCTGAAGTCCAGCAGCGGACGAGAGAGATCGGTTTAAGGTCATGTGCTGGCGGGTCTCCGCAATGATCGATCAGGGCCGGATCCTTGTATTCGAGCGTTAGTGACGGCAACCGGCCGACCGCAGAGGGCCACTCCGCTAGGCACCCGTCGGCGGCAGCCCTTGGAGGATATTGCCTCGCACTGGCCGGGAGAGGAAGGTCCGCCAGACCAGAGGGAGCGTCCAGGGCTCGCGACGATTCCAAGGCAGCAGAGACACGAAACGCGCCATGGCGCAGTAGCCGAAGATGACCTGGGCCCAGGTCCCGATGGTCGGCAGCCAATAGAGGAACTGCATCGGCGCCGGCAGAGACAGGAGCAAGAGGAGCAGATACCAGAAGCGCACCTGGATGGGGAAAGCCGTCAGGCTGCGCTCGCGCATCCCAAAGTGGACGAGTTGGACGACCGTCAAGCCAATTGCCAGAAGGAACCCTTGCGGATACCCGACAAGTCCAAGGGTCAGCAAGCAGACGGTGACGAGCCAGTACCACCAGCTAGCCTCTTTGTAATCGATCATGAGCATCTCGATCTCCGGTGGGCATGTGTTGATTAAGCGGTGACATGGGGTCGGCGCGGCGGGCTGCCATGGGGAATGCGACAGGCTGCTGCGCTTGCCCGCCCCGCCCAGTGTGTCATCATTAGGGCCAATGTTCTGCGACGGCACGAGACTATGCAACGCTGGATCAACCCGGATAAAGGGCGCTACTACTTGGTGGACCTGGTTCAGGATCTTCTCGGTGATTGGACACTGATACTCTCTTGGGGCGCGCTGGGATCACGCGGCGGGCAGATGCGCGTCATGGTGGTCGCCTCCAAGAGCGCAGGCCTGGAGCAGTTGGAGACCATCGCCAAGCGGCGCCGCCGATGCGGCTATCAGCTTGAGTCACAGGGCCGCGACCTCCAAGAGTCCCAAAAGGAGCTGACCGACCTCGAGACTGCGCCGCAACGCCTGACCTGAGTTCGAAGCCGCAACGCGGCGACAGGGCTGCCGCGCCCCCACCATGCCTTCCAATGGGAGCCCGACTCATGAGCAAGCTCAATGCCACGCAACCCTCTTTATCGGAGTGCCCCAGCACCGAGCACCAAACCTCAACGCAGGCGGCAGACGACGCACACCGTCATGAGCCGCGGAAGTTGAGTATGCATGAAGGCGTGGAGGTCTGGGACGGTTGCGGCTCCTGCGGAGCCGAGCCTTACTGGCTCGAGATCGGCGCCGAGATCAAGAGCACCGAGCGCAGCGACGAGGAGAGCGAACGTTAGTGCCTAAACACTGCCCGCGCCCGGCTGGGGTCGAACCATGGCCAGCGCGCCCAGCCAGTGTCAAGGCGCAGTGCGCAGACGCGGCCGCGGCACGGGCTTCAGACACCAAGAGTGGATATGAAGGACGCACATCAGCCTGACTTTTCTTCGTCTCCTTTGCCCCTTCGCGGCTCCAATTGCAGGACTTAGAAAGCGTCCATCAACAACTCCTCCCCTTTCGCAAAGGGGCGATAGGGGGGATTTCGGGCGGCATCGCTCGCATCGGGAAACAATTGATGGACACTTTCTTAGGATGAACCCTCTAGCGCGCTGGTGGCATTCCCTTGCGCTTGCCGAGGAGCGTGATCCTTTCACCGCAGCAACCTGGGAGCAAGCCTGGAAGTCGCTGCCGCTGCTCGCCGGCTTGGACGCTTCCGAATCAGCCCGGCTGCGCCGACTCGCCCTGGGTTTCCTCCGCCAGAAGACATTGGAGCCCGCGCAAGGGCTCGCTCTGACAGACCCAATACGGCTCATGATCGCCTTGCAGGCCGGCCTGCCAGTTCTGCAGCTCGGGCTCGACTGGTACGGCGGCTGGTACTCCGTCATCGTCTATCCGGATGCCTTCATCCCCGAGCACCAGGTGATGGGCGATGACGGCGTCGTCTGGGTCGATCGCACGGTGAAGGCGGGCGAGTCCTGGGAGCGAGGCCCGATCATCCTCTCCTGGGCGGATATTCACCAAGACCTTGAGCTGGATGGGCACAATGTCATCATTCACGAGCTGGCACACAAGCTGGACGGACGCTCCGGCAGCACCAATGGCTCCCCGCCGCTACACCGCGGGATGTCTGGCGCGCTCTGGAAGCGGACCTTCGCCCAGGCTTACGAGGACCTCTGTCACCGCGCCGATGCGGGCGAGCACACGCCCATCGACCCCTACGCCACACAATCCCCGGCCGAGTTCTTCGCCGTGGTCAGCGAGGCCTTCTTTGAGGTCCCGTCGCTGCTCATCGGCGAATATCCGGATGTCTATGGGCAGCTCAAGGCGTTCTACAGACAGGATCCGCTGCGCAGGCTCGCCGGCTGTGTTGAAGGTGTCAATCGCAGCCGACGTTAAGAGGCTGTCTGAATATTGTAATCGCCCGAGCTGCAAGGGGCGAATTCATTCGCCCTCCCGCCAGTGCCAAGGGCGACTAAAGTCGCCCCCTACGAGGTTTTTCAGACAGCCTCTAAGGACCTCAAGCGTCCTCATCCGACCGCCGAGACCGCGTCTGCTTGACCCGACCGCGCAGCTTCTTCGACGTCAGCCGCCGCTCCTTGGAGCCGCGAGTCGGCCGAGTCGCGATCCGCGGCTTCGGCCGATGCGCCGCCTGACGGATCAGGCCAGCCAGGCGCTCGCGGGCGTCCTCGCGATTGCGCTCGCGCGTACGAAAGCGGTGCGCTTCGATCGTCAGCACACCCTCTCCATCGACCCGGCGCCCAGCCAGCCGGAGCAGGCGCTGGCGCACGTCTTCCGCAAGCGAGGGCGAGCGCGCCGCGTCGAAGCTCAGCTGGACGGCCGTGGCGACCTTGTTGACGTTCTGCCCGCCCGGCCCAGGCGCGCGAATAAAGCGCTCGGAAAGCTCGGATTCAGGGATGCGAATCACTGGTGTAATCTGAAGCATGGACCAATTCTGGCCCCCTGCCCCATGCCGAGCAAGCCGTGATCATGCCAGCGTGCCTGAGGGCAAGGGCTATGAAGCCGCTCGCTCGCACGCCGCCGTGACTGGCGCCTTGAGGACGATGTCACCCGGCGCAACGCCAAGCTCTGCGGCGATCACACTGCATTTCGCCTGCAGGACAAAGAAGACCGGCGCGCTCGATTCACTGAGCGTTTCGTAGTTGGCCTGACCCTTGGCGATGATGAGCGTCGCCCGGAGGAAGCGCGCACGGAAGGACTCCGAGCAGCGCTCCAGGAGGGTCCCTGGCGCGGCCGAGCCGTTGTCGATGATCTCGGCGACCGCATCGAGTCCGGCGGCCAGGGCGTCATCTCGCGTCGCGTCGTTGATGATGGGGGATGCCTTGACGACATAGGTGACGGGTTTCGACATCTGTCTCAACTGCTCGATCAGGACGCGGTCGAAGACCGTCTCGCCAGCGTTGTCACCGAGGTAGAGGACGGTGTCGGTCGCGGCCAATGCCGAACGCAGCGCACTCATGCCGTCGATGGCGAAAGGCTGCCTGAGCACCCGCTCCAGCGTGGCCTCCAGGTCGAAGGCTTCGGCCACGCCATGGTCGATGATGTTGCCCGCGATGGCGATGCGCACGGCCGTGTCCAACGGATCGATCGCCGTGCGGAGCCGTTCGCGCAGATCAGGCAAGAGCGCGAGCGCCTGCTCGGTCGCCTCCTGCTTGGCCCCTTGGTAAGGATCGGGATCCTGCGTCTGGGTGCGGACCCACCCATGGATGGCCTCCGCCACTTGCGGCGGCGTGGCCTCTGCCGGCAGGGATTCGAGATGCGACATGGTCTGCAGCAGGATACGCCGCTGCAGCTCCGGCGCAGCGCCAGCGCGGCGGGCGGCGCTCAGCGCCTGTCGCAGGAAACAGGGATAACAGTCCAGGTAGGTCTTCATCGGTCAGCTCGCACAGGCTACCAGTGGTCAGTGGTCAGGACGGCTGCTTTGTTCCAGTTCGATTGGTGGGAGCGGCGCCCCGCCGCGACGAGTTCGCAGACGGCTGCAGCCCCTATTCCATGCTCCGGGATGCCGGAATCACGGCATGAGCGTTCGCGTCCCGCCGGCCATCGGCATCGCCAGCGTCATTACCCTAGCTCTGACGACAATCCAGTCTCCAGGCGCTCGAGTTGCATTCTCAAGCGCGCGATCTGCTCGCTCAGAGGCGCTGGCGCAGGTGCATGGGACTCCAGGCGTCCAGAACTCGCCTCACTGACCTCGGATGCCGTGCGCGCGTCAACACCGCGACCGACACGCGCTCGCCCACGACCACAGGGACCCTGTCCACGCCCCTGGCCTTGCCCCTTTCCCTGGCCTTGCCCCTTTCCCTGGCCACGTCCAGCTCCACGCGGACCGGTTCCGTCTTGCATTGGCATGATCTCTTCCTCTTCAAAAACGGACCCGCGAGCCGGTCTCCGGCTCGGAGACATCGACCCAAGACTGCGTGCCCGTCTCAAGTTGACGCATCGCCCGCGTCCTAGACATTGGCCAAGACGCTGGAGTTCCTGAGCAGCCAATCGCGCACTGCCCGCACTCAAAGTATCAGCGCATTCCCGACTGCTTTGCCCGGACATTTCGCAATGCAAAGCGCACATATGTGCGTTCCAATAGGCGACATCCAAATTGCGAAACAGGAAATCCAACCCATGCCATCGAACTACGAACGCTTCTTCGACAACCAGCGCTTCGCCCTCGTTGGTCGCTCGGCGGTCAAACCCTTCCCGCTCCTGAGCTATCGCGGCCTCAAGCGGCTCGGCAAGACAGTCTATGCCATCGATCCCAGCGCAACCGACATCGATGGGGATCGGGCGTATCCGGATCTCGACGCCCTGCCGGAATCGGTCGAGGCCCTGATCATCGAGGCGCCGAAGGCCGAGACGCGCGATTGGGTCGCCGCGGCCGCGCGAGCCGGACTGCGTGACGTCTGGGTCCACATGGCGCACGACACCCCCGAGGCCGTGGCGCTCGCCGAAGAGTCCGGCATCAACCTCCGCACCGGCACCTGTGCGGTGATGTATGTCACCCCGGGTCTCACCTATCACAGTCTTCACAAAGCCATCATGAAGCTGGCCGGGAAATATTGATTTCGACTCTGAGAGGCTGTCTGGAAATCATGGTCGAGACATACAAGGGGCGAATTCATTCGCCCTTGGTCCGGCGGTTGGGCGAATGAATTCGCCCCTACCCGTTTTTTCAGACAGCTTCTGATCGAGCTGCCGGTGATGTTGGTACTGATGAGACTGCGCGCACGCGCCTGAAATCATTCACGCGCAACCCGAGTGTCTCGTCGGCAGCGGCCCCCCAGTCAGGCAGCAATGTCGTCGCGAGCGCTGCCGACGCAGGCAAGACGACCGAGCAGTTCTTGGACGCTGTGCTGACCCGTGGCGCCTCGCAGCCCTTGCGGATTCGCAATGTATTTTCGCGCCACCTATGTTTAGTGGATAGGTAGCGTAGTGGCCGGCCAGCAGAGTTCGATCGTCAGGAACCCATTGAAAACGGTTGAATTCGGCGATGCGACCGCCCCCCGCGCTCGGCAGCACGGCTTCGCCGTGGACAGCTTGGCGGGATGCCGACCTGGCCGGATTCAACCTTGGAGCATGCATTGATGAGCGCTCAACTGACGAAAATTGTGATCCTAGTTGTGATGAGTCTCGCGTTCGGTAGCGCGGCGCTCGCGGGAGGCGGCCAAAACGCCTACAACAACCCGACAGGTGATCCGGCCGAAGACACCTACCAGACCCCATACACCAATGTTGGCGATGGGCGCATCATGGTCTTCTGCGCGGAAGATGAATCCCTGGTCGTGACGCCGGCTGAAGGTGGTGCCGTCGAGGCCACCTGCGTACCAGACGAAGACTGATCCAGTCCGAAGACTGTTCCAGTCCGGCCGGCGATGGCTGGCTTCGCGGCTCCACTCCAAGACGTCGCCGCGCCATCACCCCCACCCAAGCACCACGCCAGCGCGCGAGGCGGCGACGCCTTCCTGCTGAACGAGCCCGCCGCCGAGTGCAGCATGCAGCCCCGCCAAAGATAGCGCCTTGCACTCGACGTCAGTCTCCACTCCGATCTCTGTCACCCCCCTTGAAGGCACTGTCGCAAAGACGACGATTCGCTGCAGCAACTGGCGAATCGGCTTGCTAAGCCATTGAAACGAGGAACCTGATTCCTGGCCCGTCGTTTGCTTAATGTTGCCAATCACAACACCGAAGCAGGCCAATAGCATGGGACAACACCACCAACCGAAGCCGATTGCAGAAACATTCACAGGTTCTATCGCGCTCCGCCCAATGGAAGATGCCCCAGCCGCCGACAAAGACGCCCTCCAGCGCCCCCAGGATCTTCAGTACGCGCCCACTGTGCCCCGGGAGGCCTGAGACATGGCCCGCTTTGAACCCTGCCAAGGCAAGAACGCCTGTCGCGATGACGGCGAGCGCTGCCTGACCTGCGGACGAGAACTGAGCGAGATCGCTCGACTGCGGGACGCGGTCGACGCCTTGGCCAACCTTGCCATCGAGCACGACTACGACAACAGCGAGGCCTTCGCGGCCTATGTCGCTCGCAAGCTCTTCAAGACCATTAACTACCGTCGGGAGCAGCACCGATGAGCGAGCTCCTCATCGACCCCGATAACGCCCGCTTCCGCTTGGGCGTGCCGGACATGGACAGCGTTCATTTTGAATTCATCGATCTGGTCAACGCCATGGCAGAGGCCAACCAAGCCCGTTTCCTTGAACTCTTCGAGCGCCTGGTCGAGCACACCCTGGCGCACTTCGAGCGCGAAGAGCAGTGGATGACGGAGACAGGATTCCCCGCGCTGCAAGAACATCGGGCCGATCACCAGCGCGTCCTCGGTGACCTCAAGGCGATCGGTCAGCGCACGACGCGAGGCAAACTCGCCCTGGGCAGAGCCTACGTCCGCGAACAATTGCCGGGTTGGTTCGCACTCCATGCGGCCACGATGGACAGCGCCCTTGCTGCTCATCTGAAGTCGAATCCTGTTTCCTGACCCCATCTTCAGATCCGTGAATACGACATCCCAGCGTGATTCAACGCGCGAGAAACGCAAGCTGGCAGTCTGCGCAAGTGCCGATCTGGGTGATCGGCAATACCGGATTGTGCCATTGCTGTTCAAGGACGAAGAGCACACGGCCATCGTGTTGCGGCACAAGGGTCAGATCTACGCCTACTTGAATCAATGCGTGCATATGGTGCGCCGTCTGGATTGCCTGCACGACACCGTCTTCGATGCAGAGCAGGAGCACCTGCGCTGCTCGATGCATGGGATCGTCTACGATCCGACAACGGGAGAATCCTTGAGCGTACTCTGCTCAGGCGAGAGACTCGAACCCTTGCGCGCGACCGAGCTTGAGGGGCAGGTCTACATCATCGACAAGCGGGCGAAGCACCTGCTTTGAAGCAGGCAGAATGGGCCGGCGCTAGCGACAACCAAGCCCAGGGCCGATGGCATTGCCACAGCACGAAAGGATCAGCGCTTTTTTCCTTTTTCTCTCAGATGCCTGCACGCTCCGTGCGGGCACCCGACAACCGCCGTATTTCAGCGAGTAAGCCCCATGAAAACGACCGACAAGATCCGGAAACAACTCGAGGAAAACCCCATCGTCCTCTATATGAAGGGCACCCCGAGCGAGCCCCGCTGCGGCTTCTCTGCCAAGGCCGCCTCTGCACTGCAATCAACCGGGATCGAGTTCGCCTATGTGGATGTCTTGGCAGCACCCTTGATCATGCAGGCGCTGCCCGAGGTCTCCGACTTTCCGACCTTCCCTCAGCTCTTCATCAATGGCGAGGTCATCGGCGGCAGCGATATTGTCGAGGCCATGCTTGCAAGCGGTGAACTCCTGCCGATGCTACAAAGCGCGGCAGCTTGACGACGAATCCGAGGACGACTCATGCATCAAGACGACATGATCAAGCGCATTCGGGCCGAGCATCCGGAGGCCACCATCGACATCGCCGGTGAGGATTGCAATTTCGAGGTCCATATCGTCAGCGAAAACTTCGCCGGCCAAAGTCTGCTGCAACGCCAAAAGGGCATCCTGGCCTTGTTCAAAGACGAGCTGGGATCAGGCGCATTGCACGCCTTGACGATCAAGGCCAAGACCCCGCAGGAGAAAGCCGCAGAATCTTCCTGAGCCCAGTTGCGCCGCCAGCGCCGGATCGGGATGGCACCCATCTGCATCACGGTCGGCTTACAACTTCCTAGCGAGGCCTCGCCTCAGACCGACGAGTCATGCCATCGGGATCGCTATCGGAATCGGGATCGTCGGTTCGATACCGATACCGATCCCGACGGCCTTGGATGGTCGGACGCTTCATCGAAGTTTGACTCATCTGCAAGCATTTTGCGCCCTTGAGGATTCTAGTGATCGCCGCACACCCGAGACCGATCGAGGGGACTCGTTGGGCAGGGCTGTGAAGGTCACAAAAGGCGAACCCAAGGAATCCTGCCGGTCGCCTCACCCGAATATCAGGGAAACGCAGATTCTCCGCGACCTTTGCCGGCATTCCACCTAGAATCGTCGGATCTAAGCCCGCCTGAGGAGACCATCTATGTTCGAGGCAACCAAGGTCGGACGATCCGTCAGCAAGAAGGACTTCAAGGAGCAGCAGGACGAGCTGCGCACCCAGTTGCTGGCCGTCCAACGCGATCTAAGGGAAACCAATATCCCCGTCATCGTGCTCGTCTCGGGCGTCGAGGCGGCGGGCAAGGGTGAGGTTGTCAATCGGCTCAATGAGTGGCTCGACACCCGCGGCGTCCAGACCTTCGCGTTTTGGGACGAGTCCGACGAAGAACGCGAGCGCCCGCGCTTCTGGCGCTTCTGGCGCTCCATGCCGGCGCGCGGTGAGATCTCCATCCTCTTCGGCGGCTGGTATCAGACACCCATCGAGCACCGCTTTCGCGGACACTGCAGCGATGCCGAGCTGGACGGCGAGCTCAATCGCATCGTGGACTTCGAGCGCATGCTGACCCAGGACGATGCGCTCATCGTCAAGTTCTGGTTCCACATGTCCGAGACCGATCAGAAGGACCGCCTCAAGGAGCTGTCGCGGGACGACAAGAGCCGCTGGAAAATGGCGCCGGACAAGAGCAAGTTCGCAGAGCACTATGCCGCCTTCGAGCAGGTGGCAGAGCGTGTCATCCTCCACACAGACCGCGGCACTTCGCCCTGGTATCTGGTCGAGGCCGGCGATCGGCGTTATCGCGATCTCACCGTGGGCAAGACGCTGCTGCATGCCATCCGCTCGCGTCTGAGCGAGTCGATCCCTGAGGAGCAGAACAACGCCGTCAATAGCCCTGAGCTGCCGACCAGCCCAGATGCTCAGATTACCCTCTTGGATCAGCTCGACCTCTCGCGATCCATCCCGCGCGACGACTACAAGAGCGAGATCAAGAAGCTGCAGTCCGAGATCAACGAGCTGGCTTGGAAGGCGTACAACAAGAAACGCTCGACGGTGCTGGTCTTCGAAGGCATGGACGCCGGCGGCAAGGGCGGCGCCATCCGACGCATCACCAATGCCGTGGATGCCCGCCTCTATCGGTCGATTCCAGTCGCAGCACCCACGGACGAAGAAAAGTCCCACCACTATCTGTGGCGGTTCTGGCGGCACATTCCGCGTGCCGGTCACATCACCATCTACGACCGGTCTTGGTACGGGCGCGTGCTGGTGGAGCGGGTCGAGGGCTTTGCTGCGGACGCCGATTGGCGGCGCGCCTACTCGGAGATCAATCGCTTCGAGGAACAGTTGGTCGACAGCGGCATCATCCTGCTCAAGTTCTGGATTCAGATCAGCCAGGATGAGCAACTCCAACGCTTCAAGGATCGCGAGGACGTCCCCTACAAGCAGTACAAGATCACCGACGAAGATTGGCGCAACCGCGAGAAATGGCCGCAGTACAAAGAGGCCGTCAACGAGATGGTGGTGCGCACCAGCACCCAGCACTCAGCCTGGACCCTGGTCGAAGGCAATGACAAGCCCTATGCGCGAGTCAAGGTCCTCAGCACCATCTGCGACACCTTGAACGAGGTCTTGAAGCAGGATCCGCAGCCGATCGCCGGCTATCTGCCTTGCGGTGAAAAGCGTGTGGAAGAGCCGTCACGAAAGGCCGACGAGCCCAACAAAAAGAAGAACGGGAGGTCGCGGGAATAAGTCGGAGCACCAGCGGCGTCAGACGCGGCGGAAGAGCCTCAGATAGTTCTCCGCCGTGACCGCGGCGACCTCTTCCGGATCCATTCCGCGCACATCCCCAATGCACTCCGCCACGTGCCCGACGAATCGCGGCTCATTGGACTTGCCCCGGTGCGGGACAGGTGCAAGATAGGGTGAGTCGGTCTCGATCAAGAGGCGATCGCTCGGGACCTGACGAGCCACCTCACGCAGATCCGCCGCGTTCTTGAAGGTGACGATGCCCGAGAAAGAGACGTAGAAACCCAGATCCAAGCCCTGCTTCGCAGTCTCCCAATCCTCGGTAAAGCAGTGCAGCACACCGCCGACCTCGGCGGCGCCCTCCTCCTTCAGGATGCGGATGGTGTCTTCACGCGCATTTCGGGTGTGGATGATCAGCGGCTTGCCACACTCCCGGGCAGCGGCAATGTGGGTGCGAAAGCGTGCCTGCTGCCAAGCCAGGTCGTCGCCAGAGCTGCGATAGTAGTCAAGCCCTGTCTCCCCGACGGCCACATTGCGCGGATCCGCAGCCAGCCGCACCAGTTCCTCCGCGGTCGGCTCGCGCCGCCCTTCCTCGTTGGGATGGACACCGACCGAGACATCCACCTGGGCATAAGGCTCGACCATTTCGCGCATGACAGGGTAATGCTCGAGGTCGATCGAGACACAGAGCATCCGCGTCAGGCCGGCATCCACGCTTGCCTGCATCATGCGGTCGAAGTCATCGTCATACCGCTTCAGATCCACCCGATCCAGATGGCAATGGGAGTCAATCAACATGTTACAAACTACATCGTGTGCGTGGGTCGTTCCGAGGCCAGCGCGCCCGCGAGGTAAGCCTCGATCTTGCGTCGGGCCGCGCCCTTGTCTTGCTCGCTGAACTGGACACCGACACCAATGGAGCGGTTACCCTCAGCCCCGGCCGGTGTGAGCCAAACGACCTTTCCGGCAACCGGAATGCGGTCAGGCTCTTCCATCAGCTGGAGCAGCAGGAAGATCTCGTCACCAAGCTGGTATTTCTTCGTGGTGGGGATGAAGAGTCCGCCGTTCTTGATGAAGGGCATGAAGGAGGCGTAGAGGGCACTCTTGTCCTTGATGGCGAAGCTCAGAATCCGTTGTTGACCGCCCAGCCCGCCGAGTGCGCCCATGGGTGTGCTCATGGCTCAAGGTCTCCGTGCGTTGCCGCCCTGGCTGACCCTGAGCCAATCGATGGCTAGGGATTCCAGCAGCAGCTGATGATTCACATTGTTTTGGGCCAGCGTCCGCCCTTCCAAGACACGCTTGAGCAGACGATGGCCCGCTGCTGGATCAATGCGTTGCGCGAGCGCGGCGAAGGCAGACGTCTGGTCAGGACTGTCGAGTCTGACCGCTTCGCCATGGACCATCAACCGGAGCACGTCACAAATCCAGCTCGCCAACCATTCGAGCATCAGCGTCACGCCCAGCTTGTTCCAAGCAGCTGCCTCGGCGATTGGGTCCAATTCACCAGCGGCCAGGCCGAGGAAACCTTTGAGCCTTTGTCGGCGCTGCTCCATAAGGGCGTCGTCATAGGCATCGAGCGCACGCAGCGGGGCACCATGGGCGAGCCGCAGACGCAGCGGCCAATCGTCTCGCGGCGCCTGTGACCTCAGCCAGTCGAGCGCGGCGTCCTCGGCGGGAGCTGGCACCTTGAGTTGCAGGCAGCGGCTGCGGATGGTGGCGGGCAAATCTCCCATACGCTCGCCGACGAGACAGAGAATGGTCTGACCCGCGGGCTCTTCCAGCGTCTTGAGCAAGGCGTTGGCCGCCGAGGCATTGAGCCGATCGGCGGGATCGATGAGCGCCACCTTCCAAGCCGCGCGGCTCGGCGTCAGGGATTCGCGCTCGGCGAAGAGACGCACGACTCCGATGGCGATCTCGCCTGATTTGCTTTCGGGGTCAGGACCGACCCGAATCAGATCCGGGTGATTTCCCGCCGCCAGCAGCGCACAGTCTGCGCACTGGCCGCAGGCGATGCCCTCGGGTCCAGGCGAGCGGCACAGTAGCGACTGTGCCAAGCACTCGATCAGGTGCCGCTTGCCCACCCCTCTAGCGCCGCTGAAGAGCAAGCCGTGGGCGAGTCGACCCGCCTGTCGCGCGCCCTGCAGGCGAGCCCAAATACCCAGCGTCCAGGGCAGCGGCGATTGAGGCGGACTGGCCTGAGTCTCTGCCATCAAGCTCAGCCTACTCAGCCCGGTCCAGGGCGACGTCGACGAAGGGGTCGACCAGCCTGCGGACTTGCTCCTGGACCGCTGCGACCGGACGCGCGGCGTCGATGATGCGGTAACGCTCGGGCATCTGGTCGGCGCGACTGAGATAGAGCGCCCGTGCGCCCTCGAAGAAGCGCAAGTCTTCCGCCTCGAACCTGTCCTTACTGCCCGAGCGCGCTTGCGCCCGATCGAGCCCAACCGCCGGCGGCAGGTCGAACACCAGCACCAGGTCGGGGCGAAGATCGTCCTGAACCAACTGCTCGAGCAGACCGATACGCCCGAGATCAATGCCGCGGCCGCCGCCTTGATAGGCGTAGGTCGCATCCGTGAAGCGATCGGAGATCACCCAGGCACCGCGATCCAGCGCGGGCCGGATGGTTTGCTTCAAGTGCTCGGCCCGAGCCGCGAACATGAGCAGCAGCTCAGCCATGTCACTCATCCCGGCATTGGCGGGATCGAGCAGCACGGCGCGGAGGCGTTCCGCGATGGGCGACCCACCCGGCTCGCGGGTCGTAACGACCTCGAGCCCGCGGGCACGCAATCTCGCTGCGAGCGGCCCGACCTGAGTCGACTTGCCGGCCCCCTCGATGCCTTCCAGGGTGATAAAGCGTCCGCGGGTCATCACTGCCTTCACCCGCCCTCGCTGAGAATGTAGCGGCGCACCGCACGCTGATGCTCCTCGAGCGTGCGCGAAAAGACATGGCTCCCATCTCCCCTGGCGACGAAATAGAGCGCATCACCCTCCGCCGGATGCAGCGCAGCATGAATGGCTGCGCGGCCCGGAAGCGCGATGGGGGTCGGCGGCAAGCCTTGGATGACGTAGGTGTTGTAGGGCGTCGGCTCACGCAGGTCAGCCCGACGAATATCGCCGTCGTAGCGCTCGCCCATACCGTAGATGACGGTCGGATCCGTCTGCAGTTTCATACCCTGCTGCAGTCGACGCGCGAAGACGCCGCCGATCGCCGGACGCTCTTCTGGCTTGGCCGTCTCCTTCTCGATGATCGAGGCTAGAATGAGTGCCTCGTAGGCTGTGTCGATCGGCAGCCTGGGTTCTCGTTGGGACCACTCCTCGGCCAGCACCCTGTCCATGCGCTCCATGGCGCGGCGGAGAACATCCAGACCTGTCGCCTTGCGCGGGAAGAGATAGGTGTCTGGAAAGAAGCGGCCCTCCGGATGCTCACCCGGACGCCCGAGTTCCGCCATCAACTCAGCGTCAGTCAGTGATGAAAGCGCATCTCCGCCGAAATGCTCGTGGGCATCAATAGTCGCGAGCGCCTGACGGAAGGTGCGTCCCTCGACCAGCGTGATGGCGAACTGGACGACCTTGCCCTCAGTGATTCGACCAAGCAGTGCGGCCGGAGTCATCCCCGGAGCCACCGCGTACTCGCCGGCCTTGATCCGTCTCTGCGCCCCTTCGAGATAGGCCAGGACGATGAAGTAATAAGGCTGCTCTAGAATCCCCTCCCGCGCCATCTGCGCCGACAAGGCGCGCAGCGAGGTACCTCTTGGAATGTCCAGATAGGGCTCCGGCTCTGGCACGCCGACGGCCGTACTCAAGAACCGCTGATAGTCGACCCAAAGCCCCCCGCCCAGCAGGCCCGCCGAGAACAGCAGAACGAGAAATCCGATTCGCCAAGTCATCGCCAAAATCTACTCAAATTCTTGAGCTGCCTCATGCACCGCCTCCATGAGACGCCAGGGGAGTCGCTCGAGGTCGAATCGCGCCCCGCCGAGCGTCTGCACGGGCCGCACACCAAGGATGGAATTTGTTAAGAACAGGCCCGAGGCGGCACTCAGATCGTCCGGCTCGAGGCGCGTCAACAAAGATTCGATCCCCATTGTAGCGGCAAGATGCAGCACCAATCCACGCACCGTGCCAGCAATGCCGCAACGATCCAGTAACGGCGACAGCAATCGCGCACCGTCCCATAAAAAGAGGTTGGACATGGTACCGCCAACGATGCTCCCCAAGGGGTCTAGCATCAACCCTTCGGCAACTGCGGCATCCCCCCACTCCAATCGCGCGAGCACCGAGTCGAGCCGATTGAGGTGCTTGATTCCCGCCAGGGCTGGGTTGATCGAGGCCGGTGTTTGGCAGTAGCGCACCGCGATCCCTTGGCGCCAGTCTTGGGCGCCGGCGGCCGGCAAGGGATAGGCCAGGAAGATACGGATCGGATTGGGGGCCCGCGGCGGTCGATAGCCACGCCCCCCAGCCCCGCGCGACAGGATCAGCTTGAGGACACCAGAACTCAGCGCGTGCGCAGCCCGCCACGCCTCCTCGCGCAACAGGCGGACATCAGGGGTCGGAATTGCCAGGCGCTCGGCGCCGAGCAGGAGGCGCTCGAGATGACGCTGCCATTGGCAAGGCCGACCATCCCGCAAGAGGATGGTCTCGAAAAGACCATCACCATAGTGCAAGCCGCGATCAAGAACGCTCAGATGATCGGCTTCCTCGCCATCGATCAGGGTCCGCAGCGGCATCCCGGCCAAAATCGGCGCCGAGAGACCCCGGATCCCTGAGGACAGCTGTTCTCCCGACCTCGACTCCCTCAGCGCAGCGCTCCAGCGACCGATCAGGCCTTGCGGAACACCAGCGTGCCGTTGGTGCCACCGAATCCGAAGGAATTGGACATAGCGACGTCGATGGCCATCTCGCGGGCAGTGTTGGGCACGCAGTCCAGATCGCAATCTGGGTCAGGCGTCTGATAATTGATCGTAGGCGGCGCGGTTTGGTCGCGGAGCGCCAAGATGGTAAAGATGGCCTCGGCGCCGCCGGCCGCACCCAGCATATGCCCCGTCATCGACTTCGTCGAGCTGACGGCAAGCTTGTAGGCGTGATCACCAAAGGCACGCTTAACAGCGCGCGTCTCGGCAACGTCACCTGCGGGCGTAGAGGTACCGTGCGCGTTGATGTAGCTGACCTCCTCCGGATTCACGCCAGCATCGCTCATGGCTTGCAGCATACAATTGGCCGCTCCCTCACCGTCTTCGGAGGGCGCCGTCATGTGATAAGCGTCCGAATTCATGCCGACACCAATGAGTTCGGCGTAGATGGTCGCACCACGCGCCTTGGCGCGCTCGTACTCCTCGAGCACCACGACACCAGCGCCATCGCTCAGGACGAACCCATCGCGCTCCTTGTCGAAGGGTCGGCTTGCACCCTCGGGGTCGTCATTGCGCGTGGAGAGCGCCCGCGCGGCCGCGAAGCCGCCCAGCCCGACGGGAGAAGTCGCCATCTCCGCACCGCCTGCAATCATGACGTCCACATAGCCGTGGCGGATCATGATGGCCGCTTCACCGATATTGTGGGCGCCCGTGCTACAGGCGGAAACGATGGAATAGTTCGGACCCTTGAGACCGAACTTGATCGAGAGATTCCCCGCCACCATATTGATGATATTGGCGGGAACGAAGAATGGCGAAATGCGACGCGGCCCCTTCTGACGGTAGGCCTCGTAATTGTTCTCGATACCAGTGATGCCGCCAATGCCGGAGCCAATGGCCACACCGATACGACGACAGTTGGAGTCATCGATGACGAGACCCGAGTCTTCGATTGCCTGACAACCAGCAGCCATACCGTAGTGAATGAACTTGTCCATCTTTTTGGCTTCCTTCTCCGAGACATAGGGACTCGGATCGAAGCCGTAGATTGGACCGCCGAAGCGCGTACTGAACGGCGCGATATCAAAATGGGTGATCGGTTTGATTCCGCTCTTGCCGGCGAGGATGTTGTCCCACCCGGACTTAACGTCGAGCCCTACCGGTGCCACAAGTCCCAATCCGGTGACTACTACCCTTCTGCCTGCCATTTCTTACCTCTGTCGTTCAGAACGCCACATTCGACGAGCCCCTAGCGCGCCTCCATCCTCAGCGAACGCATCGCGTCTCTAGGATTTCCCAGGCTGTGCTCAGGCCTGATGCGCGTTGATATAATCGATAGCCTGCTGGACCGTGGTGATCTTCTCGGCGTCTTCGTCCGGAATCTCGGTCTCGAACTCTTCTTCGAGCGCCATGACCAATTCCACGGTGTCGAGGGAGTCCGCCCCCAGATCGTCGACGAAAGAAGCCTCAAGGGTCACTTCCTCTTCTTTGACGCCCAGCTGCTCGACGACAATTTTGCGAACTCGATCTACAACGCTGCTCATAGGATTTATTCCTCCGGATAACAAAAATTGGCCCTCGCTGGGCCACGGCGTATTCTAGTGACAAACGAGGTCCGATGAAAGCCGCGATCGGCACCATCAGACATCACATAAAATGCTGATTTTCAATCGTTATTTGCGACCCACAACAGAAGTCACGCCATGTGCATACCGCCGTTGACGTGGATCGTCTCACCTGTGATGTAGGCACCGCCCGGCGACGCCAGAAAGACCACGGCGCTCGCGATCTCCTCCGGCTGACCGAATCGGGCCAAGGGAATCGTGGACAGCAGCGCATCGCGCTGGGCTTCCGGCAGCTCCCGTGTCATGTCCGTATCGATGAAACCTGGCGCGACACAATTCACAGTGATGGAGCGTGAGCCGACTTCGCGGGCCAATGACTTGGTGAAGCCCATCATGCCAGCCTTGGCCGCCGCATAGTTGGCCTGCCCGGCATTACCCATAGCACCAACCACCGAGGCAATGTTGATAATGCGACCCTTACGAGCCTTGCTCATCGATCGCAAGCAGGCCTTGGACAAACGGAAGACCGAGCTGAGATTGGTGTTGATGACCGCATCCCATTCGTCGTCCTTCATCCGCATCAGCAAATTGTCGCGGGTGATACCGGCGTTGTTCACGAGGATTGAGGGCGCACCCAGCCGCTCAGTGACCTGGCTCATGGCGGCGTCGATAGAGGCCGGCTCACCAACATTCAGCACCAAGCCAGCGCCCTGATAGCCCGCATCGCTAAGCGCCTTCTCGAATCCTTGCGCGCCAGCCTCAGTCGTCGCCGTGCCTGCCACGGTCGCGCCTTGCTCCGCAAGTGCCATCGCAATGGCGCGCCCGATCCCACGAGAAGCGCCCGTGACCAGCGCAATTTCACCCTTAAGCATGTGCAGTTGCCTCCAGCGCCGCCTCAAGCGTCTTCGGATCGAAGACCGGCAGCGTCGTCATGTCTTTCGCAATTCGTTTACAGAGCCCTGCAAGCACCTTGCCCGGCCCGCATTCCAGAGCTGTCGGGACGCCCTGTGACGCGACACCCTCGACGGTTTCCACCCAGCGCACAGGACTGTAAAGCTGCTGCACGAGCATCTCGCGGAGCGTCTCCACGCGATCGGCGGCGCTCACACTGACATTGTGGATCACCGGTACACTGGGAACGGCCAATGCAACGTCGGCCAGACGCTCAGCCAAGCGTTCAGCCGCGGGCTTCATGAGTGCGCAATGCGAGGGGACACTGACAGGGAGCGGCAATGCCCGCTTGGCACCCGCCGCCTTCGCCGCCTCAACAGCACGCTTGACGGCGGCCGCACTCCCGGCGATCACGACCTGGCCCGGGGAATTGAAGTTGACGGCCGAGAGCACATCGCCTTTGCCCTGCTCAGCGCAGATGGACAGGATCTGCTCATCCGCCAAGCCGAGGACAGCCGCCATGGCACCCTCGCCCGCTGGCACGGCCTCCTGCATGAAGCGCGCACGATCCGCCGCCAAGCGAATACCGTCAGCAAAGCTCATCGCCTGGGCCGCGACCAAGGCCGCGTACTCACCAAGACTGTGGCCGGCCATGATGGACGCGGGGGCCCCACCGGCCTCTAGCCAGACGCGCCAGACGGCAACGCCTGCGGCAAGCATTGCGGGCTGCGTATTCTCGGTACGATCGAGATCCTCTTTCGGCCCTTGACGAACGAGGGTCCAAAGATCCCGACCCAAGGCATCCGATGCTTCATTAAAGGTGTGCTTAACACTGGGATAGGTCTCGGCCAGCGCGTCGAGCATGCCGACCGACTGGGAGCCCTGCCCAGGGAAGAAGACTGCGAGTTGTTGAGACATGGGAAGGAGCGGTGATTCGTTAGAAGTGGTTTGTATTTTTCTTAGTACTTAACCAAGACCGAGCCCCAGGTGAAACCGCCGCCGAAGGCCTCCATGAGAAGCGTCTCGCCGCGCTGAATACGGCCGTCGCGCACGGCTTGATCGAGGGCGAGCGGGATGGACGCGGAGGACGTATTACCATGGTCTTTCACGGTCACGATCACGCGCTCCATGGGTAGATCGAGCTTACGTGCAGTTGCCTGAATGATGCGGATATTGGCCTGATGGGGTATCAGCCAATCGATATCCGCGCGGGTCAGCCCGTTGGCCTCCAGGGTCTCGTCGACGATCCGACCGAGCGTCGTGACGGCAAACCTGAAGACCTCGTTCCCGCGCATCTCCACGAAGGCCTCGTCAGGCCGGCCGTTACCGTGACCGCCGGGGATCTGCAGGAGATCCTTATAGGCACCGTCGGCGTGGATATGGCTCGAGATGATCCCTGGCTCATCAGCGGCACCCAGCACGACTGCGCCGGCGCCGTCACCGAAGAGGACGCAGGTCGTGCGGTCATTCCAATCCAGCACCCGGGAGAAGGTCTCCGAGCCCACGACCAGAACCTTCTCGGCCGCACCGATGCGGATGTATTTGTCCGCAACGTCCATCGCATACACAAAGCCGGCACAAACGGCCTGGAGATCGAAGGCCGGGCAGCCATGAATATCCAGGCGCTGCTGCAGCAGACAGGCTGTGCTGGGGAAGAACTGGTCTGGCGTGGTCGTTGCGACCAGGATCAGGTCGATATCCGAAGCCACGAGCCCCGCCGCCTCGAGCGCCCTCCACGAGGCGACCTCGGCCAGGTCGCAACAGCTTTCGCCTTCGGAGACCAGATGCCGCCTCTCGATTCCCGTACGCTCGCGAATCCAGTCATCCGTGGTATCGACAATGGATTCGAGATCAGCGTTCGTCACCACTCGAGCCGGAAGGTAACTACCGGTCCCGAGAATACGGGAAAATTTCATCAGGCGGTTTCCCTGTACTGCTCGCGGCCCAAGTGCTGGCCGACTTGCTCACTGATACGCTGCGAGATGTTGGCATGGATTTCCTTCTCGGCGATGTAGATCGCGTTCTCGAAGGCGATCTCATCGGCGCCACCGTGGCTCTTGATCACGATACCGCGCAGGCCGAGCAGGCTCGCCCCGTTGTAGCGGCGTGGGTCGACAGTGCGTCGGAAGCTCTTCAGGACAGGCAGTGCAGCTAAGGCCGACAGGCGCGTGTACCAAGCTCGCTTGAACTGCCCGGTTAGGGTATGGCGAACGAATTTGGCAACACCCTCGCTGCACTTGAGCGCCACATTGCCGACGAAGCCGTCGGCGACGACGACGTCGATATCCTCGACAAAGATACCGTCGCCCTCGACATAGCCCACATAGTTGAGGTTGCTCTTGGACAAGAGTTCGTGCGCTTGCTTGACCTGCTCGTTACCCTTGATCTCTTCTTGGCCGATGTTCAGCAGCCCGACTCGCGGCCGCTCGAGACCCTCGACGGCGGACACCAGCTCGCTGCCCATGACCGCGAACTGGAAGAGGTGCTCAGCTGAACAGTCGACATTGGCGCCGAGATCAAGCATGTGCGTGTGACCGTGCATTGAGGGCACGGCCGTGCAGATTGCCGGGCGATCCACATAGGGCAGCGTCTTGAGGACGAACCTCGCCGTCGCCATCAAGGCCCCGGTGTTTCCCGCGCTGACGCAAGCGCTCGCCTCTCCCTCCTTGACCAGGTCTATGGCGACGCGCATGGACGAGTCTTTCTTGCCGCGCAGCGCCTTGGAGGGAAGCTCATCCATCGCCACCTCTTGGGTGGTATGACGAATCCGCAACCGCCCACGGGATGCCTGGCCCAGAATTGCCTCGATACGCGGCTCGTCACCGACCAGAATGAGCTCGGCATGCGGGTTATCCGCGAGATAGCGAAGCGCAGCAGGCACCACAACCTCCGGACCATGGTCTCCGCCCATGGCATCCAAGGCGATGGTGCATCGCTGTTTCATTGGGATCTTGGCAACGTGGGCCGAACCCGACGACGCGAGAACGCCCGAGCGGCCTTGTGCCTTCACTCCGACTTGCCCACTACCTTACGGCCGCGGTAGAAGCCATCCGCAGTCACGTGATGACGACGGTGGGTCTCACCACTGGTCGGATCAACCGACAGCGTTGGCTTGGTCAGCGCATCATGCGAACGACGCATGCCGCGCTTCGAGGGGGTCTTCCGATTCTGTTGAACAGCCATTGTGGTCTCCAAATCATCAAGGTCTCACACCAAAGGAAGGTGAGAGCATCCGCAAAACGAATTCAAAAATCCAAGCGTCTCGAGCCTGGCAGCCCCAGTCGCAAGGATGCCCGCCGAGCGCTAACTCCCGCTGCGCCCTTGCCCTTTCAACTCGGCAAGCGCGGCAAAGGGGTTGGGCCGATTCTCGTCAGAGTCGCCTCCGTCGCGAATCTGATCCTCCGCACGCGCGGGCGGCGCCTGGCAATCTCCAGGTGCGTGGCGCGGAACGACAGGGATGGCCAAGAGCAGCTCGTCCTCGACGAGATCCCTGGGGCACACGAGATCGTCGCCAACGACCCAAGGATCCAGATCGGGCGGAAGATCCGCGGCACCATGTTCGCTGGGCAGCAGCACAAGCCCCAAGGGGACATCGACAGGAACGAGCACCTCGCCGAGGCAGCGCTGACAGCGAAGTCGCAAGCTACTCTTCAAACGCCCGCGGACGACCGCTCGACCCTCGGGATCGCGCTCGAACAGCAGCTCGTAGTGGACGACGTCCGACGCGCTAACAGCGAGTTCGGCCGATAGTCGCGGCAGCATATGCAGCGGCAGCGCGCCACTCAGGTGCACACCCGACTTGACCGCGCGCCAGGGATCGAGCTGATCAGGTAGGGTGGGCGACATAAGCGCGCAACATTACTCTAGCAAGCGCACTTTCGTCAATCAGATCAGCCATCTCCAAAAAAGAATCCCCCGTCTCTTTATCGCCGGAGTCGGGGGCGATAAAGGCGGGGGAAGTGTAGCGTCGTTCTGCGCTCTCGTTAAGGCTAGGCTCTCTTGCCTGACCCATCCGGGCTAAAGGGACGCTTGAGACCACCATGCGGTGTTCTCAAGCGCAGAGACCGGGCGCGCAGATTGTTATGAATTAGCGTCGGAGAGTTTTTCTGCCGATGCTCCTCCTCAGTCTTCTTCTCGTTATTCCGTGATTTCGCAATTGCGGCGCAGGGCATGCGCGCTCGACAGCAGCCGCGACCTCAGTGCGACACCAACTTGGGCGCGCCAAGACTACCGAGCGGCGGGCGCGAGTCGAGCACCCGATCCTGTCGCAAGCTCAGTACAGCCCATTGATTCGCGGAGGCCGCCTCGCGCCAGCGTGACGCTTCCTGTCTAACGAGCGAGGCGATGCCGGGCGAAATGCCTGGAACGAGCGCATCACGATGGGCTTTGATCTCTGTATTGAGCTTGGTCATAGGACGTCCGTCCAGATCGTCACGAGGCGAGGTAGAGCCGCTAGGTAAGCAACAAGCAAACTCGGCCGAACCTGAAACGATCACAAAAGTGGCGCGAGGCCGGTGGGTCTGGGGAATCCCCATGTGGACTGCGCGGAAGAGTAGACGAGACGCCGAGGAGGGAATATCCGTACGACCACTCAATTCGTTGTCGCTTATAGAGTTGTCGCTTTTAGATCTAAGCGGCACACCCCGGTTGGCTCAGAGGCGTCCGGCGCCTTTGGCGGCGCGGCCGGTTCGCAGCAGCATGGAAGGGTTCAAGGGCGAAAGGCTCAACCGAACATCGAGCCTGCCTGCCGGCCAGCTCCAGCGGGAGTGCCAATTTCTGTCGCATAGTCCCCTTTGCGGAAGGGAGAATTTGTTGATGGAGCCTTTCGAAGGGCGGGCGCCCAATCAAGCGCCCAGGGCAGGGTCGAGCCGGACCGGCATCTCAACGCGTTGACGTCGATGGCTGACACACGGTCGCCATGCGGCAGAGTTCCGCCAGGTTGGCCGCCCCCATTTTTTCCATCATGCGGGCGCGATGATTCTCCACTGTGCGCGGACTGATTCCGAGTTCGCGTGCAATGTCCTTGTTGGTCAAGCCCTGGGTCGTCAGCGTAAGCACTTCATGCTCTCGCGGCGTGAGCTGCCGGAACCGCTCGAGAATGCTCTGTTCAGTCGCGGACTCTTCGCGACGACGCTGGTCTTCGGCCAAGGCGGTTTGGATACGCTGAAGTAGCACCTCGGTCGTCGCGGGCTTCTCCAGGAAATCGATGGCGCCGCCCTGCATCGCTCGGACCGTGGTCGGCACATCGCCGAAGGCCGACAGGAAGATGATCGGAAGCAAACAGCCGCGCTCGAGCAAGACCCCCTGCAGGTCCAGGCCGCTCATCTCGGGCATCCGCTGATCGAGCAGCAAGCAGCCGCGCTCCTGGGGTGAGAGCACCTCGAGGAACTCCATGGGGGACGCGAAACTCTTGACGCGATAGCCGGCCAGCTCCAGGATCAGGGTCAAGGAGTCACGCATACCTTGATCGTCGTCCACCAGAAACACTGTCTGCACGTCAGCCATCAACCCCCCGAGTCTACCCCCGCGAGCACGCTTGCAAGATTGCTCGCTTCGATTCCCCCAAGTCGGACAGGCTCCTAGCAAGCACGCACTCGTAGGCTTCTTGTCCATAACAAGAATCCAATGGCCAATATACCGACTTTCGCGGGACTCAGGCAAGCCGCTGGACGTCAAACTTCAGCCACATAGCGGTCGTCGCGCATCGTCACCGACGCACGGAGTGGAATGACAACATCGACAACATGGTCGTACATCGCACTCGGATCGAACATCGATGCCGAGCGTAATGTCACCCAAGCCATCAGGCTGCTCGAGCAAAGCTCACACCTTGAGCTGCGCCATCAGTCGTCCTGGTACAGGACCAGAGCTTGGGGAATGGAGGCGCAAGCGGACTTCATCAACCTCGTGGTTGGCGTGCAAACCCAGCTGTCCGCCCGCGCCCTGCTTGAAGCGACGCAGGCCATCGAAGCGCGACTCCAGCGCACGCGCACGGTGAAAAACGGCCCGAGGACGATCGACCTGGACATCCTGCTGTTCGGCGATCTTGTCCTCGACGAGGCTGACCTACGCATTCCTCACCCGGCGCTCGCGCACCGCGACTTCATGCTGCTGCCCCTCATCGAGATCGCGCCAGATGCCCTTCACCCCGAGTTCGGTCTGCCTGTGAGCGCGCTCACGGATCAGATCCGCTTTCGCCAAATCCTCGGCAAAGGCCCCGCCTCGCCGTTCAAATGAGGCATGGGCTCTGCGGCAATTCACACCTGGGGATAGAGATCCGGAATCGCCTGCGCATCCGGGCGCGTACTGCGCTGGCTCGCCGCCTTGAGGGCCGACTCCAGCTCGGCCCATGCGCCCGCGCCATCCCAGGCTGTCCCAGGCGGCGCATAGATGGCGCGATCGATCGCACGCAAGCGCCCGCTGAGCGTCTCGTCGTCCATCCGCGCGGCAATGCCCTCGAGTCCGGCCGGCGGATCCGCCGGCCAGCGCTGGCGAGCCCAGCCGATCAGGCCGCCACGAGCCGCGCGCGGATCATTCGCCAGACAGGCCGCCTTCACGGCCTGGAGGGCCGATCCCAAGGAGGCGAAGTCCTCCTCTACGAACCGCGGCTCGACCCGGGCTTGCCTAGTCGATGCTCGCCGCGCGCGCCGCTCCCAGAACCACCACAGCAGCGTCAGCAGCCACCCGAGCCCGATGGCGAGCGTCAACCAAGGCCACAGCCCCGCGCTCGCCTCCCGATCGCCAGCCTTCGCCGGCGCCAAGGACTCGGGAGACTCGGGAGATTCAGCTGCGGGCACTGGCGGCGCGGAGGGTGCGCTCTGGGGTAGCGGCGAGGGCTGAGGGGCCACTGGCTGCTGCGTCCCGCCAGGCGCCGGCGCCACTTGCACGCTGCGCTCCGGCACCACCACGACCCGCTGCTGGTCGGCGACCGTGTCCCACCAAGGCAGGCGGATCTCAGGCAGTGTCAAGGCGCCCGCTCGTGTCGGAACCAATGCGACCTTGAAGGTCTTGACCGCAGCCGGCGCTGGGCCAGTCGTGAGGTCTTCGGCCTTGGGCTGATCCGGGTAGACCTGGGCGGCCTGGATCGCGCCGAGATCCAGCTCGGGAAGCTGGGCGGCAGTCGTGCCTTGTGCGGTGATCGTCAATGTCCGCGTAACCGGCTCACCGACCCGAAAGCTCGGCGGGCTTGGCGACCACTCGTCCGAGAGCTGCACCGAGGTCGCCGGCAGCCAAGGTGTGTCAGCCCCAGAGGGTTGCGCGCGCACCTCGATCTCGACGTCCTGGGCGCGCTCGACGACACGTCGCCCCGGATGGGTCACGCCGGGAATCTGCGGAAAGCTCTGAAACAAACGGCCGCCGAACGCCTCATCCAGATCGGCGAAAGGATCGCGACGCGATCGATTCGGGTCTGGGATCATGGCCTCGAGCCGCGGGGCCTGGATGCGCAACGTCCCGCTGCGCTGCGGGATCACCTGATAGCGGCGCTCGATCACACGATAGAGCTGGCCGTCCACGGACTCGTCGTAGCCCCGATCTTCGCCATACTGCTGGATGGTCGCGCCCTCCGCCCGAGGTTCCGAGAGGACGGCGCGCTGGGGCTCCTGGCGAAAATACACCTTGACCCGATAGTCGATGACCTGCTGAACATAGGGGCTCGACGTCTCGATCTCGGCCTTCAGAAACAGCGGCTTGGGGCCTGTCTCTCCAGCGGCTTGTCCGCCCGAGGCCACCTCGACCTCGACCGGGTCGCTGCGGTCCTTACCCAGGGATATCGCAGGAATCTCGAGCTTGCCCTCGCGCAGCGGCGCCAGTTGAAGCGTCCATTGACGGGTCTGGGAGATCTTGCCATTGACGATGCTCGTCACCTGGCTCTGCCCTTGACTCAGGATGTCGAAATCCTCGCGCAACGGACTGAAATCCGGCTCGCCCTGAGCATCGCCCTCGACGATGAGGCGAGCGTTCAGGATGTCGTCCAAGCTCAGGCGCTGACGATCGACCTGCATACGCAGATCCGCCGCCCAGGCGCTGCTCACGAAGAGCGCAAGCAGAACACAAGTGATGACGCGCTGAATACTGAGCTTGGAGATCACGGCAAACGTCCCTCGCGACGCAGATGTTGGAGCAGAAAACGCTGACGGATCAGACCGGCCGGGTCATCCGGGACGCGCCGCAGTTGGGCCTCGATCGCCTGCTGCTGCTCGCGCTCCTCGGGTGAGATCGATTCTAGCCCAGCGACCTGAGAAGGCTCGCCCTCGTCCGAGTCCTCCTCCGTCATAGCCTGCAGGCCCGCGGCCGATCGGCGCTCGGAGGCGTCAGTCGATTCGCCGGTGTCGGGTGGAGACTGCTGCGCCAGAGCCTCCTGGCTGAAGTCCCCGCCCCCAGGCTCAGGCGTTGACGAGGGCGCCTCCTGCCGCTGACCGGCGTCCTGCGGCTCTGTGTCGTCGCCATCCGCCTGCTGCGCTTGCGCATCGCCCTGCCCGGTCTCAGTAGACTCCGAAGGCTGCTGCCCGGCCTCGGACTCAGCGCCATCCTGATGCTGAGGCGACGGCTGTTGGCCGCCAGTGCCCTGCTGCGGCTCTCCGCCTTCCGCACCCTGCGCATCGTCCTGAGGAGATGCATCGCCTTCGCCCTGACGACTCTGCGATTGGTCTTCGGCGCCATCCTCGCCAGCGTCGCTTGAGGAATCTTGGCTCGATTGAGACTCTTGTTGCTGACTCTCGTCCTGCTGCTGACTCTCGCCCTGCTGCTGACTCTCGCCCTGCTGTTGACTCTCGTCCTGTTGCTCCAACAGCTTCTTCACCAGTTCGAGATTGTACTTGGCATCGGCATGGTCCGGCTGTCGCTCAAGGGCGTCTTCATAGGCGGTGACGGCATCTTCCAGACGCCCCAGGCGCGCCAGTGCGTTACCGCGATTGAAATCCGCATCCGCGCCCTCGAGCCCTGAGACGCGCTCCAGCGCCTGCTCATAGTTCCCGGCGCGATAGCTCGCGGCCGCGCCCCAGGCCGGATCCGAGAAGCCTTGCGCAGCGGCCTCCGCCTGACCTGACTCCAGCTGACGCGCCGCCTGCTGATCCGGCCTGAGCCAAAGATCCGTCCATTGGAAGGCTTCGCTGGGTTCAACCGGCAAGAGCGAGAAGACCAGGACCGCAGGCAGCAGCCAGCCGCGCCGGAAGGCCAGGGCCGCGATGGGCAGGAGCGCCAGCAGCAGCCAAGGCCCTTCCTCGCGCCATTGGTCCGCGGTCAGCGTCTTCTCCTCCATGGCTTCAACCAAGCCTGGTGCCTGCTGGATCAACGCCTTGGTATCCCGATCGCCGACCACCGCCTCCAGGTACTGCCCCCCGCCAGCCTTGACCAGTTCTCGCAGTTTCTCCCTTTCCAGGCGCGCGATCTGAATGCTGCCATCGCCGTTGTGCGCTAGTCCGCCTTCCGCGCCGGGCACTGGCGCACCCTTGGTGGTACCCACCGCAAGCACCGAGAGCCGATGCCCCTGGCGCGCCAGTTTGCGGGCCTCCTCAAGAGCACCCGCCATGTCTCCGACGGCGTCGGTGACGAGGATGACATCCGCATTCACGGCCTTCGCCTGCGCCAGCATCTCTGACGTCTGCTTCAATGCCAAATCCGTGCGCCGCGCCCCAGGGACGGGGATCAGGTCTGTCGTCAGCTGAGGCACCTGCGCGGCAACCGTGTTGGCGTCTCCACTCAGCGGTGAAACGATGAAGGGCTCCGGGCCGAAGGCCAGGAGCGCCACCTCACCCTCGTCGGAGGCACGCAGAAGGTCGAGAATCTCGAACCTGGCCCGTGCCAGCCGGGACGGCGCGACATCGGTCGCCCTCATGCTTGGCGAGAGATCCAACAGGATGGCGCGCTGATTCAGCGTGCCGAACACCGGCTGCGGCAGCTTCTCCCAGACCGGTCCCGCCAAGGCCAGCGTCAAGAGTGTCCACCCCAGGGCGGCCAGGATCAGCGGTAGGCGCCTTGGGCGCGATTCGCCGCCGGCGAGCAGATGCGGCAGCAAGTGCGGGTCTACCAGCTTGTTCCAGATCGCCGCACCGGCCCGTGCGCGCCAATGCAGCCCGAGAATGACGGCCAAGGGCAGCAGCGCCAAGAGCCAATAGGGCCTTATGAAATGAAGATCGCCTGGCATCATGATGCTCACAGCTCGAATTGATCCGACCGCGGCGACAGCCCGCCAAGTGCCAAGGCGACTGACAGCGCCAACGCCAGGCCAGCCGGCCACATGAAAAGCGCCCGCTGAGGTCGGTAGGTTCGCTCCTCTCGCTGATTCGGCTCGAGCCGATCCAGCTCTGCGTAGATGGACTCCAGCTCCTCGCGGCTGGAGGCCGCGAAAAAGCGCCCATCGGTCATCTTGGCGATCTCCTTCAGCGTCGCAGGATCGAAGTCGTTCCCCTGCTTGAGCAGCCGGATCCCAAGCGGCGTACGAATCCCAAGGTCGCCGCCCCCAATGCCGATGGTATAGATGCGAATGCCTGCCTTGGCGGCCAGCTCGGCCGCCTCGATCGGGTCCAAGACGCCAGCCGTGTTGTCGCCATCCGTCAGCACGAGGAGGACGCGCTGCCCTTCCGGCTGATCACGCAGGCGTTTGACCGCCAAGCCGATGGCGTCACCGATCGCCGTTTGGCGTCCAGCCAGACCAACGACGGAGTCGCGCAGCATGGCTGCGACCGTCTCGGCGTCAAAGGTCATGGGGGTTTGAAGGTAGGCGCGGCTGCCGAAGAGAATCAATCCCAACCGATCCTGCTCGCGCCGCTCGATGAAATCCGCCGCCACGGCTTGCACGGCCGCGAGACGCGACACCCGCTGACCTCTCAGCTCATAGTCGGCCTGCTCCATGCTCTGCGAGATATCCACCGCCAGCATGAGGTCACGCCCGGCGACGGGCAGACCAATGGGATCGCCAACCCACTGCGGGCGCGCAGCCGCCAGGACCAGCAGGATCCAAACCAGCGCAGCCAGCACCAGCCGCCACCAGGCCAAGCGCTGCTGGCCGGCCTCCGGCAGCCCCTGGAGCTTGGCGTAGATCGGCAAGCGCAGCGCGGCGCCGACGTCCCGAGCAGCCGGCGGCAGCCAGCGCATAACGACGGGGAGTGGCAAGGCAGCAAGCACCCAGGGCCATTCCAAGCTGATCATGGCCGACCTCCTTCGTTCGCCGCCATCCATGTCTCCGCCAAACGCGCGAGTCCAGCGACCTCGTCCTCGGAGACCCCTTTCGCGTCAGCCCGATAGGCCGCCATCAAGATGCGGCCAGCGCCCCCGACAAAACCGCCTGCGCCGCCGGTGGCGTCGAGAAACTCCAGCCAGGCGGAACCGCTGAGGCCGGCAACGCGCTCACGCGGATAGCGCAGCAGCGCCAAGCGACGCAGTAAGCGGGACAGCTCGGCGATGAAACGCCGCCCGTCCCGATCGGATTCATAGGCCGCGCGCAGTCCGACAAGCTCACGTTTGGCTGCCCGCCATGCGCGTCCTCGCCGACGCAGGCGGCGGATCCAAAGGAATGCGGCCACCATCGCCAAGACGGCCAAGCCGAGGAGGATCCACCAGCCAGGTGCCGGCGGCCACCAGGACAGGGGGTCTGGCAAATGCCAGTCGCGCAGATCGGCGAGGGGATCCGGATTCATCGCCCCGCCTCCCTGCCCCGCGTGACGGCGCGTGCGCCAAGCCCCAGCGCCAGTGCAGGCCCGACCGCGTCTGTCGTCGCAAGCTTGAGCAAGTGAAAGGCGTTGCGACGCGCCAACTGCTCGAGCAAGACCAAGCGCCCGGCAAACTGACGGTGGTAAGCCTCGCGCGCGCCCTTGGCGGTCAAATCCAAGACGCCGCGACGCACGCCGCTCATCACCGGGTAGCGTCCTGGCGGCGGAACCTCGGATTCAAGGGGGTCGTGTACCAGGATCAAGAGCAGCTCACCGCGGTCACCCAGTTGGTTCAGCCAACGGCCGCGGTCCGCCTCGAGATCGAAGAAATCGCTGACGATGGCCACTAGACTGCCCGGCCTCACCAAACGCGCCAGATGCCCGCCGGCCTCCTCCAGTGAAGCGTAGCCGCCCTCACCCGTGTCGGGCATCGCGGCCAGCCGGTCGAGCAGTGGCAGCAGCCCGGCCCCGCGCGCGGCGGGTCTACGCTCCAGGTGTGCCCGCTCGTCGAAGACCAGACCGCCCACCCGATCGCCCCGATCGGCCGCCGCCCATCCGAGTAAGGCCGCGGCCTGGGCCGCGACAACGGACTTGAAGGCAACACGCGTCCCGAAACGCATGGACGGACCCTGATCGACCAAGAGCCACACGGGGCGTTCACGCTCCTCGCGAAAGAGCTTGACGTGGGGCGTGCCGGCCCGAGCCGTGACGCGCCAGTCCATGTTGCGCGGATCGTCGCCCGGCTGGTAGACGCGAGACTCGTCGAACTCCATCCCGCGGCCACGGAATCGGGACAAGTGCCCACCACTGCGGGTCGCCAACACGCGACCGCGTGGAGCGAGATCCAAGCGCCGCGCCTGCGCGCGCAGCCCGATCAGCTCCTTGAGCGTCGCGCGCAGGCCCGGTGCCATGTTGTCGGCTGGGTCAATCATGCGGTTTGATCTTCAAACGACTGCGAGCAGCTGGAGCGGCAACATCGCCGAGCGGCTCAGCGACTCATCCCAGGTCCAGTGCTGGATGTGAACCCTGGCGCCCTGATCGCCTAGGGCGCGGGAACCCGACTCAAAAGCGCCTGGACGAAATCGTCCGGCTCACGGCCTTCCGCCTCGGACTCGTAGGAGAGCAGCACGCGGTGCCTCAGGACGTCCGGCGCGATTGCCTGCACATCCTCGGGCGAGACGAAATCCCGACCGTTGAGCCAGGCGAGCGCGCGCGAGCAGCGATCGAGCGCGATGGTCGCGCGCGGACTCGCCCCGAACCTTAGCCAGCCCACAAGCTCCTGGGTATAAGCACTCGGATTCCTGGTCGCCATGACCAAGTGGACGAGGTAGTCCTCCACCTCGGGCGCCATGTAGAGCCCCAGGATCGCCTGTCTGGCGGCGAAGACATGCGCCTGGCTGACGACGACCCCAGGCCCACCCGGCTCCTCCTGACGCGCCTCATCCCGATTCAGCCGGAGAATGGCGCGCTCCGTCTCCAGATCCGGGTAGTCGACGCGCACATGCATCAAGAAGCGGTCGAGCTGCGCCTCTGGGAGCGGATAGGTCCCTTCCTGCTCGATGGGATTCTGGGTCGCCATGACTAGGAACAGCGGCGGCAGCGCATAGGTCTCGCGGCCGACGGTGACCTGCCGCTCGCCCATGGCCTCCAGCAGGGCCGACTGCACCTTGGCGGGCGCCCGATTGACCTCGTCCGCGAGCAGCAGATTGTGGAAGATCGGCCCCCGATCGAAACGGAAGCTGCCGTCATGCGGACGATAGATCTCGGTGCCTGTCAAGTCGGCCGGCAAAAGGTCGGGGGTAAACTGGACGCGGTGGAAGTCTCCCTCCAAGCCGCGCGCCAAGCACTTGATGGCGGTCGTCTTGGCAAGTCCCGGGGCGCCCTCGACCAGCAGATGCCCGTCCGCGAGCAGCGCGATCAGCAGCCGATCGATGAGCATTTGCTGCCCCAGGATGGACTGGGCGATCTGCTCGCGGAGTCCAGCGAATTCATGCTTTGGATCAAGTAAGTCCTGCATCGTTCTCCTACCTGCAGCCTGCTTCTCGAGCGGCTCGGCCAACCCAGGGTAAGAAGACCTTTTGGCCGGCCCACACCATGGCGAAGCCCGACCGCGCGCGCTCAACGTGTCTTATAGCCTTACAGGTTCTTCGAGCGAACACCCGTTAAAACTTGTTAAGGAGAGCAATTCACTTGGGTGATTCAGGAGATGATCAGGAGTGGCTCGCGCCAGACCCTCTGCGGAGTTGTAGCCCCAGCTGACAGCAACGGCGCCAACACCGACAGCGCGCGCGGCCTCCACATCGCGCACCTCGTCACCGACGTAGAGCATCTCACGCGCGGCCAAGCGCTGGCGCCGCAACAGCCGGCGCAGGGCCGATTCCTTCTTGAGCAGGGCCGCCCCGCCAACGATGAAATCAAGCCCCTTCAAGCCGTGCCGCGCGGCGTACTCCGTAACGCTCTCACGCGCATTGGACGAGAGAATGCCGACGCGATATCCCCTTGCCACCAGGGCCTCTAGGGCCTCAACGACGCCATCGACCGGCGGGGTCTCCATCAGATCCGCCCGCATCGCCTCACGCATCCGCTTGGCGAGACGCGGGACGCGGTAGAAGGGGATCCCCATCTCGCGAATGACCTCCCGCACATGCATGCCACGCATGGCGAGCAGCTCGTCGCGAGTCAGCGGCTTGCAGCCCATCTCTGGACCGACGCGCTCGAAGGCACTGAAGGCAATGTCCATGCTCTTGACGAGCGTTCCGTCGAAATCGAAACAAAAACAACGCAACAATGAGTCGCGCTTGACGGCGACCACCGGAGCGGCAGCGCAGGAAGGAGCGGTCAAGCGTCGGACTCCATTCCGATGTTAGAGGCCGCATCCTCGTTGTTCGCTTTTGCTTCCTCAGCATCGTATTGAGCTTTGTACTTTCGGGATTCCAGATACTCCTTGTGCGAGCTGATTCCTAGCAGAAGAATGACAACGGGGCTCGCCCATTGAGTCGCGAATGTAGCCAACGACGCGCATAGAAGCCCGGAGACGAGACCCGCCGATAGAAAAGACCCGTTCGTTTCTTGGAGTAGCCGCGCATGTGCGTAGGTTATTCCGGCAACCGCACTGAACCCAAGCGTGAAATGAAGCAACGCCGTCAGCATCTAGGAGCCCGTCCGACTTGGGGGGATCGAAGCGAGGAAGTGCGAGAGCGAGGCCATTTCGTTCCGGTTTTGAGGCGCATAGTGGTTCTATGTAACGAAAAAGCGGGGCGAAAGGGACCCTTCTCCCGATTCCGCAGCCGATTCATCCTAAGTCGGACAGGCTCCTAGAGGGTGTCCATCAATTGTTTCCCGATGCGAGCGATGCCGCCCGAAATCCCCCCTAGCCCCCCTTTGCGAAAGGGGGGAAG
>NZ_JAAIJR010000458.1 GCF_010915725.1 Thiorhodococcus mannitoliphagus
ATTTCGATGAAGCGTCCGACCATCCAAGGCCGTCGGGATCGGGATCGGGATCGGGATCGGGATCGGGATCGGGATCGAACCGACGATAGCGATCCCGATTCCGATAGCGATCCCGATGGCATGATTCGTCGGTCTGAGGCGAAGCCTCGTTAGGTCGTGCCTGACCGAGCGCGCCGACGGCTCGGGTCCGGTAAGCGCCGAGACCGGGCGTCCGGGAATGGCGCAGTGGCAGATCCTGGTGCTCGGCGTGGTAAGCGCGCCGCCTGAGACCATCGGCCAAGCGATCCGGACGGATCCGAGGGAGTCGTCTGTGCAAAAAACGCCCTTGCCTTCGAATCCCCCCATCGGCCTCGATCATCGTAGGCTCCAAGCGCACGACCGGTGGGAGCGGCGCCTCGCCGCGACGGTCGCGCGATAGCGGCGGGGCGCCGCTCCCACGACGCTTTGGCTGAAGGATGCAGGGTGTGGACTCAACCGACTGGATGGCCCGAAGA
>NZ_JAAIJR010000459.1 GCF_010915725.1 Thiorhodococcus mannitoliphagus
ACCGGGAGCCGAAGCGCCTGGGTGGGCTCGCCGTAGGGTCCCGATCCGACCTTGCGACCGGCACCTGGACGAAAGCCGCCGCGGGGTTTGGAACGTCGATCAGCCATGCTTGCTAAGTCGCGAATTGGATTAATGTACGGAAATCATAACGGACTTTTGGGGTGTCGCGGAAGGTCAAGGTCGTTGCGCCCGAGATCGACCGCACGCACCATGACCAACCTGTCAGCCACGCCGACGCCGCGCGGGACTCTGTGCCAGGCACGCTCCACTTCTGAGTGGGTGAGTCGAAGTACGGGCCGAGGTCGGCCAATGCCCTGGGAGAATCCGGACCGGGTGGCGCAAGCGGGATGGATGATGACGGCGGGCCTCGATTTGAGCAGGGTGTCAGGTTAGTGGCTGGTTTCCTGGACCATGGTCATCATCCGAGCACGACCGGCGACACGGACAGCCCCACCAGCACGGCCACGATCACCGCCGTCAGGCGCCGACAACG
>NZ_JAAIJR010000460.1 GCF_010915725.1 Thiorhodococcus mannitoliphagus
CCGCTGGGGTGATGGCTGTGGAATAACGGTGCTCAGCCACGATGACAGGCGTTTTGTTCGTTTTTCGTGTGCGAGATAACGACATCTCCACTGAAAATCAGCAACAAAAAATTCGTTATTACACGTTATGGCGTGCGGAATGTCGGGCAGAGCATCTTCAGGTACTCCAAGTCCCCGAAATCCCCCATGGCGGCGGCCTGCTCGATCCAGGGGTTCCACACCACCGCACTCCGACTGCCTTCGGATTGGATCCTGATTGCCCGCTCAAGAACGGGGTCCTCCAACACCAGCGCCTGCGGTGGCTCGAGGTAGATGCGATCCAGCGGCCCTGACACCGTCAATGGTCCGCGTTGGATCTTCTCGACACCCCCGTCCAATTTGTCGATATAGGTGACACCCTCAAGGCCGACGACCCACGGCGAAACCGTTCTTCCGCAGATTGACACGCCGTAGCAGGACTTACCCTCGATTCTGGACATTTCCCAGCGTTT
>NZ_JAAIJR010000461.1 GCF_010915725.1 Thiorhodococcus mannitoliphagus
GAGGGCGCGATCGAGGCAGGGGATCTGTGGATCGCCGATCGCAACTTCTGTGTCGCCTCCTGGATCTGGGAACTGCATCAACGCGGCGCGGCGGTGCTGGTGCGCGAGCACCAGCAGATCCCATAGCCGTCAGGCTAGCGGTATTTTCATTTTAAATCAATATTTTACGAGCGCACCCCATAACTTCTCAATAAGTCATGGCACCCAATAAAACAGAGACTTAGAATCAAAAGAGTCGCACTTCTGCGCCTCAAAATTCCTCATGCCTGACTGAGGCCACACCTAAGTCATTGTCTTTTAGTACACGAACACTTATTGAGTTAGGCTTTAGGCTCTTCCCTGCCACTCTAAGCCACTGATTTTAAAGCTGCCATGGGTTATTGATGAGTATTCCGGCCGAATCCGGACACCTATTCCGATCCAAACCGGACACCAATCCGACGTCAAAGCGGACAGCATTCCGAGCTGAAAGCGGACACTGATCCGAC
>NZ_JAAIJR010000462.1 GCF_010915725.1 Thiorhodococcus mannitoliphagus
CGCCTTGAAGCTCGCCGAAAAGGTCTTACGATTCCTCTCTGTCACTGTCGCTCTCCTCGTTAATGTGCGAGGCGATATAACTTAAATCCGTGTCCAATTTTCGGGGTCCACTATAGGGGCGTGGAGAACCCGTTGCATTGGAGTCTCGACGTGTCCTTCCGTGAGGATGAGTCGCGGGTGCGCGATCCCCTAGCCCGTGAGAATCTGGCATTGATCCGGCGCATCGCACTGATTCGTCTGACGCACGATGACCTCAAGCGCGGCCTCCATGGCAAACGCCTGAAGGCCGGCTGGGACGAGCGCTATCTCAACAAACTGGTCTTCGAGGCACCGAAAACCTCGGCAAAATCGTCGGCTACCAAGCGCTCGAATATTAGAAAACTGTGATGCGATTGCCCTGACCTCCAGCCCGACAGCGCCTTGCAACTGCTCCATGTAGGTGCTGACGGTCTCGCGGAAGGCGGTTTTGTCACTGCTGTTGCC
>NZ_JAAIJR010000463.1 GCF_010915725.1 Thiorhodococcus mannitoliphagus
ATGAAAGAGGTGAAACCATGATCGAACTGCTGCTGATGGTACTGGACATGGACTATCCAGACGAATGCCTCCCTGATCTGCTCGCAACGCACCTGTGGCGTGAGGACCGAGCCGACCCCACCGAGCTTCCCTAAACCCCAGCCAACGCCCCGTTTCTCCTTGCCTAGAAGGGTTGCGTGCGCCTGGAGAAACGGGGGGGCAACTCATGGCCCGAGGCTCAGCGCCGCAGGTTTTCAGGTTTTCAGAATCTCAGGTTCCCCCGCTTCCGCTCCAAATTGGGGGGCACTGGAAAACTGCAAAACTGAAATCCTGCCGTAACCCCATGTTACGATATAGGTTTTCAGGATTTTGGAGGGGCGGGATGTTACCCCATAATGCCCCGTAGTGTGACCCCTTGATCCCCGAGCGAAATCAGGTGGAGCACTACATGGACGATGAGGAACTTCACCGGTTGCTGTCGGTGCTGAG
>NZ_JAAIJR010000464.1 GCF_010915725.1 Thiorhodococcus mannitoliphagus
CCAATTCCGGCGCCATTCTCGCCCAGGCACGACCCGCCGATTCCGCTTTCTCGACCCTGCGCGCCGGCTCATCGGCTGATTGGCCGACTTTCTCCGCTAGGCGAACTGTTCGTGCGTCAGAGCCGTGCCCCGGAAGGTATGGTTGCAAATACCGTCCGTCTCGATCCCTGCCTGCGCGGCCCGGCGCTTGACCATGGCCCAGGCGCGCTGCCGGTCGAGGCGGTTTAAGCCGATCTGCCTGGTGTTGCGGTCCACGGTGCGGAAGAGGGGCCGTCCTTCTCGTCCGCGATCCCGGCCGCTTCGATGTACGCACGCAGCCAATCCTTGAGATTGTGCTGGCAGGGCATCTCGTGGTGCTTGCCGCCTTTCTCATGCAGACGCACCCAGAGGGTAGGGAGTTCAATCTGACCCAAAAAGGCGCCCAATGATTCATGCTGGTTTCGTGTCGCGGTGCGGGCGGTGACGCGC
>NZ_JAAIJR010000465.1 GCF_010915725.1 Thiorhodococcus mannitoliphagus
CGCCTGGCTGAAAGGATTTCGGGCGATTCGTACCCGTTATGTTTGCCAGTTGCAAAACTACTTGGCACTGATTCAGCTGGCTTGCGCAGAAATCTTATTCCGAAAACTCCAAGAAACCTAAAGGTAATGCAAATTCTGTTCCGGATATCCTCTAAGTATACTGTCCCCGGAATTGCCCCCAACGATCCCATTGCGCCTGCAGTGGGGCGACTGCCGCGATGCTGTTGACGCCGAGACCATGCAACCAACTGCGTGGCAACTCGGCATCCATCGTATGCCGTGCCCGGTCCTGATGGCCGCCCCCTGGGCCGTTTCCGATCTGGTCACGGGTCGATTGGTCGCGATCGAGACCAGCCGCCCGCTAGGGAGTTCAATCTGACCTAAAAGAGTGCGGCCTCTGAATGATGTCTCAGCAACAGCATTCGGCGCCGAACTGATCAATGCGCTGCCAGAACTGAGTCCA
>NZ_JAAIJR010000466.1 GCF_010915725.1 Thiorhodococcus mannitoliphagus
TGGACTCAGTTCTGGCAGCGCATTGATCAGTTCGGCGCCGAATGCTGTTGCTGAGACATCATTCAGAGGCCGCACTCTGCCAAAGGGTCTTTTTCGCGATATCCATGAACGCCATCCTTCCGAGTTGGTGTTGAGTGTTGCGAGAGCTGGTGCAAGCTCTAGGAGCCTGTCTGACTTGGGGGGATCGAAGCGAGGAAGTGGGAGAGCGAGGTCATTTCGTTCCGGTTTTGAGGCGCATAGTGGTTCTATGTAACGAAAAAACGGGGCGAAAGGGACCGTTCTCCCGATTCCGCAGCCGATTCATCCTAATTCGGACAGGCTCCTAGGGTCGCACCCCGATGTCTCGCGCCGAGCGCTCATCCGAAGCTCACGGCTGCCCTCTAAACCCCACCTAGGCCGGAATGCGTAATTTCTCCTCCTCTGGATCGAGTGTCGTTCTCGTCCACAGGCGGTCGGCG
>NZ_JAAIJR010000467.1 GCF_010915725.1 Thiorhodococcus mannitoliphagus
TTCATGAAGGTTCATTCGGTTTTCATTCGAAAACCACTTGCGATGGCCGTCTCGACTTCGAGAGATCAATGCCTTAGGCGCCAATGCGTCCCTATTGATCGACCTCGACGCCGAAACTTCGACCATGGAGCCATATTTTAAGCCATTGTCCTGCAAGATGAAACAGACTTTTCGGTCAGGCACTAACTTAATGGCAGTGACTCGGAGCCTCCCATGACACACCCGCAATCCCGACAGACCCTGGCACCGATCGATCTGCCGCCGCTGCCCGACGAGGCCGTCGCCGCCCTAATGGACTTCCTCCACGAGATCGTCTTCCAATTCGAAGGCCGCTACTTCGGCCAGCTGCAGCGCTATGACGCCGACCACACCCCATAGCCGTCAGGCTAAGAATAGCCAACGTTATTCATTTTCCATAAACCATTTATATTTCAATCTATTGAACAACTC